>JABMNC010000041.1 GCA_013205365.1 Cryomorphaceae bacterium | reverse complement strand
GTTGCCAACCGCAAAAAAGAAGTGGTGATGGCGAGGTTGAAAGCCCTATAGTTTTGATGTTGTGGTCTTTGCGGAAAGAATCCGAAGGATGGCAAGATGCTACGGGTATACTTCGTACACAATAACATGACTTTGTACGGGTAAAATTCGAAGTGAGGATTTCTTCGATTGGACACCAATCATTGGGAATAGGCTGAGGATATTTATTCGCTTGAGCACATCCGATACGTAATGCTCAGCTTGAGCTTCCCCAAACGCTTCAAGCGAATACTGAAAAATTTCTAAGAGGTCTTGATTGGCTTTGGTGGGAAATTTAATGCTTCGCGGCCTCAAGAATTTGGTTAAGCATCTGCTTCACGTTTTGAGTGGAACTCAACGGACTCTCACGGCCAATCTGAGCCGCTTCTTCAATCGCGTCCCAGTCCCAATTGTCGGTTTTTGATTGACTCATGAGTTGAACTTACGAATTTTCCACTGACTTTGCCATGTCTTCTACCGAGAGGCGCATGGTTTCTTTGTAGTCGGCTATGACTTGCCTTAGGCTTGGGTCGGTGGCACCCAAAATTTGTGTGGCAAGGATGCCGGCGTTGGCGCCTCCGTTTAAGGCCACCGTAGCTACGGGAACTCCTTTAGGCATTTGCAAAATACTTAAAACGGAATCCCATCCGTCCATGGAATTGCTGCTTTTGACCGGAACCCCAATCACGGGAAGGGGAGTTGCGCTCGCTATCATGCCTGGGAGGTGTGCCGCTCCGCCGGCTCCCGCGATGATGACTTGGATTCCGCGACCGGCGGCCTGTTGGGCGTACTCGATCATACGCAGGGGGCTTCGATGGGCCGAGACCACGGTGATTTCGTAGGCTATTCCAAATTCTTTGAGGCTGTCTGCAGCGCCTTGCATGACGGGCAGGTCGCTTTGGCTTCCCATGACTATGCCCACGCGGGCGGATTCTTTGGTCTTCATGATTGAGAGTGGCTAATGGCGGTTAGTGCGTTGCGGGCGGCTGCAGCTCGGCTTCGGGCCTCGTCGAGGCTCTTGCCTACGGCAGTCCAATGGCCCAGTTTGCGAAAGGGGCGAGTTTCTGATTTTCCGTAGAGGTGCAGCCGGGTTCCGGGTACCGCAAGGGCGCGTTCCAAGCCCTCGTAGGCGACCGGACCATGATGCCCTGCAGCACCGACCACGTTGGCCATTACGGTGGGTTGGCGCAGTGCCGTTGAACCCAAGGGGAGTCCGGTGGCGCAGCGCAGGAGCTGCTCAAACTGCGAGGTCTCGCAGCCTTCAATCGTTAGGTGTCCAGAATTATGAGGGCGCGGAGCCACTTCGTTGATGAGCCATTGCCCGTCACGGGTGTAGAACAGCTCAACGGCCAGAAGGCCTAAGATTCCGAGTGCGCTGGCCGCCCGACGGGCAAGTTCTTCGGCTTCGGCCAAAGCCTCGGCAGGCAGGGGAGCGGGGCAAACCACGAATTCGACCTGGTTGGCACTCGGGTGAAATTCCATGGCCACCGGCGGAAAAGTCGCCATGCTCCCGTCGGGATGGCAGGCGACAATTACCCCGATTTCTTCGGCAATATCCACCAGGCTCTCGGCAATACAGGCCTGCTCAGGAAGATTATCCAGTTCTTCAGGCCGGCGCATTAGGGCAACGCCAAAGCCGTCGTAGCCTCCTTCGGCAAGCTTCCAAACCAGGGGAAGGGTCCAGCGTCCTTCGGCCACTGCCGCCCTAAGGCTTGCGCCGCCGCTAAAACGCTCAAATTTTGAGCTCGGCAGGCCGTTCTCCAACCAAAAATTCTTTTGGGCAGCCTTGTTTTGTATGATTCGCAGGGCCGCAGAAGGAGGAAAGCACCGTACCCCCTCAGACTCCAACAGCTCCAGTGCGTCGGCATTCACGGTTTCGATTTCGATCACGGCCGACTGGGCTCCGCGGGCGAAGCGAACTACGGTATCAAAATCCCTGAAGTCGCCTTCTTCAAAGCGGCGAAGGCCCAAGCGGCAGGGCGCCTTGGGGTCGGGATCGAGCACACGCACCGAAACGTCCATTCTCAATGCTTCGGCCAGAAGCATTTTACCCAGTTGTCCGCCACCGAGAAGGGCAATTTCAAAGTTGGGGTTGGCGAGAGGAGAACTCATTCTTGGGAGCGCGTCGCCTCAGCGAGTGCGTGCACGGTAAAGGTACGGCCGGTTTTTTTCTCGGTGCAGGCAAAGCGACTGCGGCGCTTGGGCCCCTTGCGAAATTCCATTCCGTTTGCAAGGCGGAACCAGCTTCCCTCGGGCAGCTGTTCCACGCGGAGCGCGTCCGAGTCCGCGCGAAGTGCTCGAAGCAGGTCAGGAGCGGCTCCGCAGGAAGCCTTGGGCTTGTGGAATTGGTTCTTAAGGGCACGTACTACGGCCGGACTAAAGACTCCGGGGACATCCAAAAACGGGCCGAGCAGGTCGCGGTACCGCCCTTGCCATTCGCTGCCGTGGGGCATGCAGCCAACTCCGTCCCAAGAACGCACTTGGGCATGGGCAAGTTCGTGCAGCAGGGTAATTAGCATGGCTTCGGGCTGAAGGTCGCGGTTTAAGAAAATTTTGGCCCCCAGGTCGGGCCGCCACCGGTAGGAACCCCATTTGCTAGAACGCGGAGGCGTAAGCGCCACTTCCCCCTTAAAGGCGCGCACGATGCGCGAAGCCTCGGCCTCCGCCGCTTCAGGAATTCGTCCGGCGAGGCGTCGCCAGTTGAGGTCTAGGCTGTTCACAAGGGTAAAATTAAGAAAACCCGGGCTGCTTGCACCAGGTCCTTAGGAGGGCGCAGCCCAACCTAGTTTTTAAAGCTTGGGCAGTCGCAGTCGCGCCCGGCTCCGCAGGAAACCATGGTGGTAGCGCAGCATAGCGCAAACAGTACAATCCAAAATCGTCGCTTCATGCCCCGAAGGTAGCTTACCTTTGAATTCAATGCTCAACGGATTTTTTCTCGGACTCGGGTCTTACTTCCTTTTTCTCGGATCGGTACTTCGCCGTCCCGAATCATGGCGTGAATTTGGTAAATCCTTAATGCGTGAAATCGAGCTCTTAGGCCTGAGCAGCATCCCCTTAGTGATTTTCATTTCCTTATTTATGGGGGCCGTATTGACCATTCAAACAGCCATAAACCTCGACGACCCCTTCATACCCGACCTCTTTATTGGCGTGGCGGTCCGAGAAGGCATTGTACTGGAATTCTCACCCACCATCGTATCGCTGATTTTGGCGGGTAAGGTGGGTTCCAACATATCATCCTCTTTGGGGGCCATGAGGGTTACCGAGCAAATGGATGCGCTTCAGGTAATGGGTATTAATCCTGCCGGCTATTTGGTGCTTCCTAAAATTGCTGCCTGCCTGATGTTTTTTCCTGTTTTAATTATTTTTAGCATTGGCATGGGCCTTTTGGGCGGCTACCTGGCGGGTGACTGGCTGCAAATGGTCAATCCCGACTATTTCTTAATGGGCTATTTTGATGAGTTCAACCCCTTCTTTGTCGTCTATGCCCTAACGAAGACGGTATTTTTTGCCTTTATCATCAGTTCCATCTCGGCTTGGTACGGATTCAACGTCAAGGGCGGAGCGGTCGAAGTCGGTAAAGCCAGTACCAAGGCGGTGGTTGCCATGTCGTTCACCATCATCTTATTCAACTACATTCTCACTAACGTAATGCTTCAGTAGGCGGTGATCGAAGTTCGGGGAATCAAGAAGTCCTTTGGGGACCAAGAGGTACTCAAGGGTATTGACATGCAGCTTCAGCGCGGGCAGTGCAACCTGATTATTGGTTCGAGCGGATCCGGCAAAACGGTCTTGCTCAAATCCATCGTCGGTCTGGTCAAGCCAGATGCAGGTCAGGTGCTTCTCGACGGAAGGGATTGGACGGGAATGCCCGAGCGAGAACGCAAGGTCCTTCGCCAAGAAATGGGAATGGTTTTTCAGGCCTCAGCCCTTTTCACTAGCCTCACGGTTGAAGAAAACGTGCGTTTTCCTCTGGATTTCTTCTCGACCATGCCGCTGTCTGAAAAAAATGCCCGCATTGCTTTTTGCCTCGACCGAGTCCGAATTCCGCAGTCGGCCCTGCGAAAGAACACGGCAGAGCTGTCGGGAGGAATGCAAAAGCGTGTGGCTATTGCCCGTGCTATTGCGCTGAATCCGAAGTACCTGTTTTGCGACGAGCCCAATTCCGGACTTGACCCCGAAACCTCAGTGGTTATTGACCAACTTATTCAGGAACTCACTCGCGAATTTGGCATGACCACGGTGGTGAATACCCACGACATGAATTCGGTACTCGAAATCGGAGACCACGTGGTGCTCCTGCGCCACGGCTACAAGGTTTGGGAGGGTTCCGGCCCCGAGATTCTCAAGGCGACCGACCAAGAAGTCGTGGACTACGTCTTTGTAAGTGCGCTGTTTAAAAAGGTTCGCGAAGCACTCGGCTGATCGCAGAGGCCGCAGGCCCAGGGGTTAAATTCCCTCCTTCGCGGCCACTTCCCATATTTTTTGTAGGGTTTCGGGCTGGTTCCAGGTGCTCGCTAGGTCGGGCCACTGCATTACCTCGGCAAAGACGCGATCCATCTTTTGTCCGCATTCTAAGGCCACGGAGTAGGGTATTTGGCTAAAGGTTACCTGGGTGTATAGCGGAATCCACCGCTTGGGCTGCTCGCTGTGCAGGACCGATTCAATTTTTTTGCGCAGCAAAAACTCGGGCTGGCCGGTGAGGTCTCGCATTTCGATGAAGTTCAGCAGGGCGAGCTCGGCGATGGCGTCGGCATTGGGCTTGCGCTCGGCTTCAAAGGCAGGAAAAATCGTCCCTGGCTCCTCACCCAGGGCGTCCATCATGCGGTTCAGCTCAAAGCAGTCCTCGAACCCAGAATTCATTCCTTGCCCGTAGAAGGGAACAATGGCGTGCGTCGCGTCTCCAAAGAGTACCACCTTGCCCTTGGACCAGGGCCAGCTGCGCACAATAGAGAGTTTGCTTGAGGGGTAGTGAGCCCACTGGGCTTCAAAGTCGGGCATCATGGCGTAGGCGTCCGCAAAATGTTCCGCAAAAAATACCGCCGCCACCGCAGGGTCGGCCAGGGAGGCAAAGCTGACCGGGCCTTCGTTCGGGAAGAACAGGGTCATGGTAAAGCTTCCGTCGGGGTTGGGGAGGCCAATGAGCATGTAGCTCGCTCGGGGCCATATGTGAAGGGCTTCGCGCTCGATCAATGAGCTGCCATTCGGCCCGGCGGGTATGACCAGTTCCTTGTATCCGTGCTCGATTACTTGCTCGCCCCACTCCATTGCGCCTTCGCGCTGCAGGGCCTGGCGGATTCCCGAGTTGGCACCGTCCGTTGAAAAAACGGCGTCAAATTGCCCTTGGCCGCTGGAGTCGGGTGCGGTCCATTGGATTCGGCCCTGGTCGGCGTCCACCAGGTCGGTGTTGTGTTCAAAGTGAATGCTAACGTTGGGGTGCTTTTCGGCCTCGGTCATCAGGGCCATGTTGATTCCGCCCCGCGAAACCGACCAAATCGCTTGGCCTTCCTTGCCGTAGGGCTGGGTGCTTAGGCTTCCGTCTTTGGCGTGCATGACGCGGCGGTACATGGGAATCGCTTCGCGGCGCACGGCTTCTGCCACGCCAACGGCCTCCAAGGCCCGCCATCCGCGGTCGCTTAGGGCAAGATTGATGGATCGCCCGCCCTGGTAGCCTGCGCGGCGGGAGTCGCCCCGGCGTTCAAAGACGTCCACGCGGTAGCCTCGCTGCGCTAAAAAGGTGGTCCAAAGGCTCCCGACAAGTCCGGAGCCTACCACGGCTGCGTGTTTGGGCTGGTTCATCGCGGTGCTGCGTTTTTAGGGTTGGGCAAGGGTTTCAAAAAGCAGGACCTCGAGGCGGGCTAAGTCGTTAAACGAAGAATAAAGCGGCGCCAGTGCCATGCGCACCGTGCCCGGTTCGCGCCAGTCTGCATAGACCCCCTTGGCGACCAGAGCGTCAAAGAAGCTTCGGTCTCGGCCTTCAAACTGAACCGAGATTTGGCATCCGCGGTGCTGCGGGTCACGAGGGGTCAAAATCCTAATTTTTTGGCCGGTCTGCTCTGCCACATGATCGAGTAGGCCTAAAAGCACTTCGGTCATTGC
>JABMNC010000040.1 GCA_013205365.1 Cryomorphaceae bacterium | reverse complement strand
GCATCAGACGACGCATCGGACTCCACTTTTTTGGGCGCTGGAGTCGACGTCAGCACGGGCTTACCCTCTTGAACATGCGCCAAAATAAACTGCCGCAGCTCCTGCGTCACGGCCTCCCACTCGACAACATTGAACTTCTCGATAGCCAAAAAGTTGGTGGAGATGAACACATTTTTAACAAAGGGAAAATTGAACAAGGCCGCGGCCAAGGGGCTAATCTGCGCCTCCTCAATGTTGGCAAATTCTACGTGATCGAGTTCGATCAGGCGCTTGTTTGCAACAAACTTCATGACGGCCGGATTCGGGGTCATTTCAGCATAGACAGAGACGGGTACGCGTTGGATTTCCATAGGACCACAAAGGTAGGTACTTGGTACCTTTGCAGCTCCAATTATCTCATACTCTGCCCCCCATGCTGCCCCGCGTAAATCCCACCAAAACAAAGGCCTGGAAGGCTCTAGAGGCCCATGCGGCCGCAACAGCCGATGTCCCCATGCGCGACCTTTTTGCTGCGGACCCCAACCGATTTGACCGCATGCATCTGCGCCTTGAGGGCCTGCTTCTCTTTGACTATGCCAAGCACCGAGTTGACGAGCAAACCCTAAGCCTTCTCGAGCAGCTTTTTGATCAATGCGGAGTAAGCGAGGGCTTTAAGGCCCAGTTGGCCGGCGACGCAATCAACGAAACCGAGAATCGCTCGGTGCTGCACAGCGCGCTGCGGTCGAGCCAGAACGACAGCCTAATGGTCGACGGCCAAGACCTGCGCCCAGGGATTGTGCGCGAACGCGAGCGCATGCTCGACTTTGCAGAGTCCGTTCGAGACGGGCGAGTGCGCAGTACTTCGGGCAAAACCTTCAAGCATGTCGTCAACATTGGCATTGGAGGCAGCGACCTCGGGCCCCGCATGGCCGTAGAGGCCCTAAAGCCCTTTGCACATCGTGGAATTCAGATGCACTTCGTCGCCAACGTCGACGGCGCGGACCTTCACGAAACGCTGCTGCTCCTGGACCCGGCCCGCACCCTGTTTTTGGTCGCTTCCAAGACCTTCACCACCCAAGAAACCATGGCTAACGCCGAGGCCGCGCGCACTTGGCTTCTGCAGCACCTTGGCGATCCCGCCGCCGTGGCCGACCATTTTGCCGCGCTAAGTACCAACCTCGACAAGGTTAAAGCCTTTGGAATCCGCCCCGAACGAACCTTTGGCTTTTGGGATTGGGTCGGCGGCCGCTACAGCATTTGGAGCAGCATTGGCCTGCCCTTGGCCATCGCCATTGGCGCCGAAGGCTTCCGCCAGTTCCTGGCTGGGGCCGAACGCATCGACCGCCACAGCGTCGAGGCTCCTTTTCGTCAAAATATTCCGTGGATAATGGCTGCGCTCGGAATTTGGTACCGAAACTTCTTGGGCGCCGCGACCCATGCCGCACTGCCCTACGACCAATACCTGCACCGCTTCGCAGCGTTTTTGCAGCAAATGGATATGGAATCCAACGGCAAGTCCCTGGACCGCAACGGCCAACGGGTTACCTACGCCACAGGACCCGTCGTCTGGGGCGAGCCCGGAACCAACGGCCAGCACGCCTTCTACCAGTTAATCCACCAAGGAACGGAGCTGATTCCAAGCGACTTTATCGCCTCGGTCCTGCCCCAGCACCCCCTGCACGCCCACCACGCCAAACTACTGAGTAACTTTTTAGCTCAATCAGAGGCATTAATGATGGGCAAGGTTGAGGCCCAAAGTCCGTACCGAGTTTTTGAAGGAAACCGTCCGAGTTCCACCCTGCTCTTTGACAGCATGACCCCCGAAGCCCTAGGTGCCCTGGTTGCCCTCTATGAGCACAAGGTCTTCGCCCAAGGGCTTGTGTGGAATCTGTTTAGCTACGACCAATGGGGCGTGGAATTAGGCAAAGAAATGGCCAATGTGGTCCTTCCTGATCTTGAGGGCGACGGACCCATCGGCCTGCACGACTCCTCAACAACTGCCCTAATCAATCACGTGCGCACCTTGTCAAGCAAAGCGCTGAGCGTCTGAGCCTCCTGGTCGGTTAGGCGCTTGGGCAAATCCTCTTTGGTGAACTTGTCTACCGAACGTATCTGGCCGAGCAACTCAAGCCCGCGAAGGGTTAAAAATATTTTCTTTACCCTGCCGTCTTCTTTGATGGCTCGGCGCTCCACGTAGCCCAACTTAACCATGCGGTCCACCAGCCGTGAAACGTCGCTTGTGCGGTCGAGCAAGCCGCTGCGAATCACCCCAGCAACCAGCCCTTCGGGATGCGCGGCCCGCAGCAAACGCAGGACATTGTACTGCTGCATCGTGATTTTATAGGGGTCTAGGGCAAGGCCAATGCGGCCCTTTAACCAGTGGTTGGTAAACATAATATTGGTAACCGCCACCTGCTGGTTGCTGTGCCAATTGCGCCGAGGGAACTCGTCTTGAATACTCTTACCCATTGTGGCTAAGACAATTATAGCTTTAGAATGTCGACCTCCTTCTCGGCCACTCGCTGATCAATTAGGCTGCTCTGCTTGTCAACCATGGCCTGAATTTGATTCTCTAGGTCCTTGCGCTGGTCTTCGCTTAAGCCGTCCTTTTCCATGCGTTTTGCCTCATCCATACCCTCCTTGCGCACACTGCGTATGGCCACCTTAGCATCCTCGCCCTCAACCTTTGCCATACGGACAAGCTCCTTGCGTCGCTCTTCGGTCAAGGGAGGAATATTGATGATTACCGCATCGCCGTTGTTCATTGGGTTGAATCCCAGGTTCGCATAAGTTATTGCCTTCTCAATATCATGAATCAGGTTTTTCTCAAAGGGCTGTACAAAGAGCGTACGCGCATCAGGAGTGGTTATATTGCTCACTTGCTGCAACTTAACCTGACTCCCGTAGTAGTCAATAAAAATACCGTCCAGCATGGTCGGGTTGGCGCGTCCTGCGCGGATTTTAAGCAAGGCCTTGTCAAGATGGGCAATTGCCTTAGTCATGTCGTCGGCTAGCGACTCCTTCAAAAAACTGAGTTCTTCTTCCATAATCAGGGGTTTTAGGAAACCAAGGTCCCCACGTTGTCTCCCTGAATAACTCGGAGCAAATTGCCCGGCTTGTTCATGTCAAAAACTACAATGGGAAGGTTGTTTTCTTGACTAAGAGTGAAGGCAGTGAGGTCCATAACATTAAGTCCACGCTCATAAACCTCAGTGTAGCTTATGGTTTCGTAGCGCGTGGCACTAGCATTCTTCTCGGGGTCGGCCGTGTAGATTCCGTCTACCCGCGTTCCCTTGAGTATAACCTCGGCCTGAATTTCAATGGCGCGGAGCGTCGCCCCGGTGTCGGTGGTAAAGTAGGGATTGCCCGTTCCCGCAGAAAAAATAACCACTCGTCCCTTTTCTAGGTGGCGGACTGCGCGCCGACGAATGAAGGGCTCACAAATCTTGTCCATTTGTATGGCGGACTGAAGCCGGGTTTGCACCCCAATGCGCTCGAGCGAAGACTGAAGGGCGAGGCCATTGATTACGGTCGCCAGCATGCCCATGTAGTCTGCCTGAACGCGGTCCATTCCGTCGTCTGCACCCTGAACACCCCTAAAAATATTGCCTCCTCCGATGACAATACCAAGCTGTGCACCGCTGCTGACCACGGTCTTAATTTCTTCAGCGTATCGGCTAATGACTTCGGAGTCAATTCCATATGGCTTATTGCCCATCAGGGCTTCGCCGCTGAGTTTAAGGAGAATTCGGCGGTATTTCATCTAAATGCTAAGATAAGACAAAGGCCGCCCAAGGGCGGCCTTCAATGATTGAAAAACAAATGCGATTAAACGCCTAAGCCTACGCGGCGAAAGCCGGTAACCGTTGCGCCCGCAGACGCGGCGGCCACATACGCAGCAACGCTGAGCTTGTTGTCTTTGATAAAGTCCTGCTCGACCAAAGTATTGTCCTTGTAAAACTTACCGAGCTTGCCTTGGGCAATTCGCTCGATCATTTCCTCGGGCTTGCCTTCTTGGCGCACCAGGTCGCGGGCAATTTCAAGCTCGCGCTCAATAACATCTGCCGAAACCGAACTGCGGTCTAAACCTACTGGATTCATGGCTGCAGCCTGCATGGCAATGTCTTTTGCTGTTTCTGGAACCCCAGCGCTGATCGCCGCCAAGGTGGCGAGCTTGCTGCCCGAGTGAATGTAGCCCGACACTACCGAACCTTCCAGAGTTTCGTAGTAGGCAATTTCAATTTTCTCGCCGATTAGTCCGGTTTGCTCGATGAGCTTCTCGGCCACGCTGAAGCTGTCGTCAAACTTCAAGGCAAGCAGCTCGTCTTTGCTGGCAGGGAAGCTTGCCAATGCAAGGGCAGCCATTTTGCGAGCAATGTCAACAAAGCGGTCGTTCATAGCCACAAAATCAGTCTCGCAGTTCAGAGAAACGATGATTCCGCGGGTATTGGACTCATTGATCAGAGCGATGACCGCACCTTCCGTGGCGTCGCGGTCGGCGCGCTTGGCGGCAACCTTCTGACCCTGCTTGCGCAGGACATCGATTGCATCGTCAAAATCGCCATTGGCTTCAGTGAGGGCCTTCTTGCAGTCCATCATGCCCGCGCCAGTCATTTGGCGCAACTTGTTTACGTCAGCAGCAGTTATGCTCATAATTAAGGGATATTGTCTATTAAGATGTAAAGAAAAACCGGAGCTGTTGCTTCTGCGTTAACTTATTCGGCGGCGATTTTGGCTGCCGCTTTGATAAGTTTCTCGCTTCCGGGCTTGTCCTTCTCGGTTTTGCGCTCGCCCATGGCTGACTTAATCGAGACCGAAAGGGTCTCCATAATCAAGGCAATAGACTTAGAAGCATCGTCGTTCGAAGGAATTCCGTAGTCGATCAAGTGCGGATTGCTGTTGGTATCGACCATGGCAAAAATGGGGATGCCAAGGTTGCGGGCCTCCTCGACGGCAATGTGCTCGCGCATGGTATCGACCACAAACAAGGCTGCCGGCAAACGGCTCATGTCGGCAATGGAGCCTAAGTTTTTCTCTAGCTTGGCGCGCTGGCGATCAACCTGCAAACGCTCACGCTTCGACAGGGTCTCGAACGTACCGTCGGTCTTCATCTTGTCGATGTTGGACATCTTCTTAATGGCCTTGCGAATCGTGACGAAATTGGTAAGCATGCCTCCAGGCCAGCGCTCTACGATGTAGGGCATATTCAGGGCCTTGGCCGTGTCGGCAACAATCTCTTTAGCCTGCTTTTTAGTGGCCACAAAAAGAATTTTGCGTCCGCTTCCAGCAATTTTGCCCATGGCCTCCGAGGCAATGGCAAGCTTCTTTTGGGTCTTTTGAAGATCAATAATGTGAATCCCGTTGCGCTCCATAAAAATATAGGGGGCCATGTTGGGGTTCCACTTGCGGGTCTGGTGACCAAAGTGAACTCCTGCGTCGAGGAGCTGCTGAATTTCAGGCATTTGTGCCATAGTGATGAGGGTTTACGTTCGCTAAAAAATCAACGACCAAGTAGCGCCGGAGCGATCTTGATCGTTTGGATGCTAAACCTATTGTTCTAAGTATTAACGCTTGGAGAATTGGAAACGCTTGCGTGCTTTCTTCTGGCCGAACTTCTTGCGTTCTACCATGCGCGGGTCGCGGGTCATCAATCCTTCGGGCTTTAATGCAACTCGGAATTCTGGATTAATCTCGCAGAGGGCACGGGACAGACCAAGTCGAATTGCTTCTGCTTGACCGGTGATTCCGCCACCTTCTACGTTGACAGTAATGTCATAATTGTTCAAATTATCGGTCAACGAAAGGGGCTGACGTACTTTGTACTGAAGCGTTCCAGTAGAAAAATAGTTAGCCAACTCGCGGCGATTGATAATGATGGCTCCTTTGCCGGGCTTCACATAAACGCGGGCGACTGAAGTCTTGCGGCGTCCGATGGCGTGGGTCGTTGACATCTATTGAATTCGTTTAAAATTGAACCGGTTGCTGGGCCTCATGGCCATGCTCGGCACCGGCGTACACGTGCAGATTGCGAAATAGTTCCGCGCCCAAGCGCGACTTAGGAAGCATTCCCTTGACAGCCTTCTCGACCACGCGGGTAGGATGCTTTACCAACTCTTCAGACGGAGTGCTGAAGCGCTGACCGCCAGGAAATCCTGTGTGGCGGATGTATAGCTTGTCGCGCATTTTATTGCCCGATAAGGCAATTTCTGCGGCATTGATTACAATGACGTTGTCTCCGCAGTCCACGTGCGGAGTGTAGTTGGGCCTGTGCTTTCCGCGAAGGCGAAAGGCAATTTTAGAAGCCAGGCGACCAAGTGTCTGGTCTTTGGCGTCAACCAAGACCCAGATTTTGCCTGCGTTGGCCTTAGTGGCCGAAATCGTTTTGTAGCTTAGCGAATCCACGGTGCTGTACTTTTTTGGGGCTGCGAAGATACGCAATATGTATTGAAGCTCAAAGATTGTTGCCGTAGAAATTGAAGGAAAACTTATAAAGAACTTGCGATTATGCATCCAACCAACCCTCCTGCGCGCATATTTATTCTGCTTCTCTGCTTATTTGCTGCGCCCTTTGCAGGAATTAGCCAAGTTATTCAGCCCTGCGCCTCCGACGAAATGGTTGCCCTAGAAGTTGCAGAAAATCCACGGCGCGAAGCGCTCCGCGCCGAAACCGAGGCCGAAATACAGCACATTTTGCGCAACCAGCGCGCCGGAGATTCGCCCGAATCGGTAGTTCACCAAATACCTGTGGTGTTTCACATCATGTACTACGAAGAGCAAGACAACATCAGCGATGCCCAAATTCAGTCGGCATTGGCAATTTTGAACCAGGACATGCGGCGGTTAAATCCCGACACGGCCAATTTGAGGGCCGTTTTTAAAAGCAGCGCGGCCGACCTTGAAGTTGAATTTGTTTTGGCCAAAATCGGGCCCAACGGAGAATGCAGCAATGGAATCAACCGCCGGTGGGACATCAACAGCCTGGCCGCCAATAATAACATAAAAAGCAGCCTGAGCTGGCCCAACACCAAGTACCTCAACGTCTGGGTCGTTCGCGGCATCAACCTTTCAGGGACCCCCGCCGGCACCATTGTCTTAGGGTATTCTGCCTTCCCCTACAACGGGATTCCGGGCACCCAAGACGGCATAGTAATTCGCCACGATCAGCTTGGCAGCGTCGGAACAGCTCAAGGTGAACGCCACCGAACGCTCACCCATGAGGTGGGCCACTACCTCAACCTATTTCATACGTTTCAGGGCGGATGCGCCTTTGGCGACCAATGCGCAGACACCCCGCCCGTCGCGGCCTCGAGCAGCGGATGCAACTCCAACCAAAATACCTGCACCGTCGACCTGCCTGACCTGCCCGACATGATTGAGAACTACATGGACTACAGCTCGAACCAGTGCATGAACACCTTCACGCAAAACCAGAAGTCTCGCGCTAAAGCTGTTTTGACTTCAAGCCAACTGCGGGGCAACCTGGCCAGCGCCGCAAACCTATTGGCCACAGGGGTCAGTGGCACAGTGAACTGCAGTCCCGTGGCTGACTTTGAAATTGCCAATCCCCTACTATGCTCGGGGGAGGCTTTGACCCTAATCGACCGATCCAGCAGCATCGGGACGCCAATCTACCATTGGAATGTACTGAGCACAACCAACCAAGTGGTGCACCACGTGACGACGCAAAATCCCAGCCTAACCATGCCCGATCCAGGAATCTACACGGTGAGCCTGACCGTCCAGGCTAGCAACGGTTCCAATACCCTAAACAAACCCCTGTCGGTAACGGTGCGGCCGGTCGCGGGAACGAGCCACAGCCCTTGGTTCATCGGTACCATGGAAGATGAACTGCCCAATGCTTCGTGGGCCACCACGACCTTCGCCGACAGCAGCTACTGGCGACGGACCACTGCCGCAGCGCAGCAGGGTCAGGCGAGCTACCTATTTCAAAACTCCAAGCTAGTAGCTGGGGGTGAGGTGAGTGCCCTCGTGGGCGGACCCTTTGCCTACCCCAATACGGGTACCCTGAACCTGCGGTTTGCCCATGCCTTTGCGCGCAAGGCATCCAACAACAACGACCAACTCAAGGTCTCGGTCAGCAGCAACTGCGGAGAGACTTGGCAACTGGTCCGCATTATTCCGGCGTTTCAGCTCGGTACCGCCGCGATTGTGACGACTCCCTATGTACCTGCGGCCTCAGAATGGAAGTACACGTCGGTGAACCTGGCCGCCCTGGGGCTCCAATCTGCCGGCAACCTCATGGTGAAGTTTGCCCTGAAATCCGGAGGCGGCAACAACCTCTACCTGGACGACGTGCAGCTCAGCACCACCCTTAGCAACGAAGAACTCCTGGCCGAGCCAGTGTGGATTCAGCCCAATCCCTCGCGTTCGGGAGCCATTCTCTCAGGCGCACAGGGCGAGGTGCGGGTGCTCGACCTAAGCGGAAGGCTGGTTTGGAAGTCTTATGCCGACGGCGACCTTGCCCTGCCGGTCCTCCCCGCGGGCAGTTATGTACTGCACTGCGCCGGGGTTAGCCTTCGCTGGAGCGTCCTCTAAGGCCAGGCAAAACTGCCCTACTTGACCTTGAATATATAGGTGTCAGGGTTGGGCAACTGCGCCACGAGCTCAAACTGCTCGGGATTTGCCTGATAGGCCGGCACAAAGTATCGGCCAATGGAACCATAGCCCAATTGATCCACTACGATGTAGTTGAGTCCCTGCTCCTTAAGCCTTTGGGCAAAGAGTTTCGGGTCGGACTCCGCAGGGATTCGCGTAGCACGGCGCTCTGCGAACAGGTACCAAAGCGCCGGCTTGCTGGTCGCAAACTGAGCGTCTTGGGGCAGGTTGTCTGAGGCGAATTCCCCCAAGCGAAAGTAGTTTTGGTAGGGCGCCGGATACTCGAGCTCGGCCTCGTCGTGAAGTGCGCGAACAGGGCCCAGCATCAGGACGGCCAGCGCGGCAAACCACCATGGGTTCCATGAGGGCAGCGCAGCTCGAGCCAATTCATAGCAGCCATAAAGGGCCGACAGCACCAGCACCGGAACCAGGGGTTGAATGAAGCGAACCCCATACCATACGCTCGGCCAAACCATAAAAATGGCCAGCGAAACCAAGAGATATCCCGCAACCAAACTGCGGAGCTTGGGCAGGCGATAGGTGCCATAGGCAACGAGACCAAGAAGCAAGAGTCCGACTAAAGGGTGCGATACCGGGGCCTCAGGGTTGTAGTCCACCGCAAAAGAAGGCAGCACGCTGTTGGGCAGTTCTTGGCTGAGGTAGCGCCCTGCATTCTCGGCGATGCGGTCCCATAGTCCGCCTGCGTCGACCAAACCCTCTTCGGGGCGGTAGGGGTTGACCGAAAGAAGCTGGTCCACATAGGCCGAGCCCGCTTCGACCATTCTGCCGCGCACAACCCAGGGCGCGTAGAGGGCAAAAAAGGTTCCGCCAAAGGTGAAGGCGGCGGCCCAACGGCGCTCAAAGAGCAGATAAAGCCCGATGCCCGCTCCTAAGGCGATGCCTGCGGTGCGAATGTAGAAGGCGACCGAGGCCAAGACCACGACCAACCAAAAGTCATAGGACTTATAAAATGGCTTGGTCTCAGGATTCCAGCGCAGCAGGGTCCAAAGGGCCAGCATCGATGCGGCGGTATAGGGTATCTCGCTCATTATAATGGTGCTCGAGCGAAGCAAATGGCTGTTGAGGCCGACCAAAATCACGGCGACCCAGGCCAGCGAAGCCGACCCGCTCGCGCGCTCGGCAAAACTGCGAAACCACCAAAGCGCGGCCGCAAAGAGGATTCCGTTTACCACCTTTAACCAGGTAAAACCCTTGCCAAAAACCATAGCCAATGCTAAAAGGGCGGGGTAACCCGGCGGAAAATGACTCGCGGGAGGCGAGCCAGGAATGTGAATGTTGGTGTAGCCCTCACCCTGCAGTAGGGCCTGGCCAAGAATGGTGTAGCCCGCATTATCCCCGCCCATATCGAGCTTGGAATCAAATACAAAGGCGTAAATAAGGCCAAATGCGAGTACAAAGAGGCCGGGTACTTTAAAGCGTTGCATGGGGCGAAGTTAGCAAAGGACTTTGGGCTGATTCCACTGCGGGCCTACCCAAAATTCAGGAGCCTCATTAAATCCCTACTTATTTTATAGGAATTTATTACCTTTGCCGCATGAATCCCCTATGGATAGGCTTGGTTTACCTCGCGGTGGTGGCGGCACTCATGCTCCGAGTGCGCCCTGCATGGGCCTTTACCGGCGGCCTGACCCTGCTTCTCGCAAGCGGTCAAGTTGGCGCCGACCAGTGGCTTTCGGCAGCCGTTAATCCAAGCCTTTTGGTGCTCTGGCTGCTGCTCATCGCCGCCGCTGCGGTCGAGTCCAAGTTTCGGTTGGAGTCTCTGATGCCCCGGTCTTCGGGCTTTGGCGACCGACTCAAATTGATTTTGGGGACCGGCCTAATTTCGTCGGTAATGAACAACACGGCCGTAGTTGCCCTATTGATGGCCCCCTTGCGCCGCTGGGCTCTGCGCCAAGGGATTAGCGTGTCAACCGTAATGATGCCCATGGCCTTCGCAGCCACCTTGGGCGGAGTCGTGACGGTGATTGGCACCTCCACCAACCTCGTGCTGAACGGACTCCTTCGGGACGCTGGAATTCGCGAATTAAGCACTTGGAACTACCTGGTTCCGGGGCTCATCGTGCTGGTTTTGGGCGGAATTTACCTTGCCTGGGCCGGCTTTGCCCTTTTTGCCAAGCGCAAAGGAGCAGACGCAACCAGCTCCGACGCCCGCGCATACACCGTAGAAACCCGACTGAATCCTGGCGCTTCTGAGGTAGGCCAGACTGTGGAGCAGGCCGGATTCAGGCAGCTTATGGGCTTGTACTTGGTGGAACTGCAGCGCGGAGGGCAACTCATTGCTCCTGTGGCACCCCACGAACTGCTGCAGGCAGGCGATCGTCTCTTTTTTGCCGGAGAACTCAGTCAGGTCGATGAACTTCTGCGAAGCCGAACCGGCTTGGCTCTGCCGCAATCAGCGGTGACCTCGGCGGCGCACGAAGCGCCCATGGTAGAGGCCATGGTTCCGCCCGGGAGCCGTTTAGTGGGCCTAGCCGTGCGAGAATCCCAGTTCCGCCAGCGTTTGGATGCAGCGATAATCGGCGTTCACCGTCAGGGGGAGCGCATGCGCGGCCGAATCGGAGACATTACCCTCGAAGCGGGCGATTTGCTGGTGCTCGTGGCCGGGGCCCGGTTCAAAGAGCGCGCGGCCGAAACCCGACTGCTGTATGTACTCAGTGAAACGATCGCTCCCGAGCGCACCTCCCCCGGGGAGTCCTGGATCGCCTGGGGTGGCCTTGCGGCCATGATAGCCACTGTTTCCTTGGGCGTTCTGCCGCTTTTAACAGGATTATGCCTTTGGCTCATCCTTCTTGGAACCCTTGGATGGCTTCGATGGGCCGACGTGCGGCGCGGTCTTGACCCGGAACTCATCATCATGCTCACCTCGGCATTGACCCTGTCAAGCCTTCTGCAGTCCAGTGGCGCAGCGGCTCAGGCCATGAATGCGTTGCTTCCTTGGCTCCAGGGCAGTAGCCCTGCCTTCTGGCTTGCAAGCCTGCTCATCATCACGGCCCTACTCACCAACTTTGTCACCAATGTAGCCGCGTTGGTACTAATGTTTCCCCTGGGGCTGGCTGCGGTTCAGGGCGGATTTCTCGAGGCTACCCCGGCGTTTTTGGCGCTGGCATTCGGCGCAAGTGCCGCATTCCTAAGCCCTGCAGGCTATGCGACCAACCTAATGGTCATGGGGCCTGGCGGCTACGATACGCGCGACTTTGCTCGACTCGGCGGCGGGCTAAGCCTACTCTACCTCGGACTTATTTTTTTGATACTCAACCTACTCTACTAATGCCTGCCTCCTCACCCAACATCACCAGCCAGGGTCTCGCTGTTTCTATCGCGGACCGCGAAGCGCTCATGGGTCAAAAAGGCTCTGTGCTCTGGTTCACTGGGCTGAGCGGCTCGGGAAAGAGCACCCTGGCCAACGCCTTGGATGCCGAACTCCACCGCCGCGGAATCAAAACGGCGATGCTCGACGGCGACAACCTGCGCCAAGGGCTCTGCGGCGACCTGGCCTTTAGTGCCGAGGACCGCCACGAAAACCTGCGGCGACTTGCCGAAGTAGCCCGGCTTATGGCAGACACGGGGTTGGTTGTGCTCACCGCCTTTGTGAGTCCCTTTCGAAGCGACCGAGACCGCGCCCGTCAAATTGTCGGCGCCTCGAGGTTTGCAGAAATCTTCGTGGACTGCCCCCTCGAGACCTGCGCAGCGCGCGACGTCAAAGGACTGTATGCCAAAGCCGAAGCGGGCCTTATTTTGGATTTTACGGGCATAAGCTCCCCCTACGAAGCCCCCTTAAACCCGGACTGGACCGTGTACAGTGGCCAGGAATCCCTAGAAACCAGCAGGGCCCAATTAATCCGTTGGTTTGAATCATTCAATAAACCTACCGAGCAGTGATGCAGCAACCCAGCTTTCTCGACGAACTCGAAGCCGAAGCAATCTTCGTAATTCGCGAAGCCTATGCCCAATTTGAGCGTCCCACCATACTATTTAGCGGCGGCAAGGATTCCATCGTGGTAAGCCATCTGGCCCAAAAGGCCTTCGCGCCCGCCGGAATTCCCTTTGCCTTAGTTCACGTAGATACCGGCCACAACTTTCCCGAAACCCTAGAATTTCGAGATCGCTATGTGAAGCAAATTGGCGCCGAACTCATTGTGGGAAGCGTCCAGGATTCCATCGACCGCGGAACGGCGCAAGAAGAGCAGGGTCCGCTCGGCAACCGCAACCGAATTCAGTCCGTAACCCTTATAGAGACCATTGATCGAGAGCGCATTGACTGCCTAATGGGCGGTGGAAGGCGGGACGAAGAAAAGGCCCGCGCCAAGGAGCGCTTCTTTAGCCACCGCGACGCCTTTGGCCAATGGGACCCCAAAAACCAACGTCCTGAACTCTGGAACCTCTTTAACGGCGCCAAGCAGCCCGGCGAGCACTTCAGGGTCTTCCCGATCAGCAATTGGACCGAAATGAACGTTTGGCACTACATACGCCGCGAGGGTATTGAGCTCCCCTCCCTCTACTTTGCTGCGCCACGGCAGGTAATCTGGCGCAGCGGGTCCTGGCTTCCCGTTTCGGATTTCATTAGCCTACGCGCCGGCGAGGTTCCGACTACCAAGACGATCCGCTTTCGCACTCTGGGCGACATTACCATTACGGGCGGAATAGAATCCGAGGCAGCAAGCCTTGACGCAGTCATTGCCGAGGTAGAAACCCTTCGCCAGACCGAGCGAGGTAACCGCGAAGACGACAAACGAAGCGAGTCCTCGATGGAGGAACGCAAAAAACAAGGATACTTTTGACCATGAACGTACTTCGATTTACTACGGCTGGGAGCGTGGACGACGGAAAGTCGACCCTCATTGGCCGCCTGCTCTACGACAGCAAGTCGGTGTTCATCGACCAGCTTGACGCCGTAGCCGCAAGCAGCAAGCGCCGCGGAACCGAGCTCGACCTGAGTCTATTGACCGACGGGCTCAAGGACGAGCGAGAGCAGGGTATTACCATTGACGTGGCCTATCGCTACTTCGCCACACCCAAGCGCAACTTTATCTTGGCAGACACTCCGGGCCATGTGCAGTACACGCGCAACATGGTTACTGGGGCATCAACGGCCGACGCAGCACTCATTCTCATTGACGCCCGGCACGGAGTCGTGGAGCAAACCCGACGCCACAGCTTTATTGCTGGCCTTCTCGGCCTAAGAGCCGTGGTAGTTTGCGTCAACAAAATGGACCTTGTGGACTACCGCGAGCCTGCATTTACCAAAGTCTGTGAAGACTTCGAGGCCCTGCGCAAAGCAGCCGGACTGCCCGAGGTGCACTTTGTGCCCGTCTCGGCCTTGGTGGGCGACAACGTGGTGGACGCTTCTGGCCGCATGCCCTGGTATCAAGGGCCCACCCTTCTGTCCCTACTCGAAGAACTCGAACCCATCGAGCCCGCAGCAGCCAGCGACTTTCGATTCCCGGTTCAGCTTGTCATTAGGCCGCGCACCAGCGAGCACCACGACTTTAGGGGCTATGCCGGGCGCGTAGCCGGCGGACGAATTGCCTTAGGCGACCCCATCACGGTTTGGCCCGAGGGCATCGAGGCCTTGGTCAACGGAATTCATCTGGGCTCCCAAGAGCTGCAGACGGCGAGCTACGGACAATCCGTAGTAATAACCCTTGACCGCGACGTCAATGTGGCACGAACAAGCGTGCTCTCCGCCGGCTCCCAACCCAAGCGCGAAGCGAGCCTCAAGGCAAAGCTTTGCTGGCTCGATGCCAAGGCCCATCAACCGGGGCTGCGCTATGAATTTCGCGCTCCGGGAGGCCAGGGCCAGGCCATGATAGCCGAAGTAACCAAAGTACTCAACCTCGATACCCTCGAATACGAATTGGGCGACGGCAGCCTAGGCAGCAACCAAATTGCGGAGGTGGTCCTACGCTGCGCTCAGGCCCCAACTACCGAAGCCTATTCCGACCAGCGAATTATGGGTGGTTTCGTCCTCGTTGACCCGGTGCGCGGCGCTACCGTGGCGGCAGGAATGATTCAGTAGTATGGCTTTATCGCAGAATCGGGCAAAGAACCAGGGCGCCTAGCACCAACTGGTTTAAAACTAAAAACCCACCGAAAGGGTGGGTCAAATAGCAAGCATCAGCAATAGGCTTAAGCCTAGAGACCAATTTTTTAAGCGTGGTGGGGGCACTTAGCTCCCTCTGCCATGCACTCCTTGGTGCAGCTGTGGGCTGCAGCGTCGCCTTCAGCGGGAGCAGCTTGTGTGCCTTCAGCGCCTTCGGCCGGAACCTCTTGGTGCATCGGGCAGGTACCGCTCGACATGCATTCGGGAGTGCAGACGTGACCAGCCTGCTCCATAGCTGGCGCGCTGTGCTCGTCGGCATGGCTTGCGTCAACTGCTATGAATGGAGCAATAACAAGGGCCACAATAGAAGTAAGCTTGATGAGAATGTTCATCGACGGCCCTGAAGTGTCTTTGAACGGATCTCCCACAGTGTCGCCGGTGACCGCAGCCTTGTGGGGCTCGCTGCCCTTTTGGTAAAATTGCCCCTCGATGACAACACCCTTCTCAAAACTCTTTTTGGCGTTGTCCCAGGCACCGCCCGCATTGTTTTGGAACATGCCCATAAGCACCCCACTCACGGTGATGCCCGCAAGCAAACCACCCAAAGCCTCAGGACCCATAACAAAACCCACAAGTACCGGGGCAATAAGTGCCAAAGCTCCTGGAGCAACCATTTCTCGAATCGATGCCTTGGTTGAAATTTCTACGCACTTCTCGTACTCTGGCTTGCCCGTACCCTCCATGATGCCGGGAATCTCGCGAAACTGGCGACGCACCTCGTGAACCATCTCCATAGCGGCCTTACCCACCGCACTAATGGCAAGCGAGCTAAAGAAGAAGGGAATCATAGCACCCACAAAAAGCATGGCCAAGACGTCGGCCTTGTAGATGTCGATGCCGTCAATGCCTGCCAAGCCCACGTAGGCGGCAAAAAGAGCCAAAGCAGTCAAAGCCGCCGAGGCAATTGCAAAGCCCTTACCCGTTGCGGCAGTAGTATTGCCTACAGCGTCAAGATTGTCGGTGCGCTCGCGAACCTCGCTCGGCAAATGACTCATCTCGGCGATTCCGCCGGCGTTATCTGCGATGGGACCAAAGGCGTCAATAGCCAACTGCATTGCCGTGGTAGACATCATGCCTGCCGCTGCAATAGCGACCCCATAAAGCCCGGCAAGCGCAAATGAACCATAGATTCCAGCTGCCAAAATAAGAATGGGCAGAACCGTTGACTCCATGCCCACGGCGAGTCCACCGATAACGTTGGTTCCGTGCCCCGTGCCCGACCGCTGCACGATGCTGTCCACGGGTCGGCGACCTATTGAGGTGTAGTATTCCGTTACAAGGCTCATGAGCGTACCCACGACCAAACCAAGGATGATGCTCCAAAACACATTCATGCTCGTGATGGTAAAGGCAACTGTTCCATTGCGTTCGAAGACCATGGTCTCGGGGAGCATCCACTGGATTACGAAGTAGGACGATGCCGCAGAGAGAACCATAGAGCTCCAGTTGCCCAAATTCAGCGCATTCATAACGCTGCTGGTTTCGCTCTTAATGCGCACAAAGAAGGTTCCGATAATAGAATAGACGATGCCCAAACCCGCAATGACCATGGGAAGTAAAATTGGAGCGTTACCCCCGTAGTTGTCAATACTGACTACCTCGCGGCCCAAAACCATAGTGGCGAGCATTGTGGCTACATAGGAGCCAAAGAGGTCTGCACCCATTCCGGCTACGTCGCCCACATTGTCGCCCACGTTGTCGGCGATGGTAGCAGGGTTGCGCGGATCGTCCTCCGGAATTCCTGCCTCAACCTTACCCACGAGGTCAGCGCCTACGTCGGCGGCCTTGGTGTAGATTCCGCCTCCAACTCGCGCAAAAAGAGCAATGGACTCCGCCCCAAGAGAGAAGCCCGCAAGTACCTCCAAGGCCTGGGCCATGCTGTCGTACATGCCCGTAAACACGATGTACAGGGTACTTAGTCCTAAAACTGCAAGGCCCGCTACACCCAGACCCATTACGGTACCACCAGTGAAGGATACTTTGAGGGCCTGCGCCAGTGAGGTGCGGGCAGCCTGCGTAGTGCGTACGTTGGCCTTAGTGGCGATGTTCATGCCAATCCACCCGGCGAAGGCACTGAACACGGCGCCAATTACAAAGGCGACGGCGATAACCCAATCGGTGTGTGCGGCGACGGCCTCAAGCTCTGCAGACCAGGCAAGAAGAACCCCTGCAATGACCACAAAAATTCCGAGAACACGCCACTCCGCGCGCAAAAAAGCCTGCGCTCCGCGGGCAATGTAGCCAGCGAGCTCAACCATGTTGGCGTCTCCCGGATCCTGCTTGCCGACCCAAATGGCCTTAAAAATCATGACCACAAGGCCTAAAATGCCAAGAACGGGAATGAGGTACTGAATATCCATAAAAAAGCTTAGTTGACTAAGGTGAATTGGTTGTTATAACTGCTAATAAAGGGGCGCGAAGATAATGAGAAACGAGTAACTAGTTGCTAGCTACTTGTTCACGTAGAGGACTTCGCGAACCGCCTTGATGACCTTGGCCGGGTTGGGCAAAAAGGCCTCCATCAGAGTGGGCGCATAGGCAGCCGGCGTATCAGACGTGGTAATGCGAATAATCGGAGCATCGAGGTAGTCAAAGGCGCGCTTCTGAACCATATAGCTAATCTCGGTGCTGATGCTTCCAAGGGGCCAAGCCTCTTCGACGCATACTAAACGGTTGGTCTTTTTCACCGACTCAATCACCGTGTCATAGTCAATCGGACGCACTGTGCGCAGGTCGATAACCTCGCAACTGATGCCCTCCTTAGCCAGTTCGTCGGCCGCAGCAAAAACTACCTTCATAATTTTGCCAAAGGAAACAATTGTCACGTCGGTACCGGCGCGCTTCACGTCAGCCTTGCCAATGGGCAGAACAAAATCGCCCTCGGGCACTTCGCCCTTGTCGCCGTACATCTGCTCGGACTCCATAAAAATAACCGGATTCTCGTCGCGAATCGCGGCCTTGAGAAGGCCTTTGGCGTCGTAGACATTGGACGGAACCACCACCTTGAGGCCCGGACAGTTGGCGTACCAGCTCTCAAATGCCTGAGAGTGAGTAGCTCCAAGCTGGCCGGCACTGGCGGTTGGACCCCTAAAAACGATGGGGATGGTGAATTGTCCGGCCGACATTTGGTGCATTTTGGCCGCATTATTAATGATTTGGTCAATGGCCACCATCGAGAAGTTGAAGGTCATGAACTCGATGATGGGACGAAGGCCGTTCATCGCTGCTCCTACACCGATTCCGGTAAAGCCGAGTTCGGCAATGGGCGTGTCGATGACGCGTTTGGCTCCAAACTCCTCGAGCATTCCTTTAGAAGCCTTGTAGGCGCCATTGTATTCGGCCACTTCTTCGCCCATCAGAAAGATGCGTTCGTCGCGGCGCATTTCTTCGCTCATTGCCTCGGCAATAGCCTCGCGGAATTGAATCGTTCGCATTCGTTTATCGTTGTTTAAGGACCGCAAAAATACGGCTTCTAACCTTAAATTTGCCTACCGATTGGGCTACAAACCGCCCCGGAATTACTTAAGTATGAAGATTCTTGTTTGCATCAGCCACGTTCCCGATACCACGGCTAAAATTCAGTTCACGGCAGACGCTAGCGCGCTGGATGCCAATGGGGTGCAGTTTGTGATTAATCCCTACGATGAGTTTGGCCTTACCCGCGCTCTTCAGCTCAATGAGCAGTTGGGCGGAACGGTCACGGCCGTGACCGTAGGCGACGCCTCGGTCGAGCCCACGCTCCGCAAGGCGCTCGCCATCGGCGCGCACGACGCGGTCCGCGTCGACGCCCTTGCATTGGACCCCATTCAAGTAGCGCGTGAACTATCCGCCGTTGCCCTTGCGGGAGCCTACGACCTCATCGTCTGCGGTCAAGAATCCATAGACTACAACGGCGGAATCGTTCCCGCCGCCCTGGCCGAAATCCTAGGATGGCCCGTCGTCAGCCCCTGCATCGGCTTTGACCCAGCAGGCGGTCGCGCCAAAGCCACCCGCGAGATCGACGGAGGCAAAGAAATCCTTGACCTCGCACTGCCTGCCGTGCTGGGCGCCAAAAAAGGCCTTGTCGAAGAATCCGAACTGAGAATCCCCAACATGCGCGGCATCATGTCGGCACGCACCAAGCCCTTGGTAGTTACCGCTCCCCAGGGGGCAAACCCCGGGTCCGCAGCGGTATCGTTCACCAAGCCAGCCGGCAAGTCCGCCGTGCAAATGATCGACGCCCAAGACCTCGACACCCTGGTTCAAAAACTTCACGAAGAAGCCAAAGTCATCTGAGAAGATCCTCGTTTTTATCAAAAAAATCCAAAGTCATCTAAGCCGCATCACCTAAACAAAAAGCCCCTCGACTCGTTGAACTTTAGTAGTGAGAAAAACCCTTTGCAAGCCAAGTCAAAACCCAGTCCGAGAGAGTAGAGCAGTTCAAAAAACGCAGTAAAGCAAGCCAAATAGCAAAAAAGCAAAAAAAAATTAGAAATGGTAGTAGTATTCGCAGAAACCTGGTCCGGGCAGTTTAAAAAGTCCACCTTTGAAGCCGTTCAGTACGCCTCGGCCTGTGCCAAGGCCCAAGGAACCCAAGCCCTTGCCGTGGTTATTGGGCCCGCGTCGGCTCCAGTAGAATCCCTTGGCGCCCACGGAGTGCACAAAGTACTGCACCTCCACGGCCCCGAGCAATTTGAAACCGCCCAGTATGCGGCTCTGCTCGCCGGAGTCGCCCAAGAACTCAACTCCAGCCTCATCGTGGTAAGCGGAACCGCCAACGGACGAGCCCTAATGGGTGCCCTAAGCGTTCGCGCCGAGGCAAGCGCCATAAGCAACGTAACGGCCCTGCCCCTGTCCTACAGCCCCCTGCGGGTGGTTCGCGGCGCCTTCTCGTCTAAGGGAATTGAAACCTGCGAAAGCCGCCTTCCGCGCAGCGTTATTGGCCTTATCCCCAACGCAATAGGATTAAAAGACTACAGCGACAGCGACGCTGCTTTTGAAGACCGCAGCTCCAGCGAGACCGCGCGAGCCACCGTGCTGGAGCAGCAGCTTGCCAGCGGCAGCATCGCACTGCCCGAAGCCGACCGAGTAGTTTCTGCCGGCCGGGGAATGAAAGCCCCAGAAAATTGGGGCATGATCGAAGAACTCGCCAAAACCTTGGGCGCAGCAACCGCCTGCTCTAAACCCGTCAGCGACATAGGATGGCGACCCCACCGCGAACACGTAGGCCAAACCGGAATTCAGGTAAATCCGCAGCTTTACATCGCCATTGGAATTTCGGGTGCCATTCAGCACCTCGCAGGGGTGAGCAGCTCCAAAACCATTGTCGTAATCAACAGCGATCCCGAGGCCCCCTTCTTTAAAGCCGCAGACTACGGAATCGTAGGCGATGCCTTTGACGTGGTTCCGCGCTTGACTGCCGCAATCAAAAAATACCTCAACTAAGACTGTGTCAGGAGCGCTTATTACCCTAACTGTCAAGGGACTAACCTACAGCGAGCGCCCCACAGGGGCCTATGCCTTGCTGCTCGAGTCCGAAGTCGACAAGCGCCGCCTTCCCATTGTCATTGGGGCTTTTGAAGCCCAGGCCATTGCCATCGCGCTCGACAAAATGTCTGCGCCGCCGCGACCCATGACCCACGATCTTTTTGCCCAATCGCTTATCGCTCATGGAGTCACGCTCGAGCGGGTAGTCGTACACGCCCTTATTGACGGAGTATTTTATGCCCAGCTGCACTTTGAGGGCGGCAAGGTCATGGATGCCCGTCCCTCGGATGCCGTGGCCTTGGCCGTGAGGCTCGATTGCCCCATTTTTGCCACCGAGGAGGTCATGGTTCAGGCCGGAATCGAGGGAGAACAGGGATCCCAACCGAAAATGCCGAAGGCTCCGCGCTCGAAGTCGGCGGCCGCCGGCGAATCAAAAACCGCCTCCCAATCCGACGACCCCGCCCTTGCCCGCGCAAGCCGCGAAGAACTCGAGGCCATGCAGGAGCATGCCCTGAGCAACGAGGACTACGAGATGGCGGCGCGAATCCGCGACGAACTGAGCCAACGGGGCTAGGTTTTACGCTAACTTGGCGGCCACTTAACCCCTAAATCCCGGCTTTACCTTGGATTACTACCTACGCGTCCTGGCAGGACTTAGCCTTGTTATCGGCATTCTCACCCTCGCGAGTTCCAACCGCCGAGCCATAGACTGGGTATTAGTCGGCAAAGGCATCCTGCTGCAGCTCGCCCTTGCGGTGGCCATCCTTCACCTGTCTTGGGTTTCATCCGTATTTGACTCCGTGGGGCGAGGCTTTGTAGCCTTGCTTGGTTTCACCCGCGAGGGCAGCCTCTTTCTCTTTGGCGACCTGGTGGGTCGCGTCGACACCTTTGGCTACCTCTTTGCTTTTCAGGTACTCCCAACCATCATCTTCTTTAGCGCCATCACCTCGCTGCTCTTTCATTTCGGAATCCTGCAGCGCATCGTAGGGGGATTTGCCTGGATCATGAAGCGCAGCCTCAAGCTCTCGGGTGCAGAAACCCTTGCTGCCGCCGCCAACGTCTTCGTGGGCCAAACGGAGGCTCCCTTGCTAATAAAACCCTACATCTCCAGCATGACCCGTTCGGAACTCATGGCCCTGATGGTTGGGGGCATGGCCACCATCGCGGGCGCCGTACTGGCCGCATACATCGGTTATTTGGGCGGAACCGACCCCGAGCGCCAAGCCTTCTTTGCGCGCCACTTGCTCACCGCATCGGTAATGAATGCGCCCGCCTCGCTCTGGATCGCCAAAATCCTGGTCCCCCAGACCGAACCCGTAGTAGACATCGCCAGCATTAAGGTGGAACGCAAGGGCAATTGGCTCGAAGCCATCGCCAACGGCACCACCGACGGCCTAAAAATGTCGGTAAACGTGGGGGTTATGCTTCTGGTTTTTACCGCCCTAATCGCGCTGTTCAACGGCCTTTTATCGGACGGACTCGGCACCTGGACCGGCCTCAACGACCTCGTGGCTACCTGGTCGGGCGGTCGCTACTCCGAACTCAACCTGCAGGCCATCTTTGGCATGCTCCTGGGCCCCTTCACCTGGCTCTTGGGCGTACCCTGGGCCGAGGCTCCACTGGTGGGGCAGCTCCTGGGTGAAAAAACCGTGCTCAACGAATTCTACGCCTACGTAACCATGGGTCAAATGATTGACGGCGGAACCCTTGTCAGCGAGCGCGCCCAAACCCTTGCGGTTTACATACTTTGTGGATTTGCCAACTTCGCCTCCATCGGAATCCAAATCGGCGGCATAGGCACCCTAGCGCCCGACCGGCGCAAAGACCTCTCTGAGCTGGGCTTCAAAGCCATTTTGGGCGGAACCGCGGCCTCGCTGACCACGGCGACTTTGGTCGCCTTCCTCCTCTAGCCAGTTGCTAGTAACTAGTAGCCAGTTACTACCTTTAAGCCATGCGTCAATACCACGAACTCATGGAGCGGGTACTCCGCGAAGGCAGCGATAAATCCGACCGAACTGGGACCGGAACCCGTAGTGTTTTTGGCCACCAAATGCGCTTTGACTTGGCCGAAGGATTCCCAATGATTACAACCAAGAAGTTGCACCTCAAAAGCATTCTTCACGAGCTCATTTGGTTCATTTCGGGCGATACCAACATACGCTACCTCTGCCAAAACGGAGTGCGAATTTGGGACGACTGGCCCTTTGCCACCTATTCGAAATCGGCTGACTACGACGGAATCGACATGAAGGAGTTCGCCGCGCGCATCGCTGCGGACGCCGATTTTGCCGCCAAGTGGGGTGATTTAGGCCCCGTTTATGGCTTTCAGTGGCGCTTTTGGCCCGGCCCGAACGGCCCGGTGGACCAGCTCCGCGACGTGCTCGAAGGCATCCGCAGCAACCCCGATGGGCGCCGGCACATCGTTTCGGCCTGGAACCCCGGCTACATTGACCAAATGGCGCTCCCTCCCTGCCATGCCTTCTTTCAGTTCTACGTGGCCGACGGCAAGCTTTCCTGCCAGCTCTACCAGCGTTCCGCCGACATTTTCTTGGGGGTTCCGTTCAACATTGCCTCCTATGCCCTGCTGCTGCACATGATGGCGCAAGACCTCGGTCTTAAAGTCGGCGACTTCATCCACAGCCTTGGCGATGCCCATATTTATTCCAATCATACCGACCAAGTTCGCCTTCAGCTAAGCCGCGACCTTCTCCCCCTGCCCACGCTCAGCCTTAATCCCAGCGTCAAAAGCCTGTTTGACTTTCGCTACGAAGACGTCACCCTCCTGGACTACGATCCGCACCCGCACATTCCTGCGCCCGTAGCCGTTTAACTCGAACCTCCGAATGCTTTACGCTATTGTTGCCCACGACCAAAACCTCCTTATCGGGGGCGGCAATAACCTTTTATGGCATCTTCCCGACGACCTTAAGTACTTCAAGGAACGCACCCGTGGCTTCCCCATCATTATGGGGCGCAAGACCTTTGATTCTTTGGGGAGACCTCTTCCAGGCCGCAGAAACATGGTCGTGTCGCGCCAAGCCAACTGGTCCGTCGAAGGAGTTGAAGTTTTTGCCACCCTGGACTCAGCCCTAGCCGCACTGCAAGGATCCGACGGATTCATCGTGGGGGGAGGAGAAATCTACCGCCTGGCCCTTCCCCTAATCGACGTGCTCTATGCTACCGAGGTGCATGCCACCCTCGAGGGCGGCGACACTTGGTTCCCGGAGTACCGCGACCGATTCATTCAAACCGAACGGCAGGATCATCCGGCAGACGAGCGCCACGCCTACGCCTTTTCCTTTCGGACCTTCCACAAAAAATAAAAAATCCGGCCCAGACCGGCTGCACTCCTAGGCCGACTGGCGGGAGAGCTTTGCGAGAACCATCTCCGCGGTAACGTGCACCTTCTGAGGCAGCTCATACATGGCGTCGGTGAGTATGGTTTCGCCAATTCCACGCAGTCCGCGGGCGCCTAGCTTGAATTCGATGGCTTTGTCCACAATGGCGTCCAGGGCCTCATCCTCAATGCTGAATTCGATTCCGTCCAAGGCGAAGAGGCGCTCGTACTGCTTAATCAGCGCATTCTTGGGCTCAGTTAATATGCGGCGAAGCGCAACCCGGTCCAAGGGCTCGAGGTAGGTCAGCACCGGGAGGCGACCAATGAGCTCCGGAATCAGCCCAAAAGTCTTGAGATCCTGAGGCGCAACGTACTTCAAAAAGGCTCCTTCGTCAACGTCTTTGCGCTGGGTAGTGCCATTAAAACCGACTACTTGGGTGTTGAAGCGCCGAGCAATATGCCGCTGAATTCCGTCGAAGGCTCCGCCCGCAATAAAGAGAATGTTGCGCGTGTCTACCTCTACAAACTTCTGGTCGGGGTGCTTGCGTCCGCCCTTGGGCGCCACATTGACCTTAGTGCCCTCTAAAAGTTTGAGCAAGGCCTGCTGCACGCCTTCCCCAGAAACGTCGCGAGTTATCGAGGGATTGTCGCTTTTGCGGGCAATCTTATCGATCTCGTCGATAAAGACGATTCCGCGCTCTGCCTCGGCAACATTGTAGTCGGCAACCTGAAGCAGGCGCGTCAAAATGCTCTCTACGTCTTCGCCCACGTAGCCAGCCTCCGTGAGCACCGTGGCATCCACAATGGCAAAGGGAACCTTGAGCATCCGCGCAATAGTTCGAGCCAGCAAAGTCTTGCCGGTGCCGGTCTCGCCCACCATGATGACGTTGGATTTCTCGAGGTCTTCGTCGCCAACGCCCCCGTGAAGCACTCGCTTATAGTGGTTGTACACGGCCACCGAGAGAATTTTTTTGGCATTGTCCTGTCCGATAACGTACTCGTCCAGTCGCGCACGAATCTCTGCTGGTTTTGGCAAATCCAAGAAACCCAAGGGGCCCGAATTGTCGTCGGCCTCTTCCTTGAGAATTACGTGAGCCTGTTCAATGCAGTTGGAGCAAATTTGCGCATCCAAGCCCGAAACCAGCAAGCCGGCATCGGTCGACGGACGGCCGCAAAAAGAGCATTGGTTGGTATCGGTCATTGGGCAGGGGCTATACTCGTGACTTGCTAATCAGAACCTCGTCAATCATGCCATAGGTTTTGGCCTCCTCCGAGGTCATCCAGTAGTCCCGATCTGAGTCGTGCTCTACCTTATCAAAAGCCTGACCCGAGTGGTCTGCAATAATTTCATACAGCTCCCTTTTGAGCTTGAGAATCTCCTGAAGCGTGATTTCCATGTCGCTGGCCTGACCCTGAGCCCCGCCCATGGGCTGGTGAATCATGACGCGGCTGTGCTTTAGCGCGGACCTCTTGCCCTTGGCTCCTGCACAAAGCAACACGGCGCCCATGGAGGCCGCAATTCCGGTGCAAATCGTGGCTACGTCGGGCGAAACCACCTGCATGGTGTCGTAGATGCCCAAGCCTGCATACACGCTGCCGCCCGGGCTGTTCATGTAAATCTGAATGTCTTTTTTGGCATCCGCCGACTCCAAAAAGAGCAGCTGAGCCTGAACAATATTGGCAACTTGATCGTTGATGCCGGTTCCGAGAAAAATAATTCGGTCCATCATAAGGCGCGAGAACACGTCCATCTGGGCCACGTTGAGCTGGCGCTCTTCGATAATATAGGGAGTCAGCGACCCGTCGACGTAGTGCTCGAGGTGCATGCTGCTAATACCCTTGTCGAGCATCGCGTAGCGCTTAAATTCTTTTCCGAAATCCATTGCGGTTAATTACTTCTGGTTTTTATTGATTTCTTTGACAAAGTCGGCGTAGGTCGCTTTCACTTCCTTCTTGCCGAAGGCCGTGAGCACAAAGCTCATCAATTTACGCTGCAAAAGCTGTTCCGAATACTGCTCTGCCTGCGGACGTTCTTTCAAAAGATTCATCGCCACCGGGCGAGCCTCGTCGATGTCGATTTCTCTGCCAAACTGACGCATGCGAGTTACTACTTCGGTGCTCACAAAATCCACGAGCTCTTCTTGGTGAATGTGCAGGTGGTTGTCTTTAATGAGCTTGGACTCAATCAACTGCCAGCGCATGGCCTTCTCGGTTTTTGGCCACTGGGATTCCACTTCTGCGGCATCCAGAGGTTTATCGCCAGTGCTGGTCATCCACTTTTTGAGAAACTTGGCAGGCAACTTAAACTTAGTCTCCATCAGCTTGTCGGTCGCGGCGTTAAAAAAGTGCTGCTCGGCATCGCGCAAATAGACCTGAGACAACTCCTCTCGGACCTTCTCCCTTAAGCCTGCCTCGTCGGTTACCGCGCCTTGGCCAAAGAGCTTGTCAAACATTTCCGCATTGAGTTCTGCGGGCTCAATATGAAAAATTTGCTCCAACTTAAATCGGTAGTAGCCCGTGCTCATGGCACGCTCCTCGGGGCTGTAGCCCAAAACATGCGCTAAATCAAAGTCCTTCTCGAAGTCGCTCGCGTCGATGACGAGTTCTCCTCCCTTGGCAAGGGTCTTGAGGTCTTTCTTGAGCGAACGGCTGCTTGCGGCACTCAGCCCAAAGCGACCTTGCTTGGTGGCAGTTCCCTCAACGGCCTCTCCGCGGCGTGTCACCACGTCAAACTGCCCATAAAAGAAGTCATTGTCGCCTGCAGTATCGACTTCGCTCATGGCGCCGTAGCGCTGGCGCAGGTTCTCGACCTCCTTGTCGAGGTCCTTCACCGTGGGTTCCATCACATAGAACGGAATCTTGACCCGCTCGCTCACTTCAAAATTCAACACTGGAGCTAGACCCATGTCAAACTCAAAGGAATGCGAGTCCGCACTAAAGTCAATACTGCCCGGAACGGGCAGAGGCTGGCCCAAAATTTCAATTTTTTCGCGCTCGAGGTAGGCATAAAGCTCATCCTGAAGGCGCTTGTTAATCTCGTCAGCCGTGATGGGCTCCTGGTACTGCTTGCGAATTAGGGTCATCGGGGCCGTGCCCGGGCGAAATCCCGGAATACGCGCCTTTTTGCGGTAGTCCGCAAGCTGCTTTTCTACGGCACCGGAGTATTCGCTTTGTTCGATGGTGAGGGTAAGGCGGGCATTCAAATCCGCGTCGACAATCCAGTTTGACTTCATAGACTATTTGGTGTTCAAAAAAGGTCTGCAAAGGTAGGTATTGTATCTTAGGCAAAAATACCGAGAAGTGAAGAGTCCCCTGAAATACCTGATTGCGGTCCTAATGCCCTTGACCGCTATTGCTCAGTCCCCCGAATTTTCAGTCTACGGGGGGCTGCCCATGTTTATTCGCGACAACGCCAGCCCCTTTGGCAAGTGGGGCGCGCAAGAGGGCGGACTAGACGGTCTTAACCTAAGCGCCGGCGCCGAACTTCAGCTTCCCCTTTGGAACGACTGGAGCATGCATGCAGGGCTCGACCTCTACTCCATCCGCGCTGTGAGCTCGACCTCAACAGCTCAGCTCAGCGGGGCATCCCCGCGCATCGGACTTGGCTATACCCGGCCTCTGGGCAACCTTTTGGTGCAAGCCCGAGGATCCCTCGGGCTCGCCAGCATTCGCACGTCGCAAACCATAGGTGCCATTACCACCAAACTCAACGAGGGGCTCTACACTTGGGGCTCCCTGTCGGCTCCCGCATCGCTGGGTTTGCGCGTCTCCATGCCCTATGCAAGCGGAAGGCTTTATGCAGAGCTCAGCTACCGATACTTTATGTTTGACGACGGCCTCGACGGCCAGGGCGGAGGCGGAACGCGCATCGGCGGCCACGACGACCAAATGCTGATTGGCGTTGCCGGGTACACCTGGAACCTCCAAAACATCCAAAGCCGCGACCAGCGCGAACTCGTTCAAGCCAAGAAGGCTGCGCAGTCCGTTCCCTCATTGAAAAAAGCGAGCGAAGAGCTCAAGATTGCCCAAGCTGAATTAATGGACGAGCTTGAAGTAGTCAAAATTCAAAAGCTCAAGTTGGAGCAGCGCCTCGACTCCATCGACCAAGGCCTCAAAGCGCCAAACGCGACCCAAAGCCAGATGGCCGGCGGTAAGGCTGCCTCTAACCCCGGAATCCGCTATGTCGTCGTCGTGGGAAGCTTCCGCAGCAAACGCTTGGCCGCACAGTATGTGAGTCGACTGAAGGCCGCGGGCGTGAACTGCTCTATTACCGAAGGATCGAATGGATTTGTTCGCGTGTACACGGGTCCGTACCTGTCTGAATCCGTTGCCTTCGGCATGCTCGATAAGGTCCGCGTCGAAACGCCGGGGGCTTGGCTGCTTCGCTTGTAAAGTTGGCTTCTGGTTACTTGTTTCTGGTTCGTTCTAGGTATTTAGAACACCCAATAAACTAGGCGCAAGCAACAAGTAACTCACTGTCATGAAATGAAAAACCCGGGCTGCTTAGCCTGGGTTTTTTGTGCGCGAAGGGGGACTCGAACCCCCACATCCTTACGGACACTAGATCCTGAGTCTAGCCTGTCTACCAATTTCAGCACTCGCGCTAAATGATCCCTGGTAAGGGGTTGATTCTACTCTGAGCCACTCATGGGACTCGAACCCACGACCCTCGCATTACGAATGCGATGCTCTACCAACTGAGCTAAAGTGGCAAAATGGGCTGCAAATATAGGTGGGGGGCTGTACTTTTGGGCAGTAACCATTCCTTCTAACCATGCGTTTCATTCTTGCCCCACTGTTCACGCTGCTTAGCACCGGCTTGTTTGCTCAACTTTTTGCTGGTTTTGGCACGGAATACCGCATCCCAAGTGCCAACAGAATGGCTACAAGCAGCAGCCCCATTACCCAAATTGGCTACCAATGGGGAGACTTCGCTGCCGTCAGTCAGTTTAGAGTTCCCAATAAGGCGCCTGACTACACCGTTCCCAACTGGTTTGCGGGCGGACGATTGGAGTGGATTGCCTACGACCTAAGCCTTGACAGCCTGCCCCTTCCCCTGCTGAATGCGGTTCAATGGCAAGTCGTTTTGAGCGGACAATGGTCAAGGCTCGACGGTCACCGCTTTCGCAGCGAGCATTTGGGAGTGTACGACACCGACCACTGGACCCGTGAAATCTACCAATTTCAGTATGGACGCAACGAGTTTCTCGCAGGCATCGGCATTCAAGGTCGATACAAATCCTGGTCAGCGCTTGCCGAAGTTCAGTATGGACCCGGCGCTCGACTCGATACCTGGGTTTACCGGAGCCATCTGTTTCAAGACGGCAACGAGGTCATTATTGACAACTACTACTTCTACGAACGCTATAATCTGGCTCGCTTAAGCATTACCCTGCGCAAAAACTTAACTTTCTCGTCAAAGTAGAAGCCCCAATCGAGCTATTCCGACTTATTCCATGAATAATTTGCGGCAATTCGCTTAGATTTTTTTACTTACTTTTAAGGGTAGTTCCATGCTGCACCAAATCTGACCAACCATGATCAAACGTATTCTAATAATCATCCTTATCGGCGCCACAATCGGAGCCTCAGGCCAATTGAGCCTACCTACCTTTGAAGTAGGGGCCGGCTTGGCATTGCGTCATACCGAGGGATTCTACATTCCACGTTTTAGTATGGCGGGGCATAAAATCTTCAAGGGCCTTGGCCTTTATATGACTTATGAGCAGCGCAACAACGTGCCCTTTGCCGACGACTTTAATGCGGACGGTAACTACCAACGCTACCTAATTGGCCCCACCTTGTATGTAAATCCCAATATTTACGTCTATGGCGGAATCAGTCCTTTTGGCCCTTACGGCCTTGGTGGCGACGGCGGCTTTGGCAAGGTGCGCAAAGAAATTGGCTTTGCTTATGTCTTTAAGCCCTTTACCCTGCACGCAGGCTATTCCAATTGGGTTGGTTTCACCACTGGCGTCGGATATCAATTCGGCGGAGCCTCCGGTACGGAGATGAGTTTTCAAAGCAAGTCCCGTCGCTCAAAACCTGCTTCTTCTGGTATGGCCGAGAAGACCGAGTCCCTGCGCGTTGACACCGTATTTATAACCAAAGAAGTAGTTAAAGAAGTAATTAAAGAGGTTCCAATGGAGTCCGTCAGAGAGGTCACCAAAGAGGTTGTACTTGAATCTGCCTTAACCCTACTCTTTAACCTGAATTCTACCGAGTACTCTAGTGCTACCGCGGTTAGAGTTGAAAGCGAACTTGCAGCACTCCGTGCTAAATATCCAAACTCTAAACTGCTCATTGTTGGCAATACGGACGAATCAGGAAGTGCAACCTACAACTACAACCTCGGTTTAATGCGGGCTCAAAAAGTAGCCAACTACCTAATGTCCAAGACCGGACTTGGCGAGGAGAACATCATTATTCGTTCCGACGGTAAGGTTCGTCCCCAGTCAAGCGATAAAGACCAAAACCGCCGGGTCGACGTGTACATCATGCTCGACAATTAGGGTTAGCAAATTTTTAAAAGCAAAAAGCCCGGCTTCGAAGGCCGGGCTTTTTATTGGTGCGGATGAAGGGAATCGAACCCCCACGCCTCACGGCGCTAGATCCTAAGTCTAGTGCGTCTACCAATTTCGCCACATCCGCATTAGGAAGGGCAAAGATACATTGTCGAAGCCTCTGTTTTGCTCCCGCAATTTGAAGCCTGCGATGGGGCCTGATGGCTCAAAGGAAGTACCTTTGCGCCGCCATGGCAGTACAAACATTGATTCCGAGCGAGCTGAGTATTCAAGACCTGCAGCGCACCCTGCAGTTTGCCGTCGGGCCAAGGCCCATAGCCTTGGTTTCGAGCATAAACAGGCTCGGTCAAGTCAACCTTTCGCCGTTCAGCTACTTTAATATTTTTAGCACGAATCCGCCAATACTCATCTTCGCCCCGTCACAGCGCCTGCGAGACGGAGGCAGTAAAGACAGCCTACTGAACGTAAAGGAGGTTCCCGAGGTGGTAGTGCATGCGGTCAGCCATGCCATGGTAGAGCAGACCAGCTTGTCAAGCACTTCGTATGAACGCGGAGTAAACGAATTCATCAAGTCAGGCTTCACTGCGCTTCCAAGCACGCACGTAGCGCCCCCAAGAGTAGCCGAATCTCCCGTAGCCTTAGAGTGCAGGGTGAACGAGGTAATCGCCTTAGGAGAGGGTCCGGGCGCAGGCAATTTGGTTGTTTGCGAGGTGATTGCCATTCATATTGACGATAGCATTCTCGACGAAGACGGCCGGCTTGACCAGGATCGACTCGATTTGGTAGGTCGTTTGGGCGGAGATTGGTACGTACGAGCCCATGGAGAAGCCCTCTTTGAGGTAGAGAAG
>JABMNC010000039.1 GCA_013205365.1 Cryomorphaceae bacterium | reverse complement strand
GGGCCGCAGCCGCATTTGGACGCAAAAATCAGTACCTGGGTTCATGGCGCATTGATCTGGTTCGCTGCCACGGTTCCCCCGTTAGGGTGGTCGAGGTTCGCGAAGGCGGTTGGCCTGGCATTTAGCTCATTAGTTTACTGGGCGGACTTTTTAGGAACCTCCTGCCGCCGGCCTGTCTGCTTCTGCGCCGACCAATTGCCCTTGGGAACCAGTCCGTTTGGACTAGACTCTTGACTGACTGCTAATTGGTACCTTTGTAGCGTGATTCCCCGCAAACCCCGGCCCAACGACGCGCAAAGCGAGTCCGAGCCCAAGCCCGCTGCGAAGCGGCCTGCCGCCCCAAGCCCACGATCCGAATTCCAAGGTCCCAGGGCCGAAGGTTCGAGTGATGGCGCCCGTAGAACTTCTGCCCGCCCCTCGACGCGCGGCCCAAGAACAGACGGTCCTTCGAGGCCTCAAGGCGACGACCGCGGATTTCAAACAGGCCGACCCAGTCGTCCCGAGCGACCCACCGGAGGCGACCGCGGATTCCAAACAGGCCGACCCAGTCGACCCGACCGACCAACCGGAGGCGACCGCGGATTCCAAACAGGCCGACCCAGCCGACCCGCTGGCGAAGACCGCGGATTCCGAACCGACCGACCCAGTCGACCCGACCGAATGGGCGGAGCAACCAAGACTTTTGGTCCCAGAAAGTCCTTTGACGGACCGAGATCCTCCTTCCCAAAACCTTCTTTCTCGAAGCCAACCTTTCAAAGACCGGGCGCTAACGGTCCGGCGGCCAATGGTCCTGCTGCCGGTGGCCAGACTCCCTACGAGCCATGGAACCTTGAAGGCCTTGGACCCAAGCACTTCAGCGGCGAAGGCCGACTCCACCCCAAGTACGGATCCGAAAGCAGCGAACGCCGCCCCGCATCGAATTTGACCCCAGAAGGATGGCGCAAGCCTACCGGAAGGCCCAAGTTCAAAACCGCCGAGGAGTATGCTCCCGACAGCGACCACATGAGGCTAAACCGCTACCTAGCTCACGCAGGGATTTGCTCTCGCCGAGAGGCAGACACCCTCATTGCTCAAGGTTTGGTCACTATAAACGGCCAGGTCGCTATGGACATGGGCCTCAAAGTGGGGCCAGGTGACGATGTGCGTTATGCGGGCGAACGCCTCAAAAGCGAACGCAAAATGTATGTTTTGCTCAACAAGCCCAAGGGCTTTATTACCACAGTGGACGACGAACGAGCGCGCAAAACGGTAATGGATTTGGTGGGCAAGGCCTGCCGCGAGCGCATCTACCCCGTCGGTCGCCTTGATCGTTCAACCACCGGAGTTCTGCTACTGACCAACGACGGCGCCATGGCAAAGAAACTGACGCATCCGAGCCACGGAGCTAAGAAAATTTATCAGGTAACGCTCGATAAACCCTTTAGTCCGCTCGATGCGGAACGCCTAAAGCAAGGAATCAACCTTGAAGACGGCCCAGCGCACGTCGACAAACTTGAATTCCCTGATCCCGAAAATCCCTTTGAAGTTGGCGTTGAGGTCCACATTGGCCGCAACCGTATTGTGCGCCGCTTGTTTGGTGCGCTAGGCTACGAGGTCCTCAAACTGGACCGCACGGACTTTGCCGGCCTGACCAAAAAGAACCTTTCTCGCGGAGAGTGGAGGCTGCTCTCTGAAAAAGAAATTGCCTTCCTCAAAATCCAGCAGTAAATGCGCCGAGCCCTTCGCATCCTCCTCTGGGTTTTAGCCATTGCAACGGCGGCCTTAGGGGGCTTGGCGGGCTATGTATACAGCCACCAGGAGGAGCTCAAGGGAGCAATGCTCACGGCAGTCAACGGACGCCTGAACAGCCCCGTGCAAATTGGCGGACTCGAGGTAGACCTCTGGGCACAGTTCCCCGACGTCTCGCTGCGCTTTGAAAAGGTTTTGGTACCCGACCCGCAAATTCCAAGCGACACTCTTGCCTATGCCTCGAGCGTTTTTGCGCAGTTTGACCTCTTAAAGGCCATCCGGGGAACCTACATAATGCAGCGCATAACCCTAAAAGACGGCCGCCTAAAACTTCGTTGGAACGCAGACGGCAGCAACAACTACGGCATTTTTAAGGAGGACTCCAGCGCCGCCGACCAGGCTGCCGTGCAGCTCGATGGCCTTACCCTGCTCAATACCAAAGTGAGCCTTAGCGGGCAGGGCAATCCACCCTGGAGCCAGACCTTTTTGGCGGAGCGCGTCCGCGCACGAGGTAGCCTCGACGCGGAAGCTTTTGCCGCCGAACTCGACTGGGAACTTTGGGTTCCCAACCTTGCCGCCAAGCCCCTCCGCATCGAAGGCAAGGCAGAAATGACTGGCTCAGAAGGTCAGTTTGCGGTCGAGAACGGAACATTAAACCTAGCCGGATGGCCGCTCGCGCTCGAAGGGGAACTGCGCGATGGTGAGGGCACTTGGCTCATGACGGCCAAAGACCTCGATGTGGCCAAGGTGGTCGCTTTGATTCCCAAGGCCCTGCTGCCCGACCCAGAAACCCTTCAAATCGATGGCCTTCTGAGCGTCAAGGCCCAGGCCAAAACCAACGCCAAGGGCAGCCGACTTGTGGTCGACGGCACCTGGTCCAAGGGCCGACTAACCTCCGGTGCCTTTGACTTCTCGGGTATTGCCGCGGCCATTCGCTTTGACAACGGAGCGCAGGCGCGCGCAGCCAGTTCAGAACTCGAAATCGACCTGAGTGCCGCGCAAAGCAAGGCAAGCCAAATCAAGGGCCTCTTTAAATGGAGCAACTTCGAGGCACCAGACCTAAGCTTCGATGGAACCGCAAACCTCGCAACCTCAGAATTTCTGAGCTGGGTAGGCATAGAAACTTGGGAAGAATCCAGCGGAAGCGCCAGCGGAAGCATCGGATTCCGCCAGCACTACGCCAATCTTGACGAGCTGGGCAGCAATGGCGTTTGGGGCGGAATGTGGTCGGGAACGCTTGCGTTCAGCCCGGGCCAATGGCGTCCACAGGGCAACAAAATACCCCTGGAAGTGCGCGGAGGCGAAGTCCAGCTCGACGGGCAGGACCTAAACCTAAACAACTGGAGTATTGTACTGGGAAGGTCCGACGCGATAGTTAATGGAACAGTGCGCAATGCCTTAAACGACTTGGGAATGGCCCACGACCTTCAGATTCGGTCCAAGCAGCTCAATGTTAGCGAATTCATGGACTCTGAAGTCTGGAACGGCCTCTGGACCGGCCCCACCAACCCCGAGGATCCCGATTTCAATGACCCCTATCGGCTAGAAATCCGCGCGAACCGCATTCACTACCAAGACCTTCATCTGGCAGACGTTCAGGCAGACGTCCTGGGGCGCGGACTCAACTTTAGCTTTAAGAATGCCCTCCTTAGCATGGGAGGTGGGCAAATTCGAGGAAGTGGTCAATGGACCGCAGCACAGCCCGACGGCGGGAATCTAAGCACGCAAATGCAGCTGCAGCGCGTGCGGCTGAGCACGCTCATGCGCGAAGTCCGCAACTTCAATCAAAGCACTGTAACCGCAGAAAACATCGATGGAACCCTAGATGCCTCCCTGCAGCTTCAATGCGATTTTGATGCAAACTACGACTGGGACCCCAAGAGCCTGATAGCCGAGGTTCAGTTCAGCCTTGAGGGCGGACGGATGCGTGGTATTGAGGCCCTGCAGCAGCTTGCACGCTTTGCCGAAGTTGAAGACCTCAAAGACGTGCGTTTCGCCCCTCTTCGAAACAGCATTTACATCTCGCAGCAGCGAATTCTGATTCCCGAAATGCTGCTTGAAAACAATGCCCTCCAGCTGAAAGTAGCCGGAACCCACGGATTTGACCAAATCGTGGACTACCGTTTTGAACTTCAGCTTAGAGACATGATTGGAGGCAGCAAGCCCAAGCGCAGCAAGAGCCTCGATGCCTACATCACCGAGGAGTCCAGCCGCGGGCCGGTATGGGTGCCAATTCGCGCTACGGGCCCCATAGACAAGCTGTCGATTAAGCTAGACGGGCAGTCCATGCGTCAAGACGCTAAGGCTTCCATCAAGCAAGACTGGCAAAAGCAGGCCGCCGAAATTAAGAATTCGGTGAAACCCGCAGAATACCAAACCATTGCTCCAGAAAAAAAGTACGAGTTTGAATGGAACGACGGCGACCAAGACAGCAGCCGTTCATTAGACGAGCCCAATCGTTCGCGCAGTCAATTACCCCGACTTCTGCGCAAGGGCGGAGGAAACCCAAAATCGTTTTAAGTTTGTACTCTATGCGCTCCATCATTGCCCTGCTCTTAATTGCTTTGTCGGCCACTTTAAGTGCCCAAACTAATCCCAATCCAACCGAGGTTTGCGGAGTTTTTGCCCCCAACGCATTCACTCCCAACCGCGACAATACCAACGACTTCTTTGGGGTAGTGGTGTCGGAGGCTTGCGAAATGTCAACCTACAATATGCGGATTTTTGACCGCTACGGCCGCTTGGTTTTTGAGTGCAACGACCCGCGCGAGCGCTGGGACGGGAACTACAACGGCCGCGCCATGAAAGAGAGCACCTACCTCTGGCAGCTAACTGCCACCTACATTGACCCCGACGGAGTCAACCAGGTGCGCCTCTCTGAGCAGGGATCAGTGGTTCTGATTCGCTAGATATTCCTCTAGTTTCACCTTGGCGATCAAGCTCTTAAGCCTTCTCCTAGCCTTTTTATTTTTGGGGATGCCGTCGGTAGTATCGAAGGCCCTCGTTCACAATTCAAGCCTACTGCGGGTGCAATGTGCCGTAAGCACGAGCGCTTGGGAAGCTCGAAATCCCAAGGCAGCCTGGATGCTGTCGCTTCGCAACGCCGACGGAACAGTCATCGAAGAGGTGCTGGTTATGGCACAAAGCAATCCCCAGCAGCTGTCTTTAGGTCTAAGGAATCCCGGAGTGTACATTGTGGCGACCTACTTTGACGCCAACGGGAACCGTGCAATGGACCGCGGACTTTTTGGCAACCCCACCGAACCCTACGCCTTCAGCAACAACGTTCGCAACCGCTTTAGCGAGCCCGACCTGAGCGACCAGCGCTTCGCCCACCCTGGGCTGCTGCAGAAACTGGTCTTAAAAGCGGCCTTCTAGGACTTTAAAAAGGAACCGACGGCAAGCTGAAAAGCATGCGGCTGCTCGGCGTGCACCCAGTGTCCGGCGCCCGCGACGCTCTCGAGCTGTGCAGCAGGAAAATGCTTCACAATTCCCGGCCAGTCCTCGTCGCGCAAGTAGTCGCTATCGAGTCCGCGCACAAAAAGACAGGCTCCTACATAGTTATCAAGCGGGCCAAGGGGCTTGCCAATGCGGCTCATGCTCGCCTCAAGAACCGGAAGGTTGCACCTCCATCCCAGGTGCTTGTCGGTGGTCCACTCTAAGTTTTTAAGAAGAAACTGACGAATTCCCCAGTCTTTCAGGTAAACCTCAATGGCCCGATCAGCCTCGGTTCTTGACCCCAGTTCTAGCAAATTAAGGGACTTCATAGCGTCAATAATGTACTGATGGTGCGGTGGGTAGGCCTTAGGGCCAATGTCTACCACAACCATGCGCTCCACCCAACTCGGGTAGCGAGCAGCAAATTCCATCACGACCTTGCCGCCCATGCTGTGGCCAAGCCAAGCCAAGGGCCCTGGCTTGAAGTTCGACTCGGCATAGGCCAATGCATCCTGAACCATCTCGGTGTAGCTGTGGCTGGAGGTGTGGGGCGACCTGCCGTGGTTGCGCTGGTCCAATAAATGCACTTCAAAGCCCTGGTCCGCCCAAATTCGAGCGTGGGAGGCCCAATTGTCGCCCATGCCCAAAAAGCCGTGAAGCACCAGGAGCGGGCGGCCTCCTGCTCCTAGAATTTTACTGGATAATGCTACCGCTGCCATGATTTGGGTAGGTACAGGGTCCGCACTTAAAAAAGAAGCTGCTGCGCCCCCAACTCCAGCTGGTATCGGTAGCGTTGGATGCTGTTTTCGAGTCCGAGGTAAAGGGCGTCAGCAATGAGGGCGTGCCCAATCGAAACCTCGTCCAGCTGAGGAACCGATGCCGCAAAAAAGGCCAAGTTGTCGGCGTTGAGGTCGTGGCCGGCATTGACGCCCAAACCCAGCAAATTAGCCAACTCCGCCGCGTCCGCGTAGGGCTGAACCGCCGCAGTGCTCAGGCGTTCAAAACCCGATTGGTCTCCGCCATTCCTAAGACTAAGCGCAGCCTGATAGCCTTGGGCAAAGGCCTCGGTGTAAAGTTCAATTCGGTCAGCGCCCAGGTCTTTGGCTGCCTTAATATGGGCAAAATTGCACTCCATAAAAAGCGAGGTACGGATTCCTGCCGCGCGAAACTCCGCCAGCACATCCTGCAGCATCGACGCGTGCTTGAGGGTATTCCAGCCGGCATTTGAGGTGAGTACGTCGGGGGCGTCGGGGACCAGGGTAACCTGCTCGGGAGCGCATTCGAGGACTAAATCGATAAAATCACGACTTGGGTAGCCTTCAATGTTGAATTCGGTGCGGACCACAGCCCTCAGGGCGCGGGCATCCGCATACCTGATGTGGCGTTCGTCAGGGCGAGGATGCACGGTAATTCCCTCGGCACCAAAGTCTTGAGCGCGCACGGCGACCTCAAGTACGTTGGGCACATTGCCGCCTCTGCTGTTGCGAAGCGTTGCCACTTTATTAATGTTAACCGACAAGCGGGCGGGGCGCAGTACTGCCATAATTCAAACATTTAGGAAGGTTTACCAAAGGTCGCGCAACTGTTTAGAAATCCTACCTTACGTTTGATGCATGTTTTGGAACGAAATACTGCAGATGGAACGCCCCGAAGGCCAACTGCACTGGCCGGTGTCCGACCCTCAGGGGCTCTACCTTGGCATGGAGAGCGCGTCGGGCGAGATCCTTGAGTTGCGCCCGTTTTACAGCGACCAGCACGCCGTAGATGCCCTGTCCCTGCTTGCCGAGCACCAACTCGATTCCATTGCGGTGGTCAACCAAGATTTTGAACTCTTAGGCGGACTCAGCGCCACCCGACTGAGCCATTGGATGGGCCAGCATTGGTGCTTTCAGCTCCCGGGCAGCAGCATTTGGCTTCAAGACGTCCAGACTCTTCGAGGTTCCGTTATTCAAACCCTTGAAGAAGAGGGCTATCGAATAGTTTCCATGGCCACTGACTTCAATCAAGAAAGCGGACTTTTTGGAACATGGCTTCGACTCGACCAGCCCGACCCGACGGCCGCTGCCGAAACCCTCGAGCGCATGGGCATTACGGTACTGGGTTCCTTCCCCCGAGGGCGCCGACAAGACGACGCGCAAGACAACCTCGACCACCTTCTTCACTACCTAAGCGTTTAATTCGTTTGACTATGGCAAGCATTGCTATTTACGGTAAACGCATTCCCGACGAAGCCCGACCCTTTGTAGAGCGTATTCTCGGAACCCTCGAAGAAGAAGGATGCGAGGTAACCATGTACCGTGGTTTTCAAAAGCGCCTTAACGAATCCTGGGACCTCGGCCTTACCCTTCCCGAATACACTTCCGCAGAAACGCTTCAAGCGCTAAACCCAGACTTTCTTATGGTTATTGGCGGCGACGGAACCATTTTGGACGCCTGCTCTCAGGTGGGGCGCAGCGGTATTCCCCTGATCGGAATCAACACGGGCCGCCTCGGTTTTTTGGCCAACATCACCCGCGACGAGGCCCCCGCTTCGCTAAAACGCATCCTCCAGGGCGCATACCGCATCGAAGAGCGCTACACCCTTCAAGCCTCGGCTGAAGGCCCCGAACTGCTGGACCCCGACTTTGCACTCAACGAAATCGCAGTAAGCCGCAAGGGCACTACGAGCATGATTTCGATACACGTGCACCTGAACGGACAGTTTCTTAACACCTACTGGGCCGACGGGCTCATCATCAGCACGCCAACCGGATCCACGGGCTACAACCTCAGCTGCGGCGGACCGATTCTGATGCCCCTGTCGCCCAATTTTATTCTTACGCCCATTGCTCCGCACAATTTAACCGTGAGGCCGCTCGTTATTCCCAACAATGGAATACTCGAACTCCGCATCGAAGCCCGCGAAGACAACTACCTATGCTCGATGGATTCGCGCGTCTTCTCTTTGGATGTCGGAACCACCCTCAAAATCCAGCAAGCAGACTTCAAGTTTCGCCTGGTGCAAACCGAGGAGCACAACTTCCCGACTACCCTGCGCAATAAGCTTCTCTGGGGACTCGACCGCCGCAACTAGCCTCTTGCGAAGGCCTTATCTTTGGGGCTTCATGCGCACTGGCATCCTGCTTTTAATCCTAGTTCTTGCCTTGCCTGCTGCATCGCAGCATAGCCAAGACCTTACCCTCTCCTGGGGCGGAATGGGCCTGCGCGGAGACGTTGGCCCGACCTGGAGCAATCCCAACCAAGGCAATGCATGGACTTTGGGCTACCGATACCAGGGGCATCCCCACTATTCCGTTCGGTTGGTGGCCGAGCAGGGGGAATTCACCGCCAGCGATGCCGCATCAAGCCGAGCCGATCGCCTTGCCCGCGGAATAACCGTACGAACGCAAACCCAAAGCGTCTGGGTCATGAGCGAAGTGTCTTTTTTGCCCATGCGCATCCCTTCCTTCCGGTTTCAGCATACTCCCTATCTATTTAGCGGACTCGGAATTACCGCCTACCGGCCCCAGGGTCAGTACCTAGGCCAGTGGATCGACCTGCGACCCCTAGGAACCGAGGGCCAGGGTTTGGTCGGCAGCGGAACCACCATCTACGGCACCCGCGCCCTGAGCATTCCGCTCGGACTGGGCTGGCGGGCTCACCTTGGGCCCTGGTTCACGGCCCAAGCAGAAGTTCAGTGGACCTGGATTCAGAGCGACTACGTAGACGACGTCTCGGGCGACTACACCGACGTGGCCATTCTGCGCGAAGCTCGGGGCGACGCTGCTGCCTACTTTGCAGACCCTAGCAACCGCGGCCTCGTAGGCTATTCGCGCGGACAATCTGACCAAAACGACGGGTTGTTTCGGGTGAATATTGGTCTAGGTTTGCACTTAGAAAAATTTTGGGAAACTTGCGCAGCATTGCTTAACTAATGAACACTATTCCGCAGCACGTAGCGATAATCATGGACGGCAACGGCCGCTGGGCAAAGAAGCAGGGTTTTGCAACCCGCATCCGAGGCCATGAAATCGGGGTAGAAGCGCTGCGCCGCGCCGCCACCGGAGCGGCCGAACTTGGGATACAATTTTTGACGGTTTATGCCTTCTCCGAAGAGAACTGGCAGCGCCCCAAGGCCGAGGTCGATGCCCTTATGACCATCCTCATGACCAGCCTGCGCAAGGAACTGGGCGTTCTGCAAGAAAACGGAATCCGCCTTAACGCCATTGGCAACCTCGATGCACTGCCCTCAAGGGCTCGCCGCCAGCTCGACGAGACACTCGAGGCGACGGCG
>JABMNC010000038.1 GCA_013205365.1 Cryomorphaceae bacterium | reverse complement strand
CAGGGTATCAGGGTAGACGTTGACAATTTCTGAGACAAAGAAGCTTGAACGATCCGAAGCTTTTTTGCCGTTTTTGATATAGTCGCGGTAGGAGAAGGTGCGATTGTCGCCGTCCGCGTCGCGGTAGTCCTTCTGCCAACGATTCTCTTTGGAGGCCGCTTTTTGCTTGTCAACCCAGAAGTGCAGGTAGTTCAGCTGGCGTGAATCAATGCTTCGTCCGCCCAAGAAGCGCTCCTCGGGGGAGAGGTACATGGACTCAATGATCTCGGTATACTCCTCGGAGGGGTATCGATCGGTGGCCCAAACCAAGCGACTCGTCCAATCGAGGTAGGTCTGCATGGAGTCTGGGTAGTTGAGACCAACAAACTCCTCAAAGAACGTAGGATTGTTCATGTCGGCGTAGTTGATGTACTCGTAGCCTTCCACCATTCCCTCGGCCAAGCGAAAGCGCAGGATGGAATCCCGAACCCAGTCGACAAATTGACGGTACTCGTTGTTGGTGATTTCGGTTTCGTCCATGTAAAAGGCGGGAACCGATACGGATTTAGTGGAGGCAGTGAGCGTGGCAGGCACGTCTACGTCAGAATTGCCCATGGCGAACTGACCTTGGGGAATGTAAACCATTCCGTAAGGGTCCGACGGGTAAAACTCTGGGCGGTTTTGAACGCCTACTAATTCTCCGTGGTCTCCGCCGGAACAGGCAGACAGGACCAGGGCTGCGAAGCCCGTCGAGAAAAGGGATGGTACCAGTTTAAATTTTTTCATGGTCTTTAACTAACGTCAATGTGAGCGCGATATTACAAAAATCTTGGGTTGCGGTAGCTACCGTTGATGCGCGGAGGTATTTCGATGGTGAAGCAATAGGACAAAAATAGTTCATGGGAGCCCGAAGAATAAGCACTTAGTGAAGATGTAGTCAAGTCGTAGGAATAGGACGCCTTGAGCGAGGGCATAATTTGGTAGCCAAGCATGATGCTTAGGGCGTCTTGGTTGCGGTAGCCGAGCCCTGCATAAATCTTCTCCATAATCAACGCGTTGGCATTCAAATCCAGGCTGAGGTTGGAACTTAAGTCCGACTTAAGGAGTAGGCTAGGAGTAACGCGAATGGGCACGGAGGTTGGTAGGTCAAAGGACGCACCGCCCGTTAAGAAGTAGTGAAGGCTGCTTTTGAAACGGGCAGAACTTCCCGAGAAGGGGGCGTCGCTTTGCAGCATTCTTGTGGTAGAAAGCCCCGCGAACCATACATCCGTTGAATAGTAGGCCCCAAAATTTAGTTCTGGAGTAAAAGAGGTGGCTCCGCTGCCAACTACCGCCGGATCGCTCGGATTGTCTGGGTAAATCCATTGCGCGTTGCGCACGTTTTTGTTTTTAAAGTCTACCGACATGCCGAGTCCCAAGCGGCCTGCGCCAAGGTCCATTTGGTAGGCGTAGCCCAAGGCGGCAGAAACGTCCTCAAAGAAGCCGATGCGGTCGTTTTGAACATTGACCGAAATCCCACCGTGCAATAACTCCACGGGGATGGACGCGTTAATGTTTTGCGTAGTCGGGGCTCCTTGGAATCCGACCCATTGAAGGCGCTGCCCCATATTGATGCAAATGCCTTCTCCGCTGCCTGCAACGCCGGGATTAAAGCTCAGTCTGTTGTGGTAGTACTGGGTAAACTGCACGTCCTGCTGAGCCCATAACGAGCTAGATAAGAGTATAGTTGCGCTTGCAAAAAGATATTTTAAGCGGTTCATTCCAGTCAACGAGGTTCTACGAATAAGGGCTAAAAGTAACTAAAAATGCGGTACCACGTAAACTTTGATTACACGCCGCGGCGAACAACACGCCACCATACGGCAGGAATTTCACCATTTTGTGCGGTTGCGTAGTCTTCGGCTGAGCAGGGAATCAGGCTGTGGCGAGCATCCTGCCCGGGATTACTGGGCACTTCGATCCACCAGCGCTGGCTCCAGGGCGACTTGTAAAAGACCAATTCGCCCTCGTCCTTGGGTAGAAGCACGGTGAACCGCACGTAGTCTTCCTTCGACCGCATCGGAAAGTCCGAAACGCGGCCAGCCACCCCGTCGATAAAGTACCATAGGCCCTGGGCCCAGAGGTTTGCGTTTTGGCCGTCCAGATCGCGGCTGCTCACAAAGTCGGTCATGCAAAGCGCATGGAGCTTATCGCTGAATCCTGAATAGCGAAGCAGGGCACAGAAGGCCTCACCCGTGAGTCCGTTGGGGTTAGGATCGCGCTGGGCAGGCGCGTCGGATGCGCGGACTGCGGCGTTGTGAACCACGACCATGTCGGCATCGCGCACCCAGGGCTCTGAGCGCTGGATGGGCTGAAGTTCACCGATGCGGTGCACCTCTAAATGCATTTTCTCGGCCAAGTCGAGCAGGGACTGGGGCACCAAATAGCTCTGATGGGCCAGGTGGCTCACGTGAAAAAGACGAAATGGCTTGAGCGTGAGCATCTGCGCCAGCAAATTGCTGTGGTCTGGCATAACGCTGTCGTCGCCGAGCGAAATCCGGTTGTTGATCATGCAGGCACTGACGGTGCGCTCCAGCTTGACAAAGGCACGGTAAACGCCCAGAGGCCAGTCGGATCCTGCGCCGAGAAAGACCGGAATGCATCCGTACTGCAGGACTTCGGCAGCGAGTTCCTCAACGGCCACCAGGGTGTCCACACGATCCCTCCCGGGCCTGAGGTTACCCAAGTCGGCAACTTTTACCTCCCAAGGGCCCCAATAAAGGCCAAAGAGGGACCTTCTAACGCTGTTTGCAACCTCGTGCGGGGATGATTGCTGCTCCGGAACGCCAATCAGGGCGATTTGCATGCCGCGCAAGTCGGGCACGTCGCTTTGGTGCATGGCAATGGAATTGCCCAATGTTTCATGGGGCCAAGCCTCTAAAAACTCCGTATTAAGCGGTTCAAGCCATTGCGTGCCCATAGGTTACTTATTGGTTGCTGGGGCTTTTTTAGCCTTGGGTTTTGCTGCGGACTTTGCCTTTGGTTTTGCTGCGGACTTCGCCTTGGGCTTTGCAGCCGACTTGGTTTTGGCGCCCGGTCGACCACGGCCCTTGCCCTTTCCTGCAGAGGGTACATGCTTGGCAATAAGCTCAATAACCTCTTCGGTGGTAAGCTTCTCTGGTTCGATTCCACGGGGAATTTTAACGTTCTCCTTGTCCCACTTTAGGTAGGGCCCATAGCGGCCCTTGCGCAGTTCCACGGCTCCTTGAGGCGTAGAATACGTATGCATCAGCGAGGCCTCGGCGGCAATCACTTTGGCCCTAACAAGTTCAATGGCCTCTGCCTCGGTAACGTTGAGCGGCGTGAGGGGTGCAGTCAAACTGGCGAAGGTCTTATCCCACTGAACATAGGGACCAAAACGGCCGAAGTTTGCCTTGAGGGGCTTGCCTTCGAGCTCACCAACCAGGCGGGGCAGGCGCAGCAGCTCAAGGGCTTCAGGCAGAGTGATCTTGTCTAGTGAAAAGGGCTCAGGGATGCCGACAAACTTGGCGTCCAGCTCGTCGTCTTCTCCGCCCCCGAGCATGACCACGGGACCAAAGCGCGCAAGCCGGGCTGAAATCTGCCTGCCATTCTCTGGATGCGTGCCGAGTAGGCGAATCGAGCGCACTCGGTCTCCTTCTTCGGATTCCACAACCATGGGGTGAAACGTCTTGTAGAAGTCCCCCAGTACAGACTGCCATTGGCTTCGGCCTTCGGCGACCTCGTCAAACTGGGCCTCCATCTTGGCCGTGAAGGAGTAGTCCATCACCGAACTGAAGTTGGCCACGAGGTAGTCGGTTACCAGGTTCCCGATGTCGGTGGGCACGAGACGGCCTTTATCTGAACCGTACTTCTCGTCGCGCTTGTCCCAGTTCCATTGGCTTCCGCCGGTCCATTCCGCATAGACAATAGGTCGAACTTCGCCTTCGCGCACTCCCTTGGCCACGTATCCACGGTTTTGAACGGTCGAAATGGTAGGCGCATAGGTTGACGGTCGGCCGATGCCCTCTTCTTCCAGAGCCTTAACTAAGGTCGCCTCGGTGAATCTCCCGGGGGCTCGGGTAAAGCGCTGGGTTGCCTGCGCGGACTGGAGCCGAACGGCATCGTTTTGCTTCAATGGGGGGAGCATTCCTGCTTCGTCTTCTTCTTCGTCAAGGCCCTCGCGGTACACCTTTAAAAAGCCTTCAAAGGCAATCATTTCGCCGCGTGCCGTGAATTCTATGGCGGAATTTTGAAGCTGCGCCACGGTGCGGTCTATTTGCGCGTCGGCCATTTGGCTCGCAAGGGTGCGCTTCCAGATTAGCTCATAGAGTTTTTTCTCTGAAGGATCCCCACCAGCGGACTTCATTAGCATGTTGGTGGGGCGAATGGCCTCGTGGGCTTCCTGGGCTCCAGCGCTTTTGGTCTGGTACTTGCGCGATTGGGCAAAATTGCTGCCGTACAGTTCCGTAACGGCGCCGCGTGCTCCCGAAATGGCCTCTTCAGAAAGGTTTACCGAGTCGGTACGCATGTAGGTAATATGCCCGTTCTCGTAGAGTTTTTGCGCCAAACTCATGGTGCGGCTCACCGACAATCCCAGTTTGCGGGATGCCTCCTGCTGCAGGGTTGAGGTGGTGAACGGGGCAGCGGGCTTGCGGGCTGAGGTCTTCTGCTCGAGCGAGGCCACTACAAAACCGCCGAGATCGAGGCCGGCAGCCAAAGCGTTTACCGAGGCCTGATCCTTGAGGCTCCCTTGGTATTCGGCTAGAAAACCAGCTCCGTTGGGCGCAGCAAAGCGACCCTCCATGCGAAAGTCGATGGTCGAAACGAAGTTCTCGATGGCGCGCTCTCGTTCTACAATCATGCGCACTGCTACAGACTGCACGCGGCCGGCGCTCAGGCCGCGTCGGACCTTCTTCCAAAGCACGGGCGAGAGCTCAAAACCCACAAGCCGATCCAGCACCCGGCGAGCCTGCTGGGCGTTGACCAAGTTCATGTCGATCTGGCGCGGATTGTCTACAGCCTTTAGAATGGCAGACTTGGTAATCTCATGAAAAACAATTCGTTTGGTCTTGTTCATGTCGAGGTCTAGGGCCTCGGACAGGTGCCAAGAAATAGCTTCTCCCTCACGGTCCTCATCACTGGCAAGCCAAACCGTATCTGCGGCCTTAGCCAGTTTGCGCAGTTGAGCAACGACCTCTTTTTTGTCTTCGCTCACCTCGTACTCCGGGGCAAAATCCTTCTCGACATCAATGCCGATTCCTCGCTCGGGAAGATCCCGAATGTGCCCAAAACTGGAGCGCACTGTGAAGGCGCTGCCGAGGAATTTTTCAATGGTCTTGGCCTTGGCAGGGGATTCGACAATAACGAGATTTTGGGCCATGAGCAGAGTTTTACGCTTGCAAAGTAACGCTCGGAATTTGGCCCAAGCGTTTAAAATTAGCGGCTGACATTTTGTCGCTCTACCTCGGACGTAGTCCGTATTTTTGCAGCATGTCCAAAATTTTAGAAACGGAACCCAGCCTTTTGGCCGAAGAGCGCCAAGGAGAAGTCCTGCTGCGCGAAGGCCTTGGTCAAGGAAAAAAACTATACTTAGAGTCCTACGGATGCCAGATGAATTTCTCTGACAGCGAAATCGTAGCCTCTATTTTGCAAAAAGGGGGATACGAAACCACCGACAAACTCGAAGATGCCGATCTGGTGCTTCTGAATACCTGCTCGATTCGCGAAAAGGCCGAACAGACCGTGCGCAAGCGACTGGACCAGTTTAATACGCTCAAGGCCAATAAGCCCGAGCTCAAAATTGGCGTGCTGGGATGCATGGCCGAACGCGTGCGCGAAAAGTTTTTTGAAGAAGAGAAGCTCGTGGACTTGGTCGTGGGCCCAGACGCATACCGTGATTTGCCCAACTTACTCGAGGAGCTTGACGGCGGACGCAAGGCGGTAAACGTACTTCTGAGCAAAGAAGAGACCTACCACGACATTGAGCCGGTGCGCCTTGGAGGCAACGGAATCACGGCCTTTGTAAGCATAACCCGCGGATGCGACAACATGTGCACCTTCTGCGTGGTGCCCTTCACCCGCGGTCGAGAGCGCAGTCGAGACCCTCAAACCATCCTTGAGGAGGTGATGCAGCTTTGGGCTGACGGCTACCAAGAGGTGACGCTGCTGGGTCAGAACGTCGATTCCTACCTATGGTACGGGGGCGGACTCAAAAAAGACTTCGACAAGGCAAGCCCCATGGCGCAGGCCAGTGCACATCACTTTGCGGACCTGCTTCACCTTGTGGCCAATGCGGTGCCCGAGATGCGAATCCGCTTCTCTACAAGCAATCCTCAAGACATGAAGGACGAGGTGCTGGAGGCCATCGCGGCGCACCCCAACATTTGCAAGTACATTCACTTGCCCGTGCAGAGCGGTTCGTCGCGCATTCTTAAGGCCATGAATCGGGGCCACAACCGCGAGGAGTACATGGCTCTGGTGGACCGCATTCGCCGAATTATTCCAGGCTGCGGAATAAGCCAAGACATGATCTCGGGCTTCCCGGGCGAGACCGAAGAAGACCACCAGGAGACCCTGAGCCTAATGGAGTACGTGAAGTACGATTTTGGCTACATGTTCGCCTATTCGGAGCGGCCCAACACTTTTGCGGCGCGCAAGCTCGAAGACAGCATTCCGATGGAGGTCAAGAAGCGCCGACTCAATGAGGTTATTGAGGCGCAGCAAAGGCACAGTGCCGAGCGCAATTCCGCGCATATTGGCCAAACGGTTGAGGTGCTCGTGGAGGGCCGGTCCAAGCGGAGTGAGGCCGATCTATACGGACGCACTACAGAAAACAATGTCGTGGTTTTTGCCCGTGAGGGCTATCAAGCAGGCCAATGGGTAATGGTTGAGATTGAACGCAGTACTGCCGCGACCCTTCTGGGCAGGGCGGTGGGTTACGCCCGAATTCCGCGCAAATGAAGACCCGACTAATCGCCTTTGCCCTGCTTTGCAGCCTTGGGGCAGGAGCCCAAACCAAGCTTGCCGACGGATCCTGGCAGGACCTCGGTCTGGAACTGGGCCTGCGTGCCGAGGCCATCAGAGAAACTGGTGTTTTAAGGCTTTGTGTGGCTAAGGAAGGCCAGTGCATTGAGAATTTAACCCTGGGCTTTATGGTTCGGGTCTACGATAAGGCCGGCAAAGAGATTTGGAATTCCCTTTGGACGGGGCGTACTTTGGATTTAAAGTTTAAAAGTCCCTTGCCCGAGGCCCAAAAAGTTTTGGTTGAGGCAACGAGTGCGAGCGTGGTCAACAAGCTCTCGGGCACCAGGATCGCCACAGGTAAACCCTTAAAACTCGAATTTACCGTCGAATGAAGGTTCAAGAAGTCAAGCAACGATTTGGTATCATCGGGACCCAGCCCGCGCTGGACCGCGCTTTGTACAAGGCGGTGCAGGTCGCTGCAACCGATATTTCGGTACTGGTAACGGGCGAAAGCGGCGTGGGCAAGGAGAACATCCCCAAGATTATTCACCACCTGTCGCACCGCAAGCACGCCCCCTTGGTGGCGGTCAACTGCGGGGCAATACCCGAGGGCACCATTGATTCGGAGCTTTTTGGTCACGAGAAGGGAGCCTTTACGGGTGCGGCCGGGGCTCGAAAAGGCTATTTTGAAGAGGCCGACGGGGGAACCATCTTCTTGGACGAGGTTGGGGAGCTTCCCCTGGGAACTCAAGTGCGACTGCTGAGGGTCCTCGAGACGGGGGAATTCATCAAAGTGGGGTCTTCGAAGGCGCAAAAAATCGACGTGCGCGTGGTCGGCGCGACCAACGTAGACATGCTCGACAAAATTGACAAGGGTCTGTTTCGCGAGGATTTGTTTTATCGTCTTAATACGGTCGAGATTTCGCTTCCGCCCCTGCGGGAGCGCAAGGACGACATCCACCTGCTGTTTCGCAAGTTTGCTCAAGATTTCTCGCAGAAGTACCGAGTTCCGGCAGTTCGCCTCTCTGAAGAAGCAGTGGCGGTGCTTGAATCCTACCGCTGGCCAGGAAACATTCGCCAGCTCCGCAACCTGGTAGAGCAGCTTTGCGTGGTGGAGAGCGATCGCGAAATCAAGTCGGAGGTGCTGCGCCAGTACATTCCAGAGATTGACCGACGAAGCGTTCCGGCTCGGCGTGACGACGTTTTGTCGCATTCCGAGTTCAATACAGAGCGCGAAATCCTGTACAAGGTGCTCTTTGACATGCGCAACGACCTCAATAACCTCAAGCAGGCTGTATCGAGCATGACGGGTGCAGGCTTTGCGCAGACTTCGGCGCCTGCTGAATCTTCGCTGCCGGCGCTTCGGTCGGAGCCGGCCAACGCCCCAGAGGCACAACGGTACATGAATTTACCCGAAGAGGAGGGCGAAGAAACCCTAGACGTAGATTCGGCGGTGGAGTCTGCAGAGCACCTGTCGCTTCAGGATCTAGAGCTCGAAACCATACGCAGGGTGCTCGAGCGCCACAAGGGTCGCCGCAAGAATGCCTCGGCCGAGTTGGGCATTAGCGAGCGCACGCTGTACCGCAAAATCAAGCAATTCGGCCTCGACTGATGCGGACCCTACTCGTGACCCTCATGGTTTTGGTTACGGCCTGCAAGGGCATGTATTCCTTCACTGGCGGAGACGTCGGGAGCGCTAAAACCATTAGCGTCATTGCATTTGAAAACAGGGCCGACCTTATCAACCCCATGCTTGCGCAGCGCTTTACCACAGAGCTTCAATCGGTCTTGGTGCGCCAAACTCCGCTGTCTCTTGTGGGCCGCGACGGGGACCTGCAGTTTAGCGGATCCATCACCGAATACAGCGTGCGCTCGGAGGCTCCGGCTGCCAATGATCAGGTGGCGCAGAGCCGTTTGAGTATTTCGGTCAATGTCGAGTTTTTAAATGTTCTCGACGACAAAAAATCCTTTACGCAGGTCTTTTCTGCGTTTCGGAACTTCCCTGCTTCAACCGACTTGCGCAGCGTCGAAGACGCCTTGGTCGAGGAGATGGTCAGCGAACTGAGCGATAAGATCTTTAACCGAGCCTTGGTACAGTGGTAGCCCAAGACGCCGCTCGAGTGCAGGAGCTTTGGGCCAATCCCGATCGGGTGGCTGCCAGCGACTTGGTCTTACTCGAGGAATTGGTTGCAGCCTATCCCGCCGCGGTGCCGCTTTGGTGGCTCTACGTCAGGGCCGTTCAGCGCGCGGAATCGCCCAAGTTTGCTCAAGTGCTGCAGCGCTGTGCGGCAATTAGTCCCGATCGGTCTGCCCTGATGAGCTGGGTTGAGGAACCCCTGATACCCCAGGCCAAACTTGCCAAGCCGGAGCCCAAGGTTGCGAAGCCGGAGCCCAAGGTTGCCAAGTCGGAGCCCAAGGTTGCGAAGCCGGAGCCCAAGGCCGAGGTTCCCCTGACTGCCCCTGCGCTGCCCAAAGAAATAGACCTTGATTCTTTGCCCGAAAAGGTCCGCGCTCAAATACTGCGTTCAAGGGCGATTATGGCCAAGATTAAGGGCGAGGAGCCAGCCACTGCAGTAGCCCCAGCTCCAGCTCTTGCGCCAGCGTCACACCCCGAACCGCAGCCCCGTGCTCCTGCCTTGGTTGAGTCCGATACCCCAGAAAGCCCAGTTTTAGCAGAACCCCTTGCCGGGCAAGCTGCTCTGCCTAAACCCAAGCCAGCGGCTAAGGCAAAGCAAGAGGTAGTCCCTAAGCCGAGCATTGTGACAGAAGCGATTCCTTCAACGGCTGTTGGACTTAGCCCCTTTGCGCAGTTTGTGACGCGGCTCGCCAATGCTGCTGCGGCAGGGCCCAAGGCCGAAGATCTTATTGACGAGTTTTTGAGCACTAACCCGCGAATTTCGCCCCTCGAAAAGCTAGACAAGGACGCAGCGGTACCAGTACTCCACAGCGAATCAAGTGCTCTGGTAACGGGTTTGGTAACCGAGACCCTGGCCCGACTTTATGCCGATCAAGGCCATGCAGCAAAGGCAATTCAAGCCTACGAAATTTTAAAGCTGCGCGTTCCCGAGAAAAGTTTGATATTTGCCGCCCGTATCGAAGCACTACGAAACCAATAATTTAGAAGAGTATGACCTCGTTGTTTGTTATTTTAATTGCCCTTGTAAGCCTGTTATTAATGCTTGT
>JABMNC010000004.1 GCA_013205365.1 Cryomorphaceae bacterium | reverse complement strand
TTTTTTATTAGTCCTGCTGGCAATGCTGTCAACTTCGAGTTGCTACTACGACAATGCCGAGCAGTTGTATGGTTCAGGGGCAAGCTGCGATTCTGTTGCGACATGGACTATTGATATTCAGCCACTAATTCAGTCCCAATGCCTCAGCTGTCATCAGGGTGCTAGCGCAGACGGGGGACTTGATTTAAGTGCCCATTTAAGTGTTCAAAATTCCGTTTTAAATGGAAGTATACTCGATCGTATAAATCGCAGTGCGGGCGATCCCTTGGCTATGCCCCCCAGCGGGTCCCTTTCTGACTGCAACAAAGCAAAAGTTCGCGTCTGGAAGCGTGCTGGAGCATTACCCAACTAATCCAAACTAATTATGAAGCATCTCTTAACTGCCGCAACTATTGCCTTGTCGCTTGTGGCTTCCGGCCAAAAACTTGTTAGCAAAGACACCTTTGTAAGAATTAATGCTTCAACTCCTGTCGAAGATGTTGATGCGGTTTTAAATAATGGTGTTGGCATACTTAACACGGAGACTAATGAGGCTGTTTGGCAGCTCCAGATGCAGTCGTTCACGTTTAAGCGGGCTTTGATGCAAGAGCACTTCAACGAAAACTATATGGAGTCCGCGCTTCATCCCAAAGCGACCCTTAAGGCAAAGATTGAAGGCGTAGATTGGAAGAAGCCAGCAACCTATAAAGGCGGAATCAAGGGTCAAATGACCATACACGGTGTGACTAAAGACGTGACCATTCCCGCGGTCATAACGGTTCATGCCGACGGGTCAGTAACTATAGAGAGCGAGTTCAAAGTGCGCACTACTGATTACGGCATTAAAGTCCCAACCTTAGTCGTTTCTAAAGTTGCAGAGGTTGTTACGGTGACGGTAAAATCAACACTTAAGGGTGCGTAAGATCTTATTTTTAGTTGCACTGCTGCCCTTTGCAGCTCTTTGGGCGCAAGACGATTTATTAGCGGATTTAGATGCCATGACCCCAACGGCAGAAAGGCAGTATGCCTATGCAACCTTTAAGGGTACCAAGCTTGTAAATGGCGCCACGGTGGAGATGCCTGGTGCAGGAGTCGGCCAGTTTATCATCGGTCACCGTTTTGGGGCCATCAATAACCGGCCTTTGTATAATCTTTTAGGACTTGACGTTGCACAAATTCGTTTCGAGTACTCCTACAATCCCGTTTCATGGCTCAATGCCGGCTTTGGCCGTTCCTCGGGAAGTAAGACCTATGATGCATTTACTAAGATTAGGTTGCTGCGTCAATCTAAGGGAGGTAAGGGGTTTAGAAGTCCTATTTCTGCTGTTTGGTACTCGTCAATGACCTTGACCACCGTGACCTTCAGCGATGGATTTGATCATTTCTTTACGGATCGTCTGGCCTATACCCATCAAGTATTAGTCGCGCGCAAGCTCAGTGAAAAGATATCTTTTCAGGTTGCCCCAACATGGGTGCATTTTAACTTGGTTCCACTTGAAGCCGACCGAAATGATCAGCTTGGTTTGGGGCTGAGCGGCCGATATAAACTTACCCAGCGCATGGCACTCACTGCAGAGGCTATGCTGCGCCAGACTCCACTTGCAGGTACCCATGTGCCTCTGAGTATTGGGCTGGATCTCGAAACGGGAGGCCATGTATTTCAGTTCCATGTTACTAATGCCCAATCAATGGCTGATCCACAATGGATGATGCAAACTCCTGGCTCGTGGGCAAAGGGTGATTTATACCTCGGATTCAATATCTCTCGCGTATTTACTCATGTAACACCTAAAACACTAAAGTGAAATACTTAGTTATCCTAAGTGCCATAGTATTGGCTTCGTGCACGCATCTTCCCCCAGTGCCCGATCCTCCGTGCGACCCTGGTATTGTGGATTTCACCAACGAAATTTTGCCTATGATTCAATCGAATTGTGCAATGAGCGGATGCCATTCGAGTTCAAACCCTGCAGATGGAATTGATTTGTCTAGTTATGCGGGAATTAGGTCAGAGGTTCGTGCAGGAAATCCCGATGAAAGCGAACTTTATCAGGTACTGTTCGAGTCGGATGAAGATTTAATGCCTCCGCCTCCAATGGCTCCATTGACCGATGCTCAAAAGGAGCGCATTCGCCTGTGGATTCTACAAGGAGCCAAAAAAACAACCTGCATTAGCGATTGCGATACGGCAGCGGTTACTACGTATTCAGGTTCAATAGCAGCCTTAATTCAAACCCAATGCATTGGCTGCCACCAAGGACCAACTGCTTCAGGAGGGGTTCAGCTTACCAATTACAGTCAGGTTTCAGGCGCCGTATCATACCTCGGACTTTTGGACGCAATAAACGCTACGAGCGGCCCAACCGCAATGCCTCCATCAGGCCCAATGACTAACTGCAACGTTGCTCTTATTGAGCGCTGGGTGCGCGGCGGGATGCCGCAGTAAACCGTTCTTGTTGGTCGGGCACCTCGCTCGATTAGGTAAGATTGGGCATTGTATTTTTGCCAGTCAATGGAACATTTTGATTTTGTACTTATCGGAGGCGGCATAGTCGGCTCCTCGCTCTACTATAAGCTTGCAATGGCCTATCCCGAGGCCAAGATCGTGCTCCTCGAGAAGGAATCTGCCCTGGCAACCCACCAAACAGGGCGCAACAGCGGGGTAATACACTCTGGACTCTACTACAAACCTGGTTCGCTCAAGGCGCGCACCTGCATCGACGGCTACGCGCAAATGCTGGACTTTGCCCAGGAGCATGGGGTGAAGCACGAGGTCTGTGGCAAGGTGGTCGCTGCTCTGGGCGGCAAAGAAGAGGCGCAGCTAGAAACCCTTCGGCTCAGGGGTGCGGAGAACGGATTATCGGGCATTCGCTACCTAAGCCCAGAAGAACTTCAGGAGCGAGAGCCCTATTTGCGGGCCACCAAGGCCCTGATGGTTCCCCAAACGGGAATCATTAACTATGCGGACGCAGCAGAGGCTATGCTTCGCGTTGGTCGGGGAGCAGTCCGCCTCAAGACGGAGGTTACCGGGTTTACCCAAGAGGGCGTCAAAACGACCCAGGGCGAAGTAAGGGGTAAGCACATTATTGCCTGCGCGGGCCTGCAAAGCGACCGTACTGCTCAGCTTGACGGCGTGGACGCTGGGCTTCGCATTGTGCCCTTTCGCGGAGATTACTACGAACTGAGTCTAAGGGCGCAGGCCAAAGTGCGGCACTTAATCTACCCTGTTCCCGACCCTAATTTTCCTTTTTTGGGAGTGCATTTCACCCGCATGGTCCATGGCGGCGTGGAGTGCGGACCCAACGCGGTCTTCAGTTTTGCTCGAGAGGGCTATTCCAAAACCGCATTTAATGCATCGGACGCCTTTGCTGCTTTGGGATACCTCGGCACCTGGAGGCTCTTTGCCAAGCATTGGCGCTACGGACTCGGCGAGTACCAGCGTGCCTTCAGCAAGGCAAAGTTCTTAGAGGCTCTTCAGCGCCTGATTCCCACTCTGGAATCCAGCGACCTCCAGCCCGGCAGGGCGGGAATCCGCGCTCAAGCCCTTCGGCCTGACGGAAGCCTTGAGGACGATTTTGTACTGCATCAGGGCAACCGCGCCTTTCACGTGCTGAATGCTCCGTCGCCTGCGGCCACGGCTTCATTGGCCGTTGCCGACGAAATCGTCAGGCAGGCTCTGGCCTAAATCTTAGCTTGAGGTACCCACGCTCGAAGGCCAATCGCTTTCGTGTCCCAGGTGGAACAGAGCATCGCCACGGTGCACCAGGGGCATGTTGTTGTGCCCCACGATAAAGCCGTCGAAGGGCGCAAGGACCTTGACCGAGTAGGAGTCGTAGGGGTTTCGGATGCGACCAATCAGTTCTCCTTCGGCGATTGCCTGCCCGCTCTCGCGTTCAAAAGAAAAAAGTCCGCTTGCCTCCGCGCGCAGCCAGGTGGTCTGGTTGAGGTGCCTTGGGGCGCTGTGCCTTCCGCGGCGGTCCTTGAGGCCCCGCGGCTTGGGTGGTTCTTGGCTGAGCATGCCCAGGGTACAGAGTAAACGTTTGGTACCTCGAATGGCTTCCTTGACCGAGTGCTCCTCGAGCCGCATGCTCTCGCCCCCTTCGTAAACCACGATGGGAATGCCTATGCTGCTTGCTTGAGCTCTCAAGGACCCCGGGATAAGCGATGATGCTAAGGACATAGGGGCTCCGAAGGCCCTTGCACAAGCTATCGCCTCGGGATCTTCGGAATCATAGCGGATTTGCGGGTAGTTGGTACGGCTTGCACCGCCCGTGTGAAAGTCCACTCCTAAGTCCACGTGAG
>JABMNC010000037.1 GCA_013205365.1 Cryomorphaceae bacterium | reverse complement strand
CTCAGGGCTTCAATCTGATCGCGCACCTTGGCCCATCCCCATTCGCGGCCCCAGGCCAGAAGTCCCTTGGGGTAGTTGACGCCCTTGAGCATGGCGGTTTCGACGTCAGACTCGCTCCCGATTGCGCGGTAGACCGCATCTGCGGCCTCGTTGATGAGCATGGCCACTACGCGGTCGACAATGGCCCGGCCAAGGGCTTCGTCGCGGGTGGGCTCGGGCAGGCTTGCCCCGTTGCGGTAGTCGTAGAATCCGCGGCCTGACTTGCGGCCCAGCCACCCTGCGTCGAGCAGTCGCTTTTGGCTGAGGCTCGGGCGAAAGCGGGGGTCGTAGTAGAACTGCTTCCAGACTGTTTCGGTGACGACGTAGTTGACGTCGTGCCCGATGAGGTCCATGAGGGCAAAGGGTCCCATGCGGAATCCGCCCAGTTCGGTCATTGCCCAGTCGACCGTGGCCATGTCGGCCATGCCCTCCTCAACCAGGTGAAGCGCTTCACCATAGAATGGGCGAGCAATGCGGTTCACTAAGAAGCCTGGGCTGTCTTGGGCAACCACGCCCACTTTGCCCCATTGCGCGACGGCCTGGGTGCAAGCCAAAACCACCTCAGGGGCCGTTGCGATTCCGGGAACAATTTCGACCAGAGGCATTAGCGGTGCAGGGTTAAAGAAGTGAAGGCCAATGAGGCGCTCAGGGTGCTTGACGCCCGCGGCAATGGATGAAACGCTAAGCGACGAGGTATTGGTCGCTAGAATACAGTCTTTGAGCACCAGGTCGTCAAGAGTGGTAAAGACCGCGCGCTTGGCATCAAGGCTTTCATAAATCGCCTCTACGACTAGGCTGACCTCGGCGGCTTCGCGCAGCACGAGGCAGGGCTTAACTCTGGTGCCGTAGTCCGCACGCTGCGCTGCGGAGATGGTACCCTTCTCAAGGAGCCTGTCCCAAACGGCTTTGATGCGCAACATTCCGCGCTCCAGAGAGGCATCCTGGCTGTCGTAGAGCAGAATCTGCCAGCCGGACTCCGCCAGGACTTGGGCAATGCCGCAGCCCATGGCGCCCGCGCCGACCACCATGGCTTTTTGGTTCAAGAGCAGGGTTGTCATTGTCCTTTAAAGTTAGGGGCCCGCTTCTCAAGAAATGCTGCGACGCCCTCGCGGTAGTCGGCACTGGCTCCGGCGCGGATTTGCAGTTTGCGTTCGAGTTCAAGCTGGGCCTCGAGGCCGGCAAAAAGCGATGCGTTCAGGGCTTCTTTGGTTAGGGCCAGGGCCTCGGTCGGCATGGCGGCCACCTTTTGGGCAAGGGCAAGGGCCTCGCTCGCTAGGCTTTCGTCTTCGGTCACGCGGTAAATAAGACCATGGCGCTCTGCTTCTTCTGCCGTCACGGATTCGGCGAGCATCATCCACGCGCTGGCCTTGGCGAATCCAGCCAAACGCGGGAGGGTAAAGGTTCCACCACTGTCGGGAACCAGGCCAATTTTGCTAAAGGCTTGTATGAATTTAGCGGACTTTGCGGCAAGCACAATGTCGCCCGCAAGGGCCAGGTTGGCCCCCGCCCCAGCAGCGACGCCGTTGACGGCTACGACTACGGGTTTGCGTAGGGCGCGAATTTGCAGGATTAGAGGGTTGAAGTGTTCGCTTAGGATTCGGTCAAGGCCCGGCCCCTGAGGATCAATGGCTTCAGACAGGTCCTGCCCGCTGCAAAAGGCCCTGCCCTCGCCCGTGAGCAGTATGGCGCGCAGTTCGGTGCTTTGGCCTGCTTCAAAAAGTGCTTGCTGCAGCTCCAGGGCCATCCCGCGGTGAAAGGCATTAAACACTTCGGGTCGGTTCAGCGCGACCCGAAGGACGGATCCCTGAGCTTCAACGGTTAAATACTTATACATACTTTAAAATAGGGGCTAAGTCTTCGCGAAGTTCGGGTTTTAGACGGTAGCGGCGGATGCGGCGATCTTCTTGGTCGGTGACCCGCTCTACAAACGAAGGTACGCCCAAGAAATGCATGCCTTTTTCTTCGATTTCGGTTAAAATGGTGCTGCGAATCTTGCGCTGGTTGTCCCAAGCCTTGTCTTGAATGCCGAGTATTTGATTGAGCTCCTCGGAGGTTACAAGGCTTCCTGCCGGCTGGACCAAAAGGTACTTAAGGGCAATTTTGGCCAAGGGGCTTAGGGCTTTGGCATAGTCCAGTTCCCGCTTGGGGATGGACTTCCCGTAGCGGAGCACTAGATAGATCAAACCGGCCAACAGCAGAAGCATTGCGGCAATGGCCTTCCAATACGACCGTACTTTCGACAGCCAAAGTTCTTCGTAGATGGCCCCAATTTTAACGGCCTTAGCGCTGTTTACAAAGGCGGACCAGGGTTCAAAACGAGTGCTGTAGCTGCTGTTGCTAAAGGTGCTGGCCGAGGTTATGGAGTAGACTCCCTGAGGGCTCAGGAGTAGCCCTTGTAAACCATTGAACGCAATTTTTGCGGTACCCGTTAGGTTGGTGCGGTACAGGCTGTTGGTCAAGAGGTCGGAGAGGTATAGGGATTCTTCGTGAGAGATTAGGTTCCATTGCTTGTAGTGTGCGAAGGCGTTAAGCTCTCGAAGGTCTGGTCCTTGCGGGTTTTGGGCAATCGCCCCAAGCAGTTCATAGCGTCCGTTGATAAGGTCAATTTTATAGGCCTCATGAGTAGGTTTCATTCGAACGAGCTTTTTGTTTCGTTGTATCAGGGCCACCAACGTGCTGCTGTCTTTGGCCATGCCTGGCTTGGCGCTATAAAGTCCGCCGGTGAAGCCGCCAGCTATGGCGGGAGTCATGGGCATGGGCTCCCATTCGCGCAATTCTGGATCAAAATACAGGGCAAGGTCGTGGACCTGCCAAAAACCTGTGCCGCCAAACCGCCAAATTCGCTGGCCGTCGAAGTAGCGAATGGCTTGGAAGTTGTAGCCAGAGTAAAAGGTCTGATCCAGCCTTTGAAGGCGCCCAGCGCGGGTAAAGGCATAGACTAGTCCAGACGCGTTAAAGCTTATGATGGTGGTATCGGGTGTTTGGCTTACTGTCGGCGTACGGTTTATGAGGTCGCTCATGGGGTCGGGCAGGGTCTCAAAGCTGTCGGTAATGGCCCAACCCGAAGAATTGAGGCGAGAAATTAGGCCAAGTTTGAAGTCTATCTGTAGGACGTTCTGTTGGTGCACCAAAAAGGCAACGCCGTCTATAGGGCTGTCATTTTGTATGCTCTGCCCCGACAAGCTGCTGCCAAACAGCAGAAGAATAATAGTAGTGAGGTGCTTGTTCATTGTGTGAAAATACGTGAAACAATTTATCTCGCACGCTTTATCACAAATTTTTTGGTCGGAACATGCGAAGTGTTGCATTTTTACCCAGAAGAAAAAAATAGGCTTCACCCCAAACCAAAGAAAAACCCCAAGTCCTAGTGGCTTGGGGTTTTTCGTTTTAGATGCATTTAAAGGCTTCGAAGGGTTCTTGGCAGTCCAAGCATCGGTGCAAGGCCTTGCAGGCGGTGGAACCAAAGGCCGAGATGCGTTCCGTCTGGGAACTTTTGCATCGGGGGCAGTTCAGGGGAGTGCTGATGCCCAGTAGGGATCTCTTGTCGCTGCTTCGTTTGGGCGGAGGGGCAATTCCGTAGGACTCTAGTTTGCGAAGGCCCTCTTCGCTGATCCAGTCCGAGGTCCATGGAGGATCAAGAACGGTTTTGATGCGCACATTTCCCTTCCCAACGAGTTCTTCGAGGGCCTCGCGCACGTCGCGTTCGATGACTTCGGTGGCGGGGCAGCCCGTGTAGGTTGGACTCAGGTCGACCTCGCACCCGTCAGTCATCATGCGCAGTCCGCGGACTATGCCCAGATCGAGAACCGACAAGGCTGGAACTTCAGGGTCGGGTACGAGGTGGAGGCGCTTTCTAAGGTCGTCTGCGCTTACCACTGGGCATCGGGGTAGGCTCTCGGCAGGCCCTGCATCTCAGAGAGCAGGAATCCGAGGGATTCACTGTGAATTCCCGATTTGCCGCGCAGCAGTTTCTGGGGCATGTCGGGCAGGCTGAGTTGGGCTTTAGCAAGTACCTCGCGAACCAGTTCAAGCCAAGGTTCACGAAGGGATTGCACGTCGGGGCCAAGACCTCGCTCTGCGGCAAGACGGTCTACTTCTGCAGGCAGAAAGAACTCGTCGGTAAAGGGCCATATACGCTGCAGGGCGGCACTAATGCGGCTATGGCTCTCCTCGGTTCCGTCGCCCATGCGCACCACCCATTCGGAGCTGTGCTGCGCGCGGTAGGTAGTTTCTTTAAGGGCCTTTCTTGCTATTGCGGCCAGGTCTGCGTCGGGGGATTGCTCGATGGCCTCGAGCTGTAGCAGGTGAAAGGCATCAAAAAGGAACTGTCGAGCCATGGTGTCGGCGAAGTCGCCGTTGGGCTGCTCGACCATTACGTGGTTTTTAAAGTCGCGCTCCCCGCGCCAATAGGCCAGTCGGTCTTCGGTCATACCCGAGCCAATGCGCTTGGCGGCCAGTTGGTAGTAATGCCGGGCAAGACCGACCAGGTCGAGGGCTAGGTTGCTCAGGGCAATGTCTTCTTCGAGGATGGGTCCGTGACCGCACCATTCACTCAGTCGATGGCCAAGAATTAATGCGTCGTCGCCAAGGTGAAGCAGATACTGCTCCGAAGGATCACATGTGTCCCACTTCATCGGGTATCTCGTAGAAGGTGGGGTGGCGGTAAACCTTGTCGTCAGAGGGCGCAAAAAGCACCTCTTTGGCGTCGGGCGCAGAGGCCACAATGTTGCTCGACAGCACTACCCAAATGCTTGTGCCTTCGCTGCGCCGGGTGTAGACGTCGCGAGCGTTTTTGAGCGCCATGTCGGCGTCGGGTGCGTGAAGGCTTCCGGAGTGCTTATGAGATAGGCCGTTCTTAGAACGCACAAAGACTTCCCACAGGGGCCATTGGTCTGGCGCACTCATGCTGCTTGGGGGTTTGCCTTGCTGTCGGAACTGCGGCGGGCAGCCTGCTTGGCTGCATAGGCCGAGGCGGCCTCGCGCACCCATGCGCCTTCGGCGTGGGCCTTTCGGCGAGCCTCAATGCGCTCGCTGTTGCACGGGCCGTTACCGGCCACCACCGCAAAAAACTCATTCCAATCAATCGACCCAAAATCATGCTGGCCCAAGGCCTCATTCCACCTCAAATCGGCGTCTGGAATCGAAAGCCCAAGAAACTTCGCCTGAGGAACCGTCTTATCCACAAACTCCTTGCGCAACTCGTCGTTCGACTTTCGCTTAATCCGCCAGGCCATGCTCTGCGCAGAATTAGGACTGTTGTCGTCGCTCGGACCAAACATCATCAACG
>JABMNC010000036.1 GCA_013205365.1 Cryomorphaceae bacterium | reverse complement strand
CATGCACTTTCACTGACCTCAAAGGTACAAATTTATTTGCTGCCTTTCCATGGGACTCGGGCCCAAAGGAGCAGTGACAGGGCAAAAAAGACCGACAGCATCACTGCCGACAATCGCAAATTTCCGGTAAGCGTTTCAAGCAATCCGACGGCAACCATGCCTAGAACCGTGGCAAGCTTCTCGGCCAGATCATAAAAACTAAAGTAGACTACGTGTTCCGAAGCAGGCGGGAGCAATTGGCTGTAGGTCGATCGCGCCAAAGATTGAATTCCGCCCAAAACCAGGCCCACGCCGGCGCCTAAAAGGTAAAATTGCAGCTCGTTGGCGATGAAATAAGCCATAAAGGTGATGAGCATCCAAAGCAGTCCCGAGACTAGCAGGGCCCGTATGTTGCCGAGCAAGCCCCCAAGCTTTGCAAAGAGCCAAGAACCCAAAATGCCGACGAACTGAATGAGTAAAATGGTCGTAATCAGTGCCGAGGTTTCGAGCTTAAGGGCCTGGCTGCCAAAGAGCGTGGCGATGAGAATAACGGTTTGCACCCCGGCGGAAGCAAAAAAGAAGCCGAGTACAAAGCGCTCCAATCCCGCAGTCTGCCTAAATGTCTTAGCTACGGCAAAAAGCTGCAGGTAGGCCGCTTTAATCCATCCCTTTTGGCGGTCGCCCACGGCCCTTCCTTCGGGCAAGCGGGCAAGACTGTACTCCCCCCAGCCAAGCCACCAGATTCCGACGGCCACAAAGGTCAGTCGGGTGATTAGCCCTGGACCCTCTAGGCCAAACCAAGATGGATTTTGAATGAAAACTAAGGCCACAATGAGCATGAGCGCCGAGCCAAAGTAGCCCAAGGCAAAGCCGCGGGCGCTCAGGGCATCCTGCTCCTCGGGGCGGGCAATCTCAGGCAAATAGCTGTTGTAGAAGACCAGGCTCCCGGCAAAAGAAATAGAGGCTACAAAAGGGGTTAGGAGCCCCAAAAGAGGGGAGTCCGCCGTAAAAAAGTACATAACGAAGCAGGTTGCTGCGCCCGCGTAGATAAAGCGACGCATGAAGGATTTTTTGCTTCCTGAAACCTCTGCAACTGCGCTGAGGTAGGGCGTCACTAAGCTCACCACGAGGTAGGCCGCGGCCATAACAAAGGTGTAGGCGGCTGTAGTGCTGAATTCCAAACCAAAGAGCTGGTAGCTGCTGCGGCCCGAGGCCTCCATAACCGCAGCGTAGTAGATGGGGAAAATCGCGGTTCCAATGACCAAGGAATAGCTTGAATTGGCCCAGTCGTACATCGCCCAGCCGTGGTGCACTCTTCGGGTAGCGGAGTCTTTTAGCATGCTGCGTCGAAATTAGGTCTTTTTGGTGCAGACCGGGCAGGTTGGTAGTAAAAAACTCCGACCGCGTGGGGCAGCCGGAGCTCAGTCAAAACCGGTTGAGGGCTACTTCTCGAGCATGTTCAACGCAGAACCCGCCTTAAACCATAGAATTTGGGGGGCGTTGTAGCTGTGGTTGGCTAAAACTGTCGTTTTGCTGCCGTCTTGGTGGCCAAAAACCAGGGTCAGAGGCTTGCCCGGAGCAAAGTCAGTCAAATCAACAAAGTCAACGCTGTCTCGCTCTCCGATGGCGTCATAATCCGAGTCCTTGGCGAAGGTCAGCGCGAGCATACCCTGCTTTTTGAGGTTGGTTTCGTGAATGCGAGCAAAGCTCTTGACCAGTACCGCGCATACACCGAGGTGCCTTGGCTGCATGGCCGCATGCTCGCGAGAAGAACCTTCTCCGTAGTTGTGGTCGCCGACCACTAGGGTGGGAACGCCTGCCGCCTTGTAGGCTCGCTGCACCGCCGGAACCTCGCCGTACTCGCCCGTGAGCTGGTTCAAAACCTTATTGGTTTCGCCGTTGAAGGCATTTTGGGCGCCGATTAGGGTATTGTTGGCAATGTTGTCAAGGTGCCCGCGGTAGCGAAGCCATGGTCCGGCCATTGAAATATGGTCGGTGGTGCACTTGCCCTGAGCCTTAATGAGCACTTTGGCGCCCAAAATGTTGGAGCCGGTCCAGGCAGGGAAGGGCTCGAGAAGCTGGAGGCGCTGGCTTTGGGGGCTAACCTTTACCGATATCGAGCTGCCGTCGGCGGCGGGTGCCTGGTAGCCTGCATCTTCTACGGCATAACCCCTTGCTGGGAGCTCTTCGCCGTAGGGAGCATCGAACATGACCTTCTCGCCTAAGGTATTGGTCAGGTAGTCCTTGAGCGGATTAAACCCAAGGTTTCCGGCAATTGCCAGGGCCGTAACCAACTCGGGCGACCCCACAAAGGCATGAGTATTGGGGTTGCCGTCGGCTCGCTTGCTAAAGTTCCGATTGAAGGAATGCACGATGGTATTTTTCTCTTGCTTGTCGGCACCTTCACGTGCCCATTGGCCAATGCAGGGGCCGCAGGCATTGGCAAAGACCTTGCCGCCAATCTCCTCGAAGACCTCGAGCAATCCGTCTCGCTCGGCCGTAAAACGCACCTGCTCCGAACCCGGAGTAATGGTGTACTCCGAGGATACTTTTAGGTTCTTTGCCTTGGCTTGCCGGGCGATGGACGCCGCTCGGGTCATGTCTTCGTACGAAGAATTGGTGCAGGAGCCGATGAGGCCTACCTCGATGTTCATAGGCCAACCGTTCTTTTCTGCGAGGGCACGAACCTGCGAAATGGGGGTGGCTAAATCGGGCGTAAAAGGTCCGTTCAGGTGCGGCTCTAAGGTGTTTAGGTCAAGTTCAATTACTTGGTCAAAGTACTGATCGGGATTGGCGTAGACCTCGTCGTCGCCGGTCAATTCCGCGCGAAGGCCGTTGGCCAGGTCGGCCACCTCTGCGCGGCCTGTGGCCCTTAGGTAGCGTTCCATGCTGTCGTCGTATCCGAAGGTCGAAGTGGTTGCGCCCACCTCGGCGCCCATGTTGCAAATGGTACCCTTGCCCGTGCAGCTAATGGTTTTCGCACCCTCGCCGAAGTACTCAATAATAGCCCCTGTTCCGCCCTTTACGGTTAGGATTCCGGCAACCTTCAGAATTACGTCCTTAGCCGAGGTCCAACCGTTCATTTGCCCGGTGAGCTTGACGCCTATGAGCTTGGGGAATTTAAGCTCCCATGGCATTCCGGCCATGACGTCGACCGCGTCGGCACCGCCCACTCCGATGGCTACCATGCCGAGTCCGCCTGCGTTCACGGTATGGGAATCCGTCCCAATCATGAGTCCGCCCGGGAAGGCATAATTCTCAAGCACCACTTGGTGTATGATGCCGGCACCCGGCTTCCAAAATCCGATTCCGTACTTGTTCGATACCGAAGCGAGAAAATTAAAAACCTCGTTGGATTTGTTAATGGACTCCTGAAGATCTGTAGTTGCGCCTACGCGGGCCTGAATGAGGTGGTCGCAGTGAACCGTGGAGGGCACCGCTACTTTTTTGCGGCCGGCCGACATGAACTGCAGCAGGGCCATTTGGGCTGTAGCATCCTGCATGGCAACGCGATCGGGCGCAAAATCAACGTAGGAATTACCTCGTTCAAAGGCTTTTTTAGGGAGCTCCTCCCAGAGGTGGGTATACAAAATTTTCTCGCTAAGAGTCAGGGGTCGCCCTAAAAATTCCCTCGCTGCTGCCACCTTGGTGGCGTAGTTGGAGTAAAACTCCGTTACCATGTCTAAGTCAAATACCATAATCGCAAAAATCAGAGTAAAATTACTTAGAATAGCGGGTATGTCAACAAGGCTTTCTTTTAAAAATCGACCCCAATGAAGAGGCTAGGCCTAATTACTGAATCCCAGTCCTAAAGGCAAAATGCCAAGAACCGCCAGGAGCGTCGCTCACAAACCAATAGGTAGCGGTCGGGAGGCCCAACAAGGGCAAAGAAACCTCGGCATCGCGCCACGTTCCGCGATAAACAATGCGACCGTGGGCGTCGATAAGGGCAAAAAGTCGCGGTTCTTGGCCTTGGGGGCGCAGTACGACAAGGGCCTCAGCACTCTGACGCCAGGTAAATCCTTGAGGGGCCTCAGGCTCCCCTGCGCCAATCCAAAGGTGGCCGGCAAACATTAAACTGTCGTCGGCGGCCTGAAATCCAGCGTCTTTGAGCGTGAAGGACTTGCCGTCGGCGGCAATGGCCAGTCGTACCCATCCGTTGACGACGGTATCGTTTACGTTGCGGCGCACCGCAATAAAACCGTCGTCGTAGGGGCTCTGCCACTGCACAAAGGGGTCGTGCTGGCCGCTAAATCGGTAGTCTAAGTAGCCAAGAAAGCTCGGCGCTGCAAAGCCCTGCCAAAGAGACGAGGAGCGCGATATCGAATCCCCAACAGCAAGGCGGTCTGGGTAGTAGTAGGTTCCACGCTTTTGGCCCGCAACCTGAACCTTGGCACTGTCCAGGGGAGAAACATAAACGACCGAAATCGAAGCCGTCGAACCCGTATCGCGCAGCAGGGTGAAGCGCAGGTCTGCAATGCTATCGTTGTTGAAGTCTACGTCCGCAAAACCTAGGTTGGTTGAAACGGTGGTATCGGTGAAATCAAAATACACATACTGCGCCCAGGCAGACGGGGCTCCCCACGCAAGTAGGAGAAGGGCGGTATAAAACTTAGTCATTTCGGCTGCAAAGGTGCAAAATGTAGTCCACGCAAGCACCATTACCTTTGGGGAATTATGGCCCGATTATCCCCCCCCGTATTAAGGGAAGCCGTTCGAATCGCTTTTCAGTCGCTCAAGTCGCAAATGCTTCGGGCTGTGCTGACTGCCCTGATTATTGCCATTGGCATTACGGCCTTGGTGGGCATGCTTACGGCAACTAGCGTAATGGAGGGTTCGATCACCCAGCAGTTCTCGAGCATGGGCGCTACCACCTTCACCATACAGCAAGGGGGAATGCAAATTCAAATTGGGCGACGCGGAATTAAAGAAAAGCCGCAGCCGAGGATTCCGCTTTTGCAGGCAATTCAGCTGCGGGACCGAATGGCCAAAATGGGCTATGTCGCTAGCATTGGCGACAATGTAGCCGGAGCCATGGAAGTTCAGTACGAAGGGCTTAAAACGAATCCCAACGTCAACGTTACTGCCTCTGATGCGAATTATCCGGCCACCCAGGCGCTTACCATTGACGATG
>JABMNC010000035.1 GCA_013205365.1 Cryomorphaceae bacterium | reverse complement strand
GGATGCTTCTTGCATCTTGCGGCTATGAAAACTCCCACTTTTTCCCTAAATTCGTACGCAAATACGTACGTAAACATGATAGCCGTCAACTACTCCGAACTTCGGTCCGACCTTAAAACACTGCTCGACAAAGTAGAGCAGCAGAACGAACTGGTGGTTATAAAACGCTCCAAAAGCAGCGGAGCAGTGCTCATGTCGATTCAAGAGTATAACGACCTCAAATTAACCATTGATGTGCTTCGCGGCGAGCTAGACCTCACAGCGGGCCGGGGGATTTCTATGGATTAATGCAATCGGTTAGTTTACCGATTTGACAACACCTCAGTATTCATCTTTAGCCTCAAAGGCCACTACTCCCGCTAGGAGCTTTTGCGCCAAAACAGGTCGATGGGTACGCCACTGAGGTCGTACATCTGGCGCATTTGGTTTTCTACAAAGCGAGAGTAGCTGTCTTTGATGTACTGCGGCAGGTTGCAAAAGAATACAAACTGAGGGTACTTCGTGGGCAGCTGGGTAATGAACTTAATCTTAACCTCTTTGCCTTTGTGAATGGGGGGCGGTTGGTTCTTAACGATGGCGAGAAGGCGCTCGTTCAGGTCGGTTTTAGCGATGCGGGTAGACCGGCGGCGGTAAACCTCCATGCCTTCTTCGATGGCCTTGAGCACGCGCTGCTTGGTTAGGGCAGAGGTAAAAACCACGGGAACGTCGTTAAAGGGCTGCATGCGCTTTCTTATGGCGGCTTTGTACTCCTCCAGGGTTTGGGTCTGCTTCTCGACCAGATCCCATTTGTTGACCACCACCACCAGGCCTTTGCGGTTGCGGTGGATTACGCTGATTATGGCCAAGTCCTGAGCCTCAATACTCTGGGATGCATCAATGACCAAGAGGCAGACGTCGCAGTCTTCGATGGTGCGCAGGGTCCGCATGTTGCTGTAGAACTCCAGGTCCTCGTGAACCTTAACTTTTTTGCGCAGACCGGCCGTGTCAAGCAGCACGAACTCCATTCCAAACTTGGCAAAGCGCTGGTTCACGGTGTCGCGGGTGGTGCCTGCGATGTCGGTCACGATGCTTACCTCTTCTTCAAAAAGGGCGTTGGTAATCGATGACTTGCCCACGTTGGGGCGGCCTACAATAGCGATGCGGGGCAGGCCCTCCCAGAGGTCCAGTTCGTTGCCCTCGTCGTCCGCAGCCGGCGGCAGAATGGTGACCAGCTTGTCGAGAAGCTCGCCGGTTCCGCTGCCGTTCACCGAACTCAGGGCAAAGGGCTCACCGAATCCGAGGCTGTAGAATTCCGCGGCCTGGTTGGTGCGCGCGTAGTTGTCAATTTTATTGGCGACCAAGAGCACGGGCTTTTTTTGCCGGCGCAGCATTTGCGCAATTTCTTCGTCGTCGGGGGTAAGGCCGTCTTCGGCATCCACCAAAAAAATCACGGCAAAGCACTCGTCAAGGGCCGCTTTGACCTGGCGGCGAATCTCGCCCTCAAATACGTCGTCGGATCCCTCAACCCATCCGCCCGTGTCGACAAGGCTAAACATGCGGCCAGCCCACTCTGCACTGCCGTAGTGGCGGTCACGGGTAACGCCCGCAATGGAGTCGACGATGGCTTCGCGCTTTTGAACCAGGCGATTAAAAAAAGTGGACTTGCCCACGTTGGGGCGGCCTACGATGGCAATTAGCGACCTCATTTTAGTATCCGAATTGCTTTAGTGAACGCGCGTTGTTGCGCCAATCGGGCTGCACTTTTACAAAGAGCTCCAGATGAACCTGCCTTTGAAAAAATGCCTCCATGGCCTTGCGGGCTCCAATGCCCACTGACTTAAGGGCTGCGCCTTTGTGGCCAATAAGAATGCCTTTTTGCGACTCCCTCGAGACGTAGAGCACGGCGCGAATGCGGTGAATGTCTTCGCCTTCTTCAAAGGTGTCGATGGCCACCTCGACCGAGTAGGGAACCTCTTTTTGGTAGCGCATTAGAATCTGCTCCCTCACAATCTCTGAGGCGATGAATCGCTCGCTGCGGTCGGTGAGCTGGTCCTTCTCAAAGTAGGCCGGTCCCTCGGGTATAAGCTCGAGAATCCGCACCATGAGGTAG
>JABMNC010000034.1 GCA_013205365.1 Cryomorphaceae bacterium | reverse complement strand
TTGGCCACTCTGGACTTGCTTTTGCTCAGCGTGCCCAGAGAAAACTCCCGGCTCCCGGGCTGTGAAGGCGGCTTAATGCGGTCTAGGGCCTCGCCCAAAAAGAGGCCGGTCGCGTCGATCAGGATTTCGCCAGTAGTGCGGTCTTCTGCGAGAATCTTCTCGCTCAGCAGAACCGCCGGGCTGATGTTGGCCTCTGCAGACTTACTCAGGGCCGACGCCGGGTCAAAATAGTAGCCCGTGTTCTGGGTTTCAAACTGAACTTGATCAAAGTACCGCTTGATCTTAAAAACCTCATTGGCACGAAAACTTCCTCGGTTGAAGCCCACTCGGGCCAAGCCATTCTCGGCATAGCTCCAATAAATAAACTCTTGATTGAACTGGTCTGCCTTGAGCTTGAGGTAGAGCTTGCCGTCGGTAGTGTCTTGGTAGACCTGCATCAAGCCATCAAAGGCCACTGCATTCTTGAGCTTGGAGGCTATCGTGGCCTTCTTCTCTGGGGCCGGAGCCTGGGCTGCAGTGCTTCCCTTGGACTTCTTCTTGGCCGCCGACTTGTCTTGGGCATTGGACGGAATTGCAAGCACCATAAGGGCAGCAAAAACTAGTGCGGAGCGCAGTACTGTTTTCATTTTGCCAAGATAATCATCAACGGCTTAAACAAGCATGAGGATCGATGGGGTCAAAAAAAACAGGCCCCTTTCGGAGCCTGAAAAAAAAAGAAATTGTGCAAGCGCTCTAGCTACTTAAAGCCTCTGCGCCTCCTACAATTTCCAGTATCTCATTGGTAATGGCCGCCTGGCGTGCCTTGTTGTAGTCCAGCTTTAGGCCGTCGCGCATACTCTTAGCGTTGTCGGTGGCCTTGTGCATGGCCGTCATCCTCGCACCCTGTTCGGAGGCCTGGGAATCCAACAAAGCCTTAAAAAACTGCATGTGAATGTGCGTTGGAATCAGGCTGTTGAGCAATTCTACCTTATTGGGTTCATAGAGGTAATCGCTCGATGGCCTGCCCTCGGGCTGGGGAATCGGCAAAACAACCTCTTCGCGAACCAGCTGTATGGCTGCATTCTTAAACTGGTTGTAGACCACAACCACCCTGTCGTACTTGCCCGAAGCAAAGTCGTTCATAACCCCCTGGGCCAGGCTGCGTGCTGCGTCAAAAGAAACCTTAGCGACCACATCAATATCGCTGCCGACAAGGTTATCGAGCTTACGCAATTGGTCGCGTCCCTTCTTGCCAAGAGCAAAAACATCGACGGCAACGCCCTCGTTGGCAAACTGCTCTAGCACAATCTTGGTGCGCTTGAGCACCGACGAATTGAATGCGCCACAGAGACCGCGGTTGGCCGTAACAGGAATCAAAAGCACCCGCGCAAGGGGCCGGTTTATGGCATAAGGGTTCTCTGACGAGTCCAGCGTAGCGCTAACATTGGCCATTAATACTCCCAGCTTGTCGGCATAAGGACGCACCTGCACAATAGCATCTTGAGAACGCTTCAGCTTAGCCGCCGAAACCATCTTCATGGCCGACGTAATCTGCATCGTGCTCGATACCGACGTAATGCGGTTGCGGAGTTCCTTTAGGTTCGGCATTGCTTACAGTCTAACCGGCGTAGGCTGGAATAATTTCTTTGGCAACGGCCTCAATCGTACCAATCTCCGACTCGCTCCAGGCTCCGCCGCGAATGGCGTCCAGCACATTGCGGTGCTTGGCCTCCATGAATTCAATGAAGGCGCGCTCAAAGGCCTTGATTTTAGTAACGGGGATCACATTGAGCATGCCCTTGGTTCCCAAGTAGATAATAGAAACCTGCTTCTCTACGCTCATGGGTGAATTCACGTGCTGCTTGAGAATTTCTACGTTGCGGCGACCCTTGTTGATCACGTTCATTGTGGCCGCATCAAGGTCCGAACCGAACTTCGCAAATGCCTCAAGTTCACGGTACTGAGCCTGATCAAGCTTCAATGTTCCGGCAACCTTCTTCATGGGCTTAATCTGTGCGGAACCTCCAACCCGAGAAACCGAAATACCCACGTTAATGGCCGGACGAACTCCTGAGTTGAACAGGTCAGCTTCCAAGAAGATCTGCCCGTCGGTAATCGATATCACGTTGGTCGGAATGTAGGCCGAAACGTCACCCGCTTGGGTCTCAATGATGGGCAAGGCCGTCAAAGAACCGCCGCCTTTTACCATTCCCTTAAGCGAGGGGGGTAGGTCGTTCATCTGAGAGGCAACAGCGTCGTCCTTGATGATCTTAGCCGCACGCTCGAGCAGTCGGCTGTGCAGGTAAAAAACGTCTCCAGGGTAGGCTTCGCGGCCCGGGGGGCGGCGGAGCAGAAGCGATACCTCGCGGTAGGCAACGGCCTGCTTGGAGAGGTCATCGTAAATAATCAAGGCCGGGCGACCGGTATCGCGAAAGAACTCTCCGATGGCAGCGCCCGCGAAGGGAGCAAAAAACTGCAGGGGCGCAGGGTCTGCTGCGTTCGAAGCCACGATGGTCGTGTAGGCCATGGCTCCCTTGTCTTCGAGGTTCTTGGCCAGGGCCGCAACCGTTGATCCCTTCTGGCCAATGGCCACATAGATGCAGTATACGGGCTCTCCCTTGTCGTAGAATTCGCGCTGGTTAATAATGGTGTCGATGGCGACGGTGGTCTTGCCCGTCTGGCGATCGCCAATGATGAGCTCGCGCTGGCCTCGGCCAATCGGAATCATGGCGTCAATGGCTTTGATTCCCGTTTGAAGAGGCTCGTTTACTGGCTGTCGGTAAATTACGCCCGGCGCCTTGCGCTCCAGGGGCATCTCAAAACGCTCGCCTTCAATCGGGCCCTTGCCGTCAATGGGGTTCCCGAGGGTATCAACCACCCGGCCCACCATGCCTTCGCCCACGTTAATCGATGCGATGACTCCGGTACGCTTTACCGTAGAGCCCTCTTTGATGCCCTCTGCAGGGCCCAAAAGCACGATACCAACGTTGTCTTCTTCGAGGTTCAGAACGATTCCGCGCAGGCCGTTCTCGAACTCTACGAGTTCTCCCGACTGGGCATTGTCCATTCCATAAGCTCGGGCAATACCGTCGCCAATTTGAAGTACGGTTCCAACTTCTTCAAGCTGCGCTTCGGATGCGAAACCAGACAGTTGCTGGCGCAGTATGGCTGAGATCTCTGCAGGTTTTACGTTTGACATGGGGTGGTAGTTTAAAAATCGGCGATGTATAAGTTTTTCTGGAATTCACGATCTAGGGTGGCAAGAGCCGTCGCTACGGAGGCGTCCACTTGCTGGTCGGCCACGCGAAGCACAAAGCCTCCGATTAGGGATTCGTCCACGACCTGCTCCAGCTGCACGTCAGAAGACTCTGGCGTTTTAAGTAGGGCAAGAAGACGAGCCACTTGGTCCGCTTCAAGAGGACTCGCTGCGGTGATGCGCGCCCGAATCACGTTGCGCTCGGTAAAGTAGAGGCTGTTGTAGTTCTGGAGGATGCCCTGAAGGTGCTCCTCTCGGGAATGCTTGACCAGCAGCTCCAAAAAGGCATCGGTCAGGTCATTAAGCTGGCCTGCGAAGGCCGACTTAAGCGTCTTTATTTTTTGGTCGGGCTTAATGATCGGGCTTTTGAGAAAGCTGCGCAGGTCGCGGCTGTCTTGAATCACCGCAAGGAGCAGGTCGCTGTCTTGCTTCACTGCATCAAGGGCCTGACGCTCGCGAGCGAGATCCAGGAGCGCCTTGGCGTAGCGGTTCGAAACGCGCATTGAGCCCATAACCTAGTTGCTGGATTTAAGGTCTAGCATTGCCCTGTCGACGAGTGCCCGCTGGGCCTGTGCGTCCTTAAGCTCGGCGCGCAAAATGCGTTCCGACATGTCAATGGCCAATTGAGCCACTTGGTTTTTAACCTCGGCCATAGCGGCCTTCTTCTCGTTGTCGATTTGAATGCGCGCCAGCTCTAGAACCTTAGAGGCCTCTTCAGAAGCGGCCTCCTTGGCGTCAGCGATGGTTTTGTCGCGCATGCTTCGAGCCTCCTTGAGCATAGCCTCACGAGCCTCACGAGCCTCTTTGAGTAGTTGCTCGCTGCTGTTTTGAAGCGCGGCAACCTCAGACTTAGCCGACTCGGCTGCCTTCAAGGCTGCGTTGATGGACTCTTCGCGGTCTTGAACGGCTTGGAGAATCGGCTTCCACGCAAACTTCGCCAAAAGGAAAAGCAGGAGGAAAAACGTCAGCGTTGTCCAAAAAATGAGGCCAAAGCCTGGAGTTACGATACCCATTGTACGGCGTTTCTTCGATTAAAAAATGTGCATTAAAGACGCATCGTCGCCATAGGGCAGCGTGCGCCGAAGACTGCTTTAGTATTAAATACCCAACAACGCTACGACGATGCCAAACAAGCCGGCCCCTTCGATCAACGCTGATAAGATGATCATATTAGTTTGAATTTTGCCTGTGGCTTCTGGCTGGCGCGCAATTGCCTCCATGGCGCGACCGCCAATTAGGCCAATGCCGATGCCAATGCCGATAACGGCTAAACCTGCTCCAAGTGCTGCGATACTTCCGGTCATGATAGTAAGATATTAGGGATTTGAATTAAAATTAACGTTTAATGGTGCTCTTCCTGCAATGCGGCCCCAAGGTAGAGCGCGGTCAAAAGAGTAAAAATATAAGCCTGCAACGCCGTTACCAAGAGCTCTAAAACAGAAATGAAGAGGGTGAGCAATACGGAGACAGGACTAACCCAAAGGGTTTCAAAAATGAAAATTAGAGAAACTAGACTTAAAACAATGATGTGTCCTGCGGTGATGTTGGCAAAAAGACGAATCATCAACGAAAAAGGCTTGGTGAATATGCCAATAATTTCCACAATGGCAAGCAATGGCTTAACCGCCACAGGCAGGCCTGGCATCCAAAGAATGTGATTCCAGTAATGTCGTTTCCCATTGAAGTTAGTGACTACAAAAGCCACAAAGGCCAAAACCATGGTTACGGCAATGTTGCCAGTAACATTGGCTCCACCAGGGAAAAATGGCACTAAGCCCATCAGGTTATTAACCCAAATGAAGAAGAAGATGGTGAGCAAAAGAGGCACAAACTTCTTGTAGTGCGGACCAATATTATTTTTAGCAATGTCGTCGCGCACAAAAACCACAAGGGGCTCTACAAAACCGGCAAGACCTCGGGGCGCAGCATCACTGTTTTTGGCGTAGAACTTGGCAGCCCTTGTAAAAAGGACGAGGATAATTACTGCGCTAACAAAGAGCGAGGCTACGTTTTTAGTTATCGAAATATCCCAGGGTTGTACGTTGGTAACCTCGTGGGTAATTGGATCTGCCTGGGCATAAATTCCATGCTCGTTGGGCGCGTCGGATGCGTAGTAGATTTTCTCGTGAAGGTTTACAAAGCGCTGTCCGCCGGACTCCGCCACATGCATTCCCTCGCTGTCGTGATGGAACAACGAAGACGAAAAAACTACCAATCCTTCGCGGGTCCAAAGAATAACAGGCAAGGGAATGCCGATTTCTCTTTCATTCCAATCCATTATGTGCCAGCCATGACTGTCTGCAATGTGATGCATGATCATTTCTTTTGGATTGAAGACCGCCTCATCTGGCTCCGATGCAGCGTGGTCGCCGTCATGAGCCTCGGCGGCATGGCTCTCATGGCCTTGAGACGAACCCACGCTATGCTGCTCAGACAGTTTAGAGTCCGAGGATGCTACCAATGACCCAGCGCTGGCGGCAAAAAACAGTAAGCAGTAGCGTAAAAACATTATCTCGAATTGCGCGGCAAAGATAGTAAGGAAGAGCCCTTTTACTGCAGGCTATTTGCTCGTTTTACCGCGACCCAAGTTTCAAAAAGGGTGGCAACAAAAAAAAGCGCGGCAAACTGAAGGGCCTGGGCACGGTAGCCCTCGGGCTGGCGCATACTAAGGGGTAGAACAATAGTCGCCACACCCAGAAGCATGCGCAGCATTCCGCCCCCTAAAACTACCCAAACAAAGGCCTTGGGCTGCTTGCG
>JABMNC010000003.1 GCA_013205365.1 Cryomorphaceae bacterium | reverse complement strand
TCTTCAAAGGCTTTGGCGGCGGTGGATTTTCCGCTGCCGATGGATCCGGTAAGGCCGACGTGAAGCATGGTTGGTATGGGTTAGGCTGCGAAGGTAGGGATCGGGGTTAATGCGGAATGGCCTCGGGGGGTTGAGACCGGGGTCATGTATAGAAAATGAGGTTTTTATATATATGCAATGGATGATGGGTATAGGAATGCAGAAATACTAAGCGTGAACTTGGCAAAATGTATGTTGAGTTATTGGGAACTGTCTTGGAGGCACTAGACCTAACACGTTTTGATTGCAGGTACTGAGTTACATCAATTGAACCGATTCAGCACTACCTCACCTTATCAACAGCCAGGGGGTTTAATTAAATTATTATCACATATTTTAATTTAATTTATCAATATTTAAATTTTTTTCTATATTTTTAACTTATTTTACTCCTAATAAAAATTCCGTGAACAACTTTAATCCGGGTGGATACATAAATCAGGGTCACTACAAGAGCTTCTTACCAACGGTGTTGAATCGGCAATGGCAAATCACGGACATGGAGCTCATTGGACTGCTCAGTCAGGCCGATCGGGAGCTGGGCCGTTTGGATATGTATTCAGAATACATCCCCAATATAGATCTGTTCATTCACATGCATACCGTCAAGGAGGCAACTCAGTCAAGCCGAATCGAAGGAACACAAACCAACATTGAGGAGGTCTTCTTGGACAAACAAGACGTTACGTCATCCAAAGACGATTGGCAAGAGGTGCAGAATTACATCCAAGCCATGAACCAAGCTATCGCCAAACTGAAGCAACTACCAATCTCGTCACGCCTCATTCGAGATACCCACGCAATCCTTCTTCAGGGAGTCCGAGGGAGGCACAAATTACCTGGGGAATTTCGCAGCAGTCAGAATTGGATTGGTGGCGCGAGCATTTCCGACGCAAAATTCATCCCTCCGCACCCGGGCGAAATCGGGCGACTCATGAGCGACTGGGAAACGTTTTGCCATGACCAAACCTACTTTGTGCCAGATCTTATCAAGGTGGCCCTTCTCCACTATCAGTTTGAAACCATTCACCCATTTCTTGATGGAAATGGGCGGATTGGCCGTTTGCTCATCACCTTGTATTTAGTAGAACGTGGGCTCTTAAAACGACCAGTATTGTACCTCTCGGATTTCTTTGAGCGGAACCGAACACTATACTACGACAACCTTGGCGCAGTCAGCAACAAAGGAGATTTGAAGCAATGGCTTAAGTTTTTTCTCGTAGGTGTGCTTGAAACGAGTAGAGCCAGCATCAACACCTTTGATAACATACTTAAGCTTCAGGCCGAGGTAGACGCAAAGCTTCAAACACTTGGATCGCGCACCGCGAATGCACTGAAGATTGTTGAATACCTATACACAAAGCCAATTATCAATGCCGCAAAGGTTGTTGATGTAACCCAAGTGACCTCCCCCACCGCATATACCTTATTGCATGAACTTGAAAACCTAGGGATACTGCATGAGGTTTCTGGCGCAAAAAGGAAAAGAGTCTATGTTTTTAAAGATTACTTGAGCCTGTTTTAAAGGTTTTTCGTCCCTTGTGAACCAGCCCGGGGGCTGGTTTCAGTGCGCTTGGTTAGCGCTGGCGGTGAGGGCGGGATTGCCTTCGGCGTTCCCGAGGGGGTGGGTCGCTCACCGCAACCCAAGCGCACGGTGTCGACGCGCTTCGCGTCGACGTCTTTTTGGGCGCAGCGCACCTCGCTAAACACAATGTTTGACTCGGTGCGCTGCGCCCATAAAAAAAACCAGCCCGGGGGCTGGTTTCAGTGCGCTTGGTTAGTGCTGGCGGTGAGGGTGGGATTGCCTTCGGCGTTCCCGTGGGGTGTGAACCTGCTGCCACTCCTCGCATTGAGAATGAAAACCCACCGGCTTGCGCCGGTGCCGTTTTTTTATGCCCAAAGCTTACTGAAATACATTTCGATGCGCACAGGGCATAAAAAAACCCGCCCTTTCGGGGCGGGTTTTCAAGCTCAATGCTTGATTTTCAGCGGTGAGGGCGGGATTCGAACCCGCGGTACAGTTACCCGTACGGCAGTTTAGCAAACTACTGGTTTCAGCCTCTCACCCACCTCACCGGGATTCAAGTTAAGGGCGGTTAAGCCCTGGCTGAAGGGCTGCAAATATACACCTAGACCGGGATTAACCATAAGCGGACTGTATCTTAGCGACCCAACCTCAAAACAATGAAAAACGTAGTAATCGTGTCGGCCGTTCGTACCCCAATCGGGAGCTTTATGGGCAGCCTTAGCAGCATCAGTGCCACCGAATTAGGGTCCGTTGCCATACGCGGAGCGCTTGATAAAATAAAACTTGACCCTAAGGAAGTTGACGAAGTTTTAATGGGATGCGTGCTGCAGGCGAACGTCGGACAGGCTCCGGCTCGGCAGGCCGCACTGGGTGCAGGATTGCCCAACACCGTGGCATGCAGCACCATCAACAAAGTATGTGCCTCAGGAATGAAGGCCGTAGCATTGGGCGCCCAAGCCATTGCGCTCGGGCACGCCGATGTGGTTGTCGCGGGCGGAATGGAGAACATGTCGCAGGTTCCGCACTACCTGCCCGGCAGCCGACTCGGAACCAAGTTTGGCAACACCACCCTGGTGGACGGTTTGACCAGGGACGGTCTGATGAACGTCTACGACCAGCAAGTGATGGGCGTCTGCGCCGACCTCTGCGCCAAAGAGCACCACTACAGCCGAGAGCAGCAGGATGCGTTTGCACTAGAGTCCTACGACCGCAGCGCGGCAGCATGGGCGGCGGGTAAGTTTGATCAGGAAGTGGTTCCGGTTGAAGTCAAAGACCGCAAAGGCAACGTGGTGCAGGTCGCCCACGACGAAGAATACAGCAACGTGATGCGCGACAAGGTCGCTTCGCTTCGCCCGGCCTTTAGCAAAGACGGAACCGTAACTGCTGCCAACGCCTCTACGCTTAACGACGGTGCTGCCGCACTGGTCCTGATGTCAGAAGAAAAGGCCGCCCAGCTTGGCCTCAAGCCCCTGGCCCGTATCGCAGGTTCCGCCGACGCGGCCCACGAGCCCGAGTGGTTTACGACGGCTCCGGCCAAAGCGGTTCCCTTGGCCGCAAAGCGCGCCGGAATCGCCGTCAGCGACATCGAATTTTTTGAGCTCAACGAAGCATTCAGCGTGGTGGGTCTGGTCAACATCGATTTGCTCGGAATTAGCGCCAACCAAACCAACGTGCACGGCGGAGCCGTGGCCCTGGGTCATCCGCTCGGAGCATCTGGAGCGCGCATCCTCGTGACGCTGATTCACGTGCTTCAGGACCGTCAGGCTCGCTACGGCGCGGCCGGAATCTGCAACGGCGGCGGCGGTGCTTCAGCCATGGTGCTCGAGCGCCTGAGCTAGGCGTAAGCCAGGGCCTTTTAGTTAATCGGGTCTACGTCTACGACCACGCGAACGCTTCGCCCTTGGGGGTAGAAGGTCAGGCCATCAATCTCTTTGAGTAGGCGGCGTTTGGTCGCTTTTACGCTGCCCCCAACGGGCAGTTTAACCCACAAATGCTGGCGGTAAAGGCCCTGAACTCGGGCGACCGGCGGCGCGTCGGGTCCCAGTATTCCACCACCTAATGCCCCCAGCAGCTGCTGGGCGAGGTAGTTTGCCACGTCGCGAGCCACAAACTCTCTTCGGTGGCGCAGTTCAATGCGGACCATGCGCGCAAAGGGCGGATAATGAAATTCCTTGCGGTCGCTAAGAATTAGCTCCATCATTCCTGGCACGTCGTGGTCGGCCACGCGCTGAAGCACCGGATGACCCGGGGTAGTGGTTTGAACCAGCATGAGTCCGCGTCGATCGCGACGTCCGGTGCGCCCTGCAACCTGGAGCAGGAGCTGGAAAGCCCGCTCATGGGCCCTAAAGTCGGGGCGGCTGAGCATAGGGTCCGCGTTGGTTACTACAGCCAGGGCCAAGCCGGCGAGGTCCAGGCCCTTGCCGACCATTTGGGTTCCGACGACAAGGTCTATTTCTCCGGATTCCATCCACTGCAAAAAGTCGGTCATGGCGCGCTTGCTCCGTGTCGAGTCCGAATCCACGCGCAAGATGCGGGCTTCAGGAAAAAGCGCTTCCACTTCTTCTTCGATGCGCTCGGTTCCGAGTCCGCGCCAATCCCAGGCCGTTTGGCGGCATTGAGGGCAGGTTTCGGGCAGGTCTTTGTGCAGGCCGCAGTAGTGGCAGACGAGTTTGCGGTTGTTTTTGTGGTAGGTCAGCGAGACGTCGCAGTCCGA
>JABMNC010000033.1 GCA_013205365.1 Cryomorphaceae bacterium | reverse complement strand
GCTATGTTTCAAGTTTTGCGCAGCGAGGGGCTCGTGACCACCGCCATTTTAGGCTTTATCGTGCTGATTGCATCCCTCGGGCTTTATGCGGCGGCAAGCCTCATCATTATTGAGAAGCAGGGCCAGCGCGCCATGCTTGCGGCCCTGGGCATGCCCGCGGAACAAATACGCGCAGCATTCACTTGGAGCGGAATCTGGTTAAGCATTCTGGGAGCCTTCTCTGGCTTTGCACTCGGCGCAGCGGTGGTTGGCGCCCAAGCGAAATGGGGCCTGCTGCAGCTCGGTGACGGCTACCTGGTCAATGCCTACCCCGTGCGATGGGACCTGGCCCAATCTCTGGCCGTCTTGGTTTTGGTTGGGCTGATCGGCTCCTGCTTAGCTTGGCTTGCAGGCCGTCAGGCAGGTTCTGACACCAGGCTGTTGCGCAGCGCATAGTTGCCGCGAATCTCGTCAAAGGTTTCGTTTAGAAGTTCCAGCGAATCGCAGGTCACCAAAGTCTGGCGGAGTTCCTTGAAGTTGGGATAATTTCTAAAGTAGTTGCCATAGTGCCTGCGCATTTCGGCGATGGCGAGCTTCTCTCCCTTCCACTGCACCGACAGGTCCAGATGGCGCTGGGCCGCGTTGGCGCGCTCGTTTAAGGTCGGTGGGTCAAGGTGCTCTCCGGTGGCCAAAAAGTGCTTGACTTCGTTAAAAAACCAAGGGTAGCCAATGGTTGCCCGGCCAATCATGACGCCGTCGACCCCAAAGCGGTCGCGTGCAGCCAGCACCTTCTCGGGGCTGTCAATGTCTCCGTTGCCAAAGACGGGGATGTGCATTCTCGGGTTATTCTTCACCTGCGCAATGAGCGACCAGTCGGCATCGCCCTTGTACATCTGGCTGCGCGTGCGGCCGTGGATGCTAATGGCCTTGATGCCTATGTCTTGCAGGCGTTCTGCCACCTCAACCACGTTCTTGCTGCTGTCGTCCCAACCGAGGCGGGTCTTGACCGTGACCGGCTTGTCTACTGCGTTGACAATGGCCTGCGTGAGGCGCACCATCTTGGGAATGTCTTGGAGCATGCTCGCCCCGGCACCCTTGCACACGACTTTTTTTACCGGACATCCGTAGTTAATGTCTATTAAGTCGGGGTTGGCCTCCGCGCAAATGAGGGCAGCCTCGATCATGCTCTCGAGTTCCGCACCAAAAATTTGGATTCCTATAGGGCGCTCGTACTCAAAAATATCGAGCTTGGCGCGGGACTTTACCGCATCGCGAATCAAGCCCTCGCTCGAAATGAATTCGGTGTACATCAAATCGGCGCCGTTCTCCTTGCACAATGCCCTAAAGGGCGGATCGCTCACGTCTTCCATAGGCGCAAGCAGCAGCGGAAAATCCGGAAGCTCGATGTCGGCAATTTTTACCACGGCACAAAAATACCTATTTGCGGCGGATCACCATAAAAATGGCTACGCTCGCCAGCGCACTGGCCACAACCATCCAGGTAAAGGGGACCGGACTTATGTGAGCATAGGTACCCGGACCCGATTCAAGCGCTTGCACGTAGGTTAGTGCGTTGTGAATCACGTGAGCGACCAAGGGCACCCAGAGGCGACCGCTAAGCTCAAAAAGCCAGGCCAGGGCCAGGCCTGCGATCACCAAAAAGGGGAGGTGCAGCAGATCAAAGTGAAAGGCAGCGAAGAGGGCCGCCGAGGCGAATACCGAAGAAGCACCCATCCTGCTGCGGATGATGCGCTGAAGCGCTCCGCGAAAAAACAGCTCCTCGCCCACTGCCGCTATGAGGACAAAAACCACGACGGCTAAAACTTGGTCGCCCCAATGGGGCAAAAAAAGCAGGCGCTCCACAAGCGTCGCCTGCTCTTCAGACCGAGCTATGGCCTCTGCGCCCCAAGCGGTAGTCTCTAAAAACAAAACCCAGCGCCCTGTGAGCCACTCGAGCATGGGAAGCAGCGCCGGGAGCAAGGCCCAGGCAAGGATGCTTTGCTTTAGTGTCCACTGCGGACGTTCCAGTGCAGGCGATTCAACTGGAAGCTCGCGTGCCTCTTGATAGGCCCAGCGCTGGAGCATGGCAACGCCTGGAATCAAGAAAATCGCGAGCGATCCGAGACCCTGTTGGGCTAAAATTGCACGGCTTGCATTGAGTTCGGTACGGGCCATCACCTCAGCAAGAGAAAGGCCTGAGTAGCCCAGAAGGCCCATTATCGCGGAGCTTCCGAGCCCAGAGACAAAAAGCAAGGAGGCGATAATGACTAAACCCAAGAAGATAAAGTCCGATTTAAAAATATTCCCCATGAAGCAAAACTAGGACTAAAGGACCCGAAACAAAGCCTAAAATAAACGAAGCCAATGCAAGGCGTCTAGCAAGACCCCTTGCCAGCCAACAATAGGATTTTAGCGGTAGGCCTTAAACATCTCCTCTGCGGAGGATGCAGGGTTTGCAGAGTAGGACAGCTTGAGTGCCTGCGCCTTGCGCAGCTCTTGCTTGATGTCGCTAATCAAACCCATCTTGGCATCAATGTCTGACTTAATAGACACGGTAAATTTTGGACGCTCGGCTTCGTTCACCTCTTCGCGCTGAAGAATAACCCACTGCTGCACGTCAGCCACACTAGCGAGCTGGTCGGCAAGCTGAATGCGGGGCTCGTTGCCGAGGGCGGCATTCGTGGGAGCACCAATATAGATGTAAGTAGTCAAGTCCTTGCGCTCTAGCTTTTGAATTTCGGTGGCCTGAGGCTTCTTTAATTTCACCAAAAGCGTCACCTCTCGCATGGTCGTGGTAACCATGAAGAAAAACAGCAGCATGAACACAATATCAGGAAGGGACGCCGTAGATACTGGAGGCGTTTCAATCTTCTTTTTCTTTTTAAATGGCATTATCCTCCAATTTTGACGGGTTCGGCCTCAGAAATAAACTGCGGATAAACTTCATTTATCAATTCTATATCGCCTTCGCTGAGTTCGTCGTAGTCGCGTCCAAATTTGCGCTGAGCGATGTCATTGCGCAGCTCTGAATATGCCCCAAGAAGCTCATTCCGCACCGCAACAAAAATTTTGTAGCTTGTTCCGCGGTCGTTTTGAATCGAAATAACCGCCTTTTTGGGATTGTCTGAAGAATTAGGGTCGCGCAGGCCGCGGCAATCCTCGCAGCTGCCGTCGCCATTGTTGTCAATAAATTCTTTAGCTAGGCGACGCACGTCTTCGAGCGCAGCATACTCTTCTTCTATAAGCAACTGATCTTGAGAATTAACGAGAACCACAAAAATATTTTTCTCTTTAATGTCTTGTTCCTCAGAACTCTCTTCGGTCCAGGGGGGTAGTTTGACTAGCAAGCCCTTGTCTACGTCCATCGTCGTAGTAACTAAGAAAAAAATGAGCAGCAAGAAGGCTATATCTGCCATCGAGCCTGCGTTGATTTCAGGTACTGGACGTTTTTTACTGGCCATGAGTAGGTCTTATTTGCGCAGTCGGATGAGGGACGAGAACAAAATAGCCCCAACAGAAAGAAGGGTCATGATGTAGGTCGCATTCAAACCAGTGGAAACCCAACGTGATCCGCTCTCCGAAATGTTTTTGTAGGATTCATAGTCCGCGCCCGAAGAAATCATGTAGCTCACGGCAAGAATTGCCGCTAGGGCACCAAAACCAATAAGGGAACCGCGAAGGGACGCTGGATTGATGACCATACCGCGCACGGCGCTAAATACGGCTAACGCTATCGCAACCAGAAACATCGCAATGGAAATCCAAATTGACGCACTAACGTTGGTTTCTAATGAAGACTCTCCGCCAAAGAAAATAAGCAGGGTAAACACCAAGCCAATACCCCCGAGGACTACGGCAAGAAGTCGACTAATTTTATCAAAGGTCATAATGGCTATTACTTTTTAATGTGGGCTGCAACAATATCCAAGAAGGTAATTGAAGCATCCTCCATCTTATTCACCAAATTGTCAATCATGGCTACAATCAAGTTGTAGAAGATCTGAAGAATCATGGCTGCTATAAGACCGAATACCGTGGTCAAAAGAGCCACTTTGATACCGCCTGCAACCAATGAAGGGCTGATGTCGCCCGCTGCCTCAATGGCATCAAAGGCTTGAATCATACCGATTACCGTACCCATAAACCCGAGCATGGGGGCAAGGGCGATGAACAGGGAAATCCAAGAAACACCGCGCTCAAGTTTTCCGTTTTCTACGGAACCCAAACTCACGATGGCCTTGTCGACCATATCGATTCCGTCGTCCATCTTATCTAAGCCTTGGTAAAAGATTGACGCAACGGGTCCGCGGGTATTGCGGCAAACCTCAAGGGCCGCAGTCTTACCGCCGCTAGCTAGGGCCGACTTAACGTCCTCAAGAAGCTTATCGTTGTTGTTGTTGGACATTGCAAGAAAGAGTACTCGCTCGATGGCAATGGCAAGACCCAAAATCAGGGTAAGCAAAACCGGAGCCATCCACAAAGGATCTCCTTCGATGAATTTATCCTTAAGAACCTGCGTGAAGCTAGCTTCAGCCTCCACTTCGGGGGCACTCTCTTCGGTCGCTGCAGCAGCGGTTGTATCTGCTTGAGCAGCATTAGAATCCGTTGCGACTGCCTGCTCTGTTGCAGTGGCCTCTTGAGCCAAGATGGGCTGAGTAAATAGAATTCCTGCAGCAAAGAACAGGGCGATGACCTTTTTCATGAGGGTTTTGCGAGTTGAATTAAACTTTTTGAAATATTTTGAAGGACAAAAGTAGCGACAATGCACCGATGCTCAAATTATCGAAGCATTAAATTATGCCATCAGGCTACTTTGCTTGCACAGCCGCACGGCTGAGCACCGCGGCACTCAGGTCTGGCGTGGCTAAAATGGCCTTTATCGCGTCGTGAGGATGGTCCACTGCCACCCATAAGTGCAGATGCTCTGGGTTCATGAACTCCTCGTCTACCATGCGGGCTAGTTGGCGCAGCAGGTCATCATAAAAACCATTTTGGTTTACTATCACAATGGGTTTGAGGTACTGCCCAAGCCGCTTTAGGGTAATTGCTTCAAGCAATTCCTCAAGGGTCCCGCAGCCCCCGGGCAGGGCAATGATGCCCTCTGTGCCAGCCAAGAGTGCGGCCTTTCGCTCGGCCATCGTGTCTACCAAGGTAAAATCCGTGACCAGCGGATGGTCCATTTCAATATCTTTTAAAAACCGGGGCATGATGCCAGAAACGTGGCCACCAAGCCTGATTACCTCGGAGGCAATATGGCCCATAAGTCCGGTTTTACCACCACCAAAAACGAGTGTGGCTCCCGCGTCTACTAAATCCTTTGCCAGTTCGCTGGCGCCGTCGAGGTAGTGCGGCGCAACCCGTGCAGACCCTGCGCAATACACCGTAACCCGAGCTCCCTCGAGGTTGCGAGCCACTATTTCGCGTTTTTTTGAAGTTCTTCCATCTTGACTGCTACCTCCTCGGCTTCGGCACGTTTGAGGTCCGATGCCCTGCGGTCGGTAGTAGACAATTTAAACGACTCCTCTAAGAGCGCTCGGTACTGGTCGGTGAGCTGGTCGAGCTCAGACTTTTTGCGGAAGAATGAAAACATAGGGGACAAAGATAAGCGGGAGATTTGTGCTTGCTAAGCAGAAAAACGAGCCTAATTTTTGGTAGAGAAATCGCCGACAATCCTGCTGGTATTCACGGAATCCCCTGCAGCGAATGCTCGCTTTTTTTGATACGCTGCCATCGTACCTTTGCCATATGGTACGCAAGCTTTTGTGGGCAATTGCTGCCCTCTTCCTTCTCATTGCAGGCCTGGCCGCTTGGCTTGGCGCTTTCACAAAACTTCAGATAAACGACTCTGTTCAGGGTGGTTACGTAGTGGCGGGATACGACCATACCGGCCCTTTTCAAAAAATAGGAGCCGCCTTTAAGCGAGCCCAAACAACCGCAGATTCCCTCGGACTTTCTTCGGACGAAATGATTGGCATTTACTATTCCAATCCCGAGGAGGTTGAAGAGGATTCACTTCTGAGCTATGCAGGCGTCGTTCTCGGCCGAACTACTGAAAACCTTGGAACCATGGACTTCGCCGATTTGAGGCTGGAGCGCATTCCAGAAGGACGAGCCCTTTGGATTGATTTTGCCAAACCCAACGACTTAGCCATAATGGTTGGGGCTATGCGCGCCTACCCAATGCTCACCAAGGCTTCGATTGAGGCCGGCTTAGAGCCCGGTTGGGTCTATGAAATCCACAGCGAAGGCATGATTCGTTTTGTTTTTCAGGAGTATCCGGTGGCTGAAGAGGTTATTGATTTATAATTTTTTGTAGGTTTGCTGCATATGAAAGGCCTTGTTCAATGGATATCCGCAGTGCTGCTGGTCGTGAGCAGCCAGGCCTTTATGATGTCTGGTACCAACCCCAATTTAGTCGTTTACCCCAACCCGGTTCAAGGGGTCATGCGCGGGCAGTTGGAATTGAGCGGACCACAGCCGGTCTCTCTAAGCCTTTATGACATGCTTGGCCGTCGGGTAGAAGTAAAAAATCTTTCTTCGAGCCAACGTCAGTTTACCTGGGAAGTTGGCCACCTGCCGGCCGGAATGTACTGGCTAAAGGCAGAGCAGGGAGATGCTATGGTAGCCCAGGTTCGGATCGTTCTGGCTAAAAGCTAGTCGTTTACTTACGTTTAAGGGACGATTGCGGTCCCTGCCTCTTCGGAGCTTGGCGGAATTAAACCCCTGCTCCTATGAAACCTTTTTCCTCTTGTTTGGTCCTGCCGACGCTTTGCCTCTCGGCATTTTTGTGCAGCACCGAACCCGCAACCTGCCAGTCCATTGCCTCTTGGCATTTTAATACGGAACAAACCCAAGCCGACAGCGGCTTTGCCCTGTGCTCGGCAGAGAACGTCGTTCATTCCTACGTGCAGGGAGTCGGGGCCGGCAAGTCCATTTCGCTCCGAAGTTTTGCTCCGCAGGCAACCGGCTCGGCAGAACGAGGACTGCTCCTTGAAGCCAATACCCTTGGGATGGATAGCGTTTGGATCCAGGGGCTGCTCCGGGGCTCTTCTACGTCGTCGCGTTGGTGGCGCATTGACGCGTCAACCGACCTCGGATCCACCTGGACCAATGTTTGGGCGCCCGACAGCGGATGGGGTCCCTTTGACGTTTGGGTTCCGTTTAATGCTTATTTGCCGGGGGCCCAGGGGCATGAGCTCGTTTGGATTCGCCTGGTGTCGGTGTTTTCTCCCCTGCCATTCAGCAATTTTGGCGGCAGCTACGGGGCCAATCAGGCCTACCAGGGAATGCGCGCCAACCCTACGACGAGTTCTCAGAATTACAGTACCTCAGGAACTTGGCGATGGGACGACCTCAAGCTCCGGGGTAGCGAACTGGCTCCTAGGGTTTGGAATGGCCAGCAATGGAGCAATGGCGCTCCGTCGCCTGGAGACAATGCCTTGGTTCAAGGCCCCTACCAGGGTTTGGGCTTTGTCTGCGCAAACATGCGCGTTGCGGCAGGTACGAGGGTTGATGTTGCACCAGGCGGGTCTCTTGATGTTCGAGGACGGCTGGTGCTTGACGGGGAGCTTGTGCTCCACGCAGACAGCGTCGGCCAAGCTCAAATGCGGCTGAGTGCGGCGGGACTGGGTACTGGAACGCTCCGAGCCGAGACGTTTTGGCCCCACCTTGGCTGGAACCAGCTCTCCAGTCCCTTGGACCGCGGCGTGACCGGATTGTCTGGCGCAAACCAATCAGCCCTCTATTCCTGGAATTCCGACAGCGGAGAGTACCGAAGTGCCGGCCAAGGTCTTGGGTCAAGGGGTCAGGGCTACTTTGGCATTGGCAGCAGGACGATTAGCCTTGAGGGGCCGGCTCCCCGGCAGCCATGGTCTCAATGGAGTCTGGGCTATGCGGATAATCCCAACCCTACGAGCACCGTCCTTTCTACGTCGGTAACGGACGGTTGGAATTTACTGGGCAATCCCCTAGCCTGCAATTTGGAGTTCGCCTCTTTGGCGAGACTAGGCGTGGACGCGAGCTACTCCATTTGGGATCCCTCGGCCTTGGGCGGTATCGGCAGCTACTCCTACTACAGCCCCAGCGGCGGAAGCCTGTCGGGCTTTATTGCGCCCCTGCAGGGTTTTTGGGTTCGGGCGCAGGGGGAAGGCTCGAGCCTAACTCTTGCCAACCGAGGGGCACTAGGTGCCAGTTCGGGCGGACCAAACCCCATACGATTGAATTTAAAGGCTTTAGAGAACCCGGACCTCGACCTGCCTCTTTGGATTATGCCGGACGGTTCTGCCCAGCCCGATTTGGATTTAGAGCGCGATGCCCCTGCTCGAGCAAGCCCATCTCCCTTGCGATGGGTCGTCGAAACGCCCTCGGGCGATGCTGCCGCAAAGAGCTGGAACCCCGCCGAAATTTTGCTGATTCGCAGCGAGGCTGCAAGCCCAGTGCGGGTTGAGGTGGGCTGCACTGGCGCGGCTTCTGCCCTTTGGTTGACCGACGGAATCGAGTCCTATCGACTCGATCAAGGGCCCCTAACCCTTGAGCTCCAGGGCATTCAGCATTGGCGATTGATGGGTTCTTCAATGGCCCTGCCCGAAGCTAAGAACTGCCTTTGGCGCACTGCGACGGGAATTCTTTGGTCGCCTGAAGCTCAAGACGTTGAGCTGCTGTCTATGCTCGGGCAGGTAGTACTCCGGCGCTACGGAATCAATGGCGAGCCGGTTGCGCACCATCTTCCCGAGGGAGCATACGTTCTTAGGTGGCGCAGCGCAGGGGCCTGGTATACTCAAAAAATAATCCTTAAATCCTAATTTGCTATGAATAAACTAATTTTTGTACTTGCCCTTATGGGTTCCGCGCCGATGCTTGCTCAGATGGAGGGCCAAGAAAGCATTTTTAGGGCAAGTTTTGAGGGGATGTTTGACCCGCCGGAGCCTGTTTTAACCCTGCCCCGCGGCCTGGCAGAACCCCAACCCCCGGTGCCCCTGGACGGCGGCCTCGTTGTGCTCTTGCTGGGCGGAATCGCTGTGGCACGAAGGCGGCAAACTCGATGACCTTCCTGGCAAACTTGTGGTGCCGGCGCCATTTGCTTTGGGCTTACCTTAGGGTTCTGTATTTACTATCATGCCTGCACTAGCTTTTTGGATCCAGAAAAACCGACCCTTCTTGGGTTTTGTGCTGCGCTTTTTGCTGACCTTTTTTGTGCTCAGTTTTTTGTACAGCCTTTATTTGGTGGTGGTTAAGCGAAATGGCGATCTCGACATGGTAACCTACTGGGTTAGCCGACTGAGCCACGAAACCGCGCGCTTTTTGGGCGTGGCAGACTGCGAATGGTCCTGCTTCTTAGACGGCTGCTATGTAGGGCGCGAAGGCCGGATGGTCAACATTCTTGAAGGCTGCAACGGACTTCGACTGGCCATTGTTTACGCGGCCTACGTCATCGGAATCGGAGGCTGGACCTGGCGCTCGCTTCTTCAGGCATTTATAGGGCTTTTTGTAGTGCAGTTGTTTAACGTGGTGCGCATTGGCTCGCTGGTCGCCCTTCGCGACCACGGCGGCGATACCTACTTCTTTTTTATAAAATACGTGTTTGGCTTGTTTATTTATGGTTCCATTATAGTGCTTTGGATGCTCAAACCCCGCATTGACCGATGGATGGGGGCACGATAACCAGCGGACGCCGCTTCTTTTTGTGGACCATTGTCTTTTTAATGGCATCCATGCTGGTGAGCATTATCGTGGGCGAAGAAAAGCATGCTCTTGGCTTTGATCCTTTGGCGATTGAATGGGTCCGAAACCTTTATGCAGTCCTTAAAATCGCCTTAGGCATTGCTTATGCTCGGATTATTGGCTTTCATTGGACTTGGGTGCTTGGCTTAGTCTGCTTTGCCTTACTCGTGCGGACTTTTGCCGAGGGCACCTTCACGGTCGCGCTCATTGGCGCGGCCATGGCCTACCGAAGCCAAAACCGCTAGGGAGTGCCCCCAAGATTGGCCCCTGTTAAACGCTGACTCCGAGTATCTTTATAAAAATTCAATAGAACGTATGCGCCTTAAACTTTGGTCCACCTTAATGCTGGCCGCAATCATCCCAGTCTTTGCTCAGTGGAATCCCAATCCTGCGGTGAATAGCCCAGTGGCAACGGGGATAACCGACGACCTTCAGGCCATTACTGGACCAAGCGGGCGAACCTATGTTGCCATGTTTCAGCCTACGTCAAGTGGCTACAGTCCGAGGCTTCAAATACTCAACGACCTCGGGAGTCCGCGATTAGGACCCAATGGAATGCAGTTCAACACGACCACGTCAATGGGGACCTCGACCGTGACCTGGGACATGCGGCTGGACGCCAACGAGCATGTCTATCTGGGCTTTACCGGAACAGTCAACACCGACGCCGTAGTGCATCGGTTAGACAGCATGGGCAACCACGTTTGGAACACTTCGGGCATAGCGCTTGGGCAGGGATACGATGTGAAGCTGCTCCCGCTAGCGGGCGGAGACCTAATGGTCGGATGGTTCGATGCCAACGGCGGCGGTGCCAAGCTTCGTAAAATCAGCGCCGCTGGTAGCTTTGCATGGCCTGCGGCCGTAACTATTGCCTCCCCTACTGGATCAGGTCAAGTAAACGTTGGCGAGATGATGGAGTACAGCAACGGCGACGTGCTGGTGATTTATTATGTATGGTCCGGTTTTAACCCTTATGGGCTGCCCTATGCCCAGCGCTATACTTCGTCGGGGACTGCCGTATGGCTGCAGCCCAAAGCGCTTACCAGCGGTTGGTACGTATACTCCTTTTTAAGGTTCCCTTTGGTGCAGCGTGGAGATACGGCCTATTTTGGAATGTCCGCGGCCCAAGGATCGGACCTACAGGCTAAGGTTCAGCGAATTAATCCATTGGGTGGATTACCATGGGGCCTTAATGGCGTGGACGTTTCAACGCTCAACAACCAATACGAACGGAGCCTAACTATGGGATTAGCGCCCGACGACTTTATGCTCTATGTCGCCGCCGAGGTAACTCCATTGAGCCAAGGACAAATGGGGACCATTTTGCAAAAAATTCATGCCCGAACAGGCGCCACGCCTTGGGGAAGCTCAGGGCGAATGCTGTTCAATCCCAGTGCTAAGGACCAGAGTCCGCGCGGCGACCTTGGTTTTATCGACAGCAAACCGGTAGTGTTGTACAGCGACGGGTTCAATAACGGTGGAACTCCGGTGCGCCTGCTTGCTGCGTTTTTGGATACGGCCGGAGCAATTTTAGATACGGTTCCTATGGGCATTTCTTCGACTTCAAAGGGCCGGGTTCATTTGAGCGGAACCAGTGGTTTTAATGCGACCGCGGTTTGGGCTGAGGACCGCGGCAACGGCAGCCTTGCATTCGCCCATAGACTTAATCGGACTCCCTGTCCCGGTGTTTCTGCCGGCGCCGGCTGGAGCTCGGTACTCGATACCGCACGGATTTGGTTTACCGGAGCAGGGGCGGATTCCCTTTATTGGACGCTGGGCGACGGAAGTTCCGCTTCGAGCCTACCGGGCGATACGCTGCAGCACCCCTACGCGGCGAACGGGAGCTACACGGCCTGGGTGTATGCGTACCGGAACTGCGGAACGATGGATTCCGCCTCAGTCAACGTGGTGATTTCAGGTATTGGCCTGAGTCAAAATTCGCAGAACTCGAGATGGATTGGGCCCAATCCGAGCCGGGGAACGCTCGTACACCGCGGCTCAAGCATTCCCCTTGCCCAGCTTCTGAATGCTCAGGGGCAATTGGTTGCGGAGGTAAAAGACTGGCAAGCCGACGAGCCCTGGCTGCTGCCGAGTGGCTTAGCAAATGGAGTTTACTTCATTCGTTGTGGTTCAACCCATACTTCGGTTTGGCTCTTCCGTTAAACTTTTAGCTATGACTGACCTCGACATTGCACGATCCGTCACGCCCCAGCCTATTGGCGAAATCGCTTCGCGACTCGGAATCAACCCCGAACTGCTCGAGCCCTACGGCAAGACCAAGGCAAAGATTCCGCTCGAGGCCCTGCGCGAGCCCCAGGGGCAGTTGGTGCTGGTGACGGCAATCAGCCCGACTCCGGCAGGTGAAGGCAAGACAACCGTGACCGTAGGCTTGACCGACGGCTTAAACCGCATTGGCCTTCGTGCTGCGGCGGCACTGCGCGAACCCTCACTGGGTCCCGTCTTTGGTATTAAGGGCGGAGCCGCCGGGGGCGGCCGATCGCAGGTGATTCCGATGGAAGACATCAACCTGCACTTCACGGGCGACTTTGCAGCCGTAGAAAAGGCTAATAACTTGCTCGCAGCGCTCATTGACAACGATTTACAACGCAAAAACCGCGTCGGGCTAGACCCGCGGACCATTGTTTGGAAGCGGGTAATGGACATGAACGACCGAGCCCTTCGCAACCTTGTGATCGGCTTGGGCGGCAAGGCTGGCGGGGTTCCGCGCGAAAGCGGATTCAACATCACCGCGGCGTCTGAAGTCATGGCCATCTTATGCATGAGCCTCGACCTCGTCGATTTGCGCGAGCGCTTCGGACGCATCTACGTGGGCGACACCTGGGATCGCCAGCCGGTGTTTGCCAGGGACTTAAAAGCTCCGGACGCCATGGCCATTTTAATGCGCGACGCCATCAAACCCAACCTGGTACAAACGCTCGAGGGCAACCCGGCCATTCTGCACGGCGGACCCTTTGCCAACATCGCCCAGGGAACCAACAGTTTGATTGCCACTCGAATGGCTCTGGGCTATGCCGACTGGGTCGTCACCGAGGCGGGATTTGGCGCTGATTTGGGCGCAGAGAAGTTCTTGAACCTAAAGAGCCGCGCGGGCGAACTCCAGCCCTCGGTGGCGGTGCTCGTGGCCACGGTGCGCGCGCTCAAGTACCATGGAGGCGTGGCCCTGGCCGACCTCGGGGTGCCCAATGCCGAGGCCGTGGCCCGCGGAAGCGCCAACATGGCCAAGCATATAGAAAACCTTCAGTCCTTCGGATTGCCCGTGGTGGTTGCGATCAACGCCTTTGCAGCCGATACGCCCGAAGAGCAGAACGCAATACGGAGTGCTGCCTCAGCATACGGAGTCCAGGCGGTGCTCAGCGAGGGATGAGCCCATGGCGGAGCCGGAACCGAAGACCTTGCCCGTGCCGTTGTGGCGGCGTCCAAGGGGCCAGTCCAGCCGAAGTTTACGTACGAATTAACCGACCCGATGGAGGTAAAAATCCGCAAAATTGCGACCCAAATCTATGGAGCAGACGATGCCATTTTTGCGCCAGCGGCCAAGGCGGCCATGAAGCGCATGGGCGAAATCGGACTCGGAGACCTGCCGGTGTGCATGGCTAAAACCCAGAAATCGTTCAGCGACGACGAGAAAAAAATTGGACGGCCATCCGGATTTAATGTGACGGTGCGCGGGCTAGAGGTCAGCTCGGGAGCGGGATTTGTGGTTCCGCTTCTGGGTGATATGCTGCGGATGCCAGGCTTGCCAGAAGTCCCATCGGCCGAACACATGAAAATTGACGGCACCGGGCGGATTGAAGGACTGAGCTGATTAGTTTATAGGTGACGGCCTAGTTGCCTAAACTACCTTTGCGCCCATGAAAATTACCGCCTTTGGTGCCTCCTACAGCCGCACCTCCATCAACCGCCAATGGGCGGAGTACGTCTCAGTTTAAATTCCCGGGGACCATAGCCTAAGGGTTTTGGATTTAAACGACTACGACCTGCCTGTGTATACCGTAGAGCGTCAAAATGAAATTGGAATTCCCGCAAGCGTGGGACAGTTTGTGGACGAGCTCAACGCGGCAGACCTCCTGGTGGTTTCTTTTGCCGAATACAACGGTACCTACACGGCCGGATTCAAAAACCTATTTGACTGGGCCTCGCGCCACCAGCTTAAAATGTTTGAGAATAAGCCCATGATACTGCTTTCTGCCGCTCCTGGTCCACGTGGCGGTGCCACGGTGCTGCAAACTGCTGTCGAACGCTTCCCGCGCCATGGGGCAAGGGTTATTGGCAGCATGGCCCTCCCTCGATTTAAAGAAGTGTTCCACGCCGAAGATGGCCTGGTTGACCCCGAGCTGCGCAAGGAGCTCGATGCATTAATCAATAGCGCAACAGCGCTTATTTAAGAGAAGCATAAAATGGTGCGGGGCAGGTTTTAAGTAAAAAGGGCCCCAATTGAGGCCCTCTATGTTGCTTATGCTCAGCCTGTCCTTCGGCAGGTTAGGCGCGGTCTGCATTCATGACCTTGGCCCAAGCTGCCACGAAGTCGTGAACAAACTTGTCGGCGCCGTCGGCGCAGGCATAAACCTCAGATACTGCTCGCAGCTCAGAATTAGAACCAAAGACCAGGTCGGCACGGCTGCCGGTCCACTTTAAGGCGCCGGTCTTGCGGTCGCGGCCTTCGAAGTGGTCTTGGTGCGCTGTGGTAGACTTCCACACCGTGCACAAGTCGAGCAGGTTGGTGAAGAAGTCGTTGGTCAGGGTCCCTGGGCGAGTGGTGAGCACGCCGTGGGTACCGCCGTCCCAGGTGGCACCAAGTACGCGAAGTCCGCCCACAAGCGCAGTCATTTCGGGTGCAGTCAGGCCGAGGAGCTGGGCCTTGTCGACCAAGAGATGCTCGCCCATGGCACCAAGGTGACCCTTATGGTAGTTGCGGAATCCGTCAGCAATAGGTTCCAAGACCGCAAACGAATCTACGTCGGTCTGCTCCTGGCTGGCGTCGGCACGGCCGGGCGTGAATGGAACCTTAATGTCGCGTCCAGCATTCTTAGCGGCCTTCTCGATGGCAGCACAGCCACCTAGAACGATGAGGTCAGCCATAGACACCTTGGCAGAACCGGCAGCGTTAAACTCTTTTTGAATTCCTTCAAGCAAGTCAAGCACCTTGTGCAGCTGCTGGGGGTGGTTTGCCGCCCAGTACTTCTGGGGGGCAAGACGCAGGCGACCTCCGTTGGATCCGCCGCGCATATCGCTACCGCGGTAGGTTGAAGCCGAACTCCAGGCCGTTGAAACCAATTCGGCGAGGCTCAAGCTAGAGGCCAGCAACTTGTCCTTGAGGGCGGTTAGGGCCGCGTCGCTCACCGTCGGGTAGTTCACTGCGGGAATCGGATCCTGCCAAATCAGCACCTC
>JABMNC010000169.1 GCA_013205365.1 Cryomorphaceae bacterium | reverse complement strand
GTGGTAGGCCCTGAATTTGTTACCGGAAGCACCCGAATGAAGTCGGGAACAGCCCAAAAGTTGCTCCTTAACATGCTCAGCACCTCGGTGATGATTCAGTTGGGACGCATTCAAGGCTCTCGCATGGTCGACATGCAGCTCAGCAACCTCAAACTCCTCGAGCGCGGTGCCCGAATGGTCGCCGACCAAACCGGGATGAACGAATCCGAATCCCGCGCGTTGCTATTGGAGCAGGGCAGCGTTCGACGCGCCATCGAACAATGGAACAACAGCAATCCACCGCAGTCGTAGTCGGAGCCGGCATCGCCGGCATCGCCTCAGCCATTCGCTGGGCGCGCAAGGGTTATGCGGTGCAGGTTTTTGAAGCGAATTCCTACCCCGGGGGCAAGCTCAGTGAATTTCAGTTGGGCGAATACCGCTTTGATGCAGGCCCATCCCTATTTACCCTGCCCTTTTTGGTAGACGAACTCTTCACCCTTTGCGGAGAAAATCCGCGCGACCACTTCAACTACCTTAAAAAGACCGAGGAGTGCCGCTACTTCTGGGACGACGGAACCCGCTTGATCGCGCACAGCGACCCCGAAGCCTTCGCCGAAGAAGCCCAGAGGGTCCTGGGGGAGCCTGCGGCCAACATCATCGACCAGCTCGCCCTGGCCAAGCGTCAGTACGAGGCGACCAAGGGCCTCTTTTTGGAGCGTTCCCTGCACAAGGCATCGACCTATTTGCGGCTCGATGCCCTGCCTGCCCTGGCGGCTTTGCCTAGTCTTAAACTGACCCAAACCATGCATGGGGTGCATGCAAAACGGTTCCGCACCCCCAAGGCCATTCAGATTTTTGATCGATTTGCCACCTACAACGGCTCCTCGCCCTACCAAGCGCCCGGAACCCTAAGCATGATTCCCCACCTGGAGTTCGGCTTTGGTACCTTCGTTCCCTACGGCGGCATGGTGGCCATCACCAATTCGCTAGTGGCCCTAGCACAGCGTCAGGGCGTGGTCTTTCACTACGGCAAGGGCGTGGAACGCATCAGGGTCGAGGGGCGGCGTGCAACCGGACTTGTCGTTCAGGGCGCGGACGTTTCGGCCGACGTGGTCATTAGCAATATGGACGTAACCCCGACCTACCGCCGTTTAATGCCGGACCTTCCTGCGCCCGAAAAAACCCTAGCCCAGGAGCGATCGAGCTCTGCCTTCATTTTTTACTGGGGCCTGCGCCGGGAGTTTCCCGAGCTCGACCTGCACAACATCCTCTTTGCCAACGACTACGAGGCGGAGTTTCGCGATTTGTTTGAGCGCAAGGTGCTGCACGACGACCCGACCGTGTATGTGCACATTACCAGCAAAGACCTCGAGGGCGAGGCCCCTGCCGGAGGCGAGAACTGGTTTGTCATGATCAATGCTCCCGCTAACTACGGTCAGGATTGGCTTGCCCTGCGCGCGCAAGCGCGGTCCGCCATACTGGCAAAAATTCAGCGTGCCCTTGGAGTAGACATTGAGCCCTTCATCGAGGTCGAGGACCTGCTTGACCCGCCCACCATTGAAGCCCGCACCGGCAGCGATCGCGGAGCACTCTATGGCTCCTCGAGCAACAAGCCTATGGCGGCTTTTTTGCGCCACCCAAACCGCCACCGCCGCATCACCAACCTCTATTTTGTGGGGGGAAGCGCCCACCCAGGCGGCGGTATTCCGCTTTGCCTCCTGTCGGCCAAGATTGCCGCGAACCTTTAGAGTGCGCCTCTCTTAAGGATTAGGTCTTAGGCCGTTTGCCGCTCCGGGTTTTCACCCCTATCTTACCGCGGGAATTTTTGCCCGACCCCTCTAAACCACAGCACAATGGCCCTTGGATCCATACTTTTTCGCATTGTGCGCATTCCTAAACTTCGCGTGCGATTGTGGAAGCTTGCCTACGAGATCTTCCCAAAGCTTTTGCCCGACGCGAATTGGTGGTTCATGAACTACGGCTATGAGCCCAGTGACGCCGAACGCAAAGAATTTGGAACCCTAGACGAGTCGCAATTTCAGTGGAGGTCCAGGGCAATGTACCACTACCTAACGGCTCGCTCCAGCCCCGCCGGCAAGGACCTGCTCGAGGTTGGATCCGGGCGCGGCGGCGGCCTGCGTCACGTGGCCTCAACCATGGCGCCAAAATCGGCCACGGGACTGGACTTTGCCCGGTCGGCCATCGATTTTTGCCACCGAAGCCACAAGGGAATTCCGGTAACCTACCTCGAGGGAGACAGCATGAACATGCCCTTTGAAGACCTTAGTTTTGACCTGGTCTTGAATGTGGAATCATGCCATGCCTACCTGGACCAGGCGAAGTTTATTGCTGAAGTTCGACGCGTTTTGCGACCCGGCGGCCGGCTCTACCTCGTGGATGTACGATCCCTCGAAAATTGGGTCCTTCTGCGGCAGTGGATCCTCGATGAGGGATTTACCGTCGAAGAAGACGCTGACGTCACGGCCAATGTCATTGCGGCCCTGGAGCTCGACGAGCCAGAGAAGCGAGAGATTATCAAGAAAAGAGTCCCGTTTTGGCTGCGTGCTGTCTTCATGGAGTTTGCGGGAAGCATTGGTTCGCAGCTCCATGAGCGCCTTAAGAATGGTGAAATTCAGTACCGCCGGATGGTAGCGGCAAAGGCCGCCTAGGCCCAGAGGTGGTCTTCGCGCAGTTCGATGACCTCTCCAAAAAACTGCTGTGCAATGGCTTGAAATGCCGGAGTAAAGTCGCTCACCACAAACTGATGGGCGGCCCGCTGAAGCGATTCCGTATGGAGCAGGCCGTGCTTGGCGAGTTCTAGGGCCACGTGTTCTGCAACAATCTGCGGCGTAGACAGCAGGGCGACGTGCTCGCCCAGTCGTTGACCAATCTGCTTGGCTACAATCGGATAGTGCGTACAAGCCAGCAAAAGGGCGTCCACGTTTTCTGCCTCCGTGGGCAGGGCGTATCCGTTGATGACTGCGTCAAGAATGGGTCCGCTTAATATATTTTCTTCGATAACGGGCACCAAGAGGGGAGTGGCCCAGGCCGAAACATGAATTTTGGCATTAGCCTTTGCCAGCTTGCTCGGGAACACGCCTGACTTGACGGTAGCCTTGGTCCCCCAAATTCCGACCCGTTCAAGGCCGAGGCGCGCCACTTCGTCAACTACGGGGTCAATGACATTAAAAACGGGAACGTCTAAGGCCTCGACCAATGCCTCGTAGGCAACCGAAGACGCGGAATTGCAGGCCACAACAACGGCTTTTGCCCCAAGCGATACCAGGTGGTGGGCGATGGCTAGGCTGTAGCCTCGTATTGCCTCTGGCGACTTGTCTCCGTAGGGCAGGTGGGCCGTATCTCCAAAATAAAGAAGCTGCTCGCCAGGCAGGCGGTCGGCTATTGCTCGTGCGACCGTGAGGCCTCCGACCCCAGAGTCAAAGAGCCCAATCGGCCCGTCAACACGGGCAGGCATTACTTGGCCAGGTAGGCGCGTACGTCTCCTCCAATATTGATTCCACCTTTGGCATAGACCACTTGGCCCTTGCTCTGCGAGGCGTCGAGCACATAAGAAAACTTCTTGGTCTCAGCCACTGCGTTGATGGCCGCCTGAAGCTTCTCAAGCACGGGAGTAATTAGTTCTACCTCTTTTTGTTGGAGCTGGCTCTGGGCCTGCTGCATGTACTCTTGAATGTTGTTGTACATCTCCTGAAGGCGGGTTTGCTCTTGGCGCTGGCGAAGCTCAGTCCAGGTAGCGGCGTTGGCCTGAAGCGCCTGCGCACCCTTCTCTAGCTCTGCATTCATTTCTTTTGCCTCGGACTCAAATTTGGCCTGTTCCGCCTGAAGGGCTTCTTGGGCTAGCTTGTACTCGGGCATTTGAACCAAAAGGCTGTCTACATTGACATGGGCGACAATGGACTGGGCGCTTGATGCGCTGGCAACCAAAAGGGCTGCGATGAGGGCGTACTTTTTCATGGGTGTAAAGGTATGAAGTTAGAAGCCAAGCTGCTGCAGGACTTCATTGGTAATATCAAGGGATTCGTTGGCATAAACGACCGCGAGGTTGCTGCCTTTATCAAAGACGACCTC
>JABMNC010000168.1 GCA_013205365.1 Cryomorphaceae bacterium | reverse complement strand
TCCTTTGATTTGCACCGCCTCGACGCCCAGGGCGGGCTGCTTCGCAGGGGCCTCCTTCAAAAAGTACTGATCAATGAATTTGGTCTATAAAGCGCTCACCGTACTCGCGATTTTGGCGAGCTTTGAGGGTTCCGCGCAAAAAATCGGAACGCTCCGCGGCTCGGTGCGCGATGCCGAAACCGGCGAGGTGCTACCGGGCGCAGGCCTTACTATGGTGGGCACCTACCTCAGTGCAGTGACCGACGGGAACGGAGCCTTTGTGCTGACCAACGTGCCGGTGGGTGAATTCAGCGTCAAGGTGCAAATGATGGGCTACGGAGCCAAGCAAATAAACGGGGTACGCATTCAACTTGGTCAAACGACTAGACTTGAAGTAAAGCTTTCAAGCGACATTAACGAGCTGCAAACGGTTACCGTGGTGGGCAAGAAGACCGCCGTTGACCTAGAGCGAGCGGGCAGCGAGCGGCTTATCGGCATTGATGAACTGCGCCAAATGAACGTCCGCAACGTCGAAGATGCTGTGGCTACCCAAGCGGGAGTAACCAAGACCACAGACGGACTGCAAATTCGAGGAGCCCGCGTGTACGAAACCGAGTACCTGGTCGACGGAATAAGCGCCCAAGATCCCCTGGCGGGCACCGGCTTTGGAGTAAACGTGCAGTCTTCTGCGATTCAGAGCATTCAGGTCACCACCAGTGGAGCAAGTGCCGAATTCGGTGGCGGGTCCAGCGGCGTGGTGAGTACGCAAATCCGCGAAGGAGGAGACCATTTAGAGGTTTCAGGTCGCTGGCAACGGGACTACCTAGGCCAGCCGACCGCGGCGAGTAGCTTTTTTACCGACCGGGGCGAAGCCACCCTGTCCGCGCCCGTACCATTCACCAACAAGCGCTTGACCCTGTTTACCAGTGCCTCGGTTGACCTGAGCGATACCTACTTCCCTACCGTAGCGCGCCAGCTGCATTCCTCCCTTTTTAAGGCCAACGACTCGATTTGGGCCCCACGGCAAGAAAACCAGTGGTCGCATTCCCTGAAGTTTGGACTCAAGGCTTGGAAGGGCGCAAAATTCACCCTGAGCAACCAGCACTCCCTGAACATCAACCAAAACACGCGGAGCCTGCAGATTGTGGGGCTCGACGCGCTGCTCAGCCCCGGATACCAGTACATACGAAGCAAGGATTTGGATCGTGCAACCACCTACACCCACCACTCCAACCTTACCGTGCTGGGATTTCAGCAGATCTTTGGCCCTAAATGGGGCTTGAGCCTCAACGCGGGTAGGCTCTTCACCAACCTAAGGGCGGATGCCAACGGGCGACCCTTTCGCCAAGAAACGGTCGATGAAATTTTGGATGAAGCCAATATAGCTTCCTACCCGATCAGTGTATTTAACCCCGGCGACCCCTCGGGTACCGTCTACATCAGGCCTGGGGACGGACTTTACAACAACGGTGGCATTGCCCCAACCTGGCATGATCACTACGTAGAGGAGTACACCCTGCGGATTAAGGCCAACTACTATCCCGAGGGCGGAATTCACAAAATTGCCCTGGGAACCGAAAACCAGTGGAACGAATTCCAGTGGGTCGACGTGACTGCTCCATGGGTGGGTGCGCCCATCAAACTCAACGACAGTACCTCAACCGAATCGATTTCTATTGGTTCCTCCAACGACATTTGGAAGGCCCGGCCCCGAGAACTCGGAGCCTTCGTAGAGGACCGAATTACGTATAAGGGGCTGCAGGCAACCCTGGGTTTGCGCATGAACATGTGGGCTCCCGGAACCTTTGCGGACCAAGCCATTGCCGATCCAAACTCGCCCGTAGTCGATGCCGTCAGGGCGGACTACCTCGACAAAACCCTAGGTATGGCAGGGCTTCGATGGAAGGCACGTCTGCTGCCACGTCTCGACGTGACCTTCCCGGTGACGCCCAACCATGTGCTCTACTTCAACTACGGCCACAGCATGCGGCTCCCGCATCCGCGCTTTACCTACGCCGGACTCGACCCGATTTACCAAGACCGCAGTTTCTTGAGCTTTCTGGGCAACCCCAACCTCGACCCCGAAGTCAACGTGGCCTATGAGGTGGGCTACAAGGCGGCATTCAGCCGGTCTTTTGGGGCAACCTTTGGGGCCTACAACTCCAACCGATTTGACTACATCGTTTCGCGGCGGGTATTTGTTACCGATGCTACGGGCCGGCCAGTCACCAAGACCATGTACATCAACCAAGACTATGCACGCATTCAGGGGGTGGAATTGGGCATAGAATGGCAACTCAACCCTTGGACACGTTGGGTAGCGAATGCTTCCCTTCAGTCCGCTCGGGGCAAATCCAACAGCGCGCGCGAGTCCGCCCTGCAAATTGAGCAGACCGGCGAGGTTCCGCTCAGCCGAGAGCAGTTCCTGGCCTGGGATCGCCCTTGGAACATTAATTCCAGCTGGTTCTTTCAGGCCGATACCTCGCTTCGCATTGCCGGCATTTCCCTGCGCGGCTTGGGCGGATTTTTGCAGTACCGCGGCTCTGCCGGCTACCGATACACTCCCCAGGAGTTAGTTGGAACCAATGACTTAGGCCGCCCCCAGTACGCCATTAAGGTGAACGAATTTCTCACTGAAGGTGGCGCCACCTGGCACAGTTGGGACGCGCGCCTGACCTATGACCTGGCCAGCAAAAAAGGACGTGGGATTCAGTTTTCTATCGAAGTGCTCAACGTTTTAAACCGATTGAACTCGCAACTCATCAACCCCGTTACCGGGCGCGCCTACCAGTACGGCGACGACGTGCCCAACACC
>JABMNC010000167.1 GCA_013205365.1 Cryomorphaceae bacterium | reverse complement strand
TATTCCGGGTATTCCCGGAGTCGGAGAGAAGACGGCCGCCAAGCTTTTGGCCGAGTACGGTACCCTCGAGAACGTCCTAGCCCATGGCGACCAAATCAGCGGAAAACTAGGCGAGCGGGTGCGCGAGCACTCCGAGCAGGCCCGTTTGTCGCGGGTGCTTGCCACCATTATTACCGACGCTCCAATCGCACTCGACGAGGCCGATTTAGTGCGCGAACCCGCCGACAGTGAAGTACTGCGCGCCTTGCTCGAAGAGCTCGAAATCCGTTCCTTGGCTCGGCGACTGCTGCCGGCCGCTGCTTCTGCTGCACCCGCGCTTGAGGCCAAGAGTGCGCCTGCGGCGGCGGCGCAGCGGCCCGCCGCGGGAGATTCCGCCCAGATGGATCTGTTTGGGGGAGGCGGCGAAGCCGCCGAAGCGGCTGCGCCGCAAGTCCTGGGCGGCTCCGCCGCAACCCAAGCCCACGCCTATACCCTCATCGACACCTACGAAGCAGCCAGAGCCCTGGCCCGAAGCCTTGACGGCCTGAGCGAGATCGCCTTTGACACCGAGACCACGGGGCTCGACGCCCTCGAGGCCGAAATGGTCGGCTTTTCACTCTCGTGGGAGGCCCACACGGCCTACTACGTGGCGCTTCCGTCCCAACGTAGCGAGGCACAGACTTGGCTGGAACTCTTTCGTCCGCACTTCGAACGCTCCGACGCCACCTGGATCGGCCACAACCTGAAGTTCGACCTGCAGATCTTAGCTAACTACGGCATCAACCTGGTCGGAACCCTTCGCGACACCATGCTCGCCCACTACCTCATCGAGCCCGACCAGCGCCATGGCATGGATGCGTTGGCTCAAAACTACCTGGGCTACACGCCGATTTCGATCGATTCCCTCATCGGAGCCAAAGGCAAGAACCAAAAGAGCATGCGCGACCTGCCCGCCGCCGAAGTGGCCGAGTACGCTGCCGAAGACGCCGACGTTACCTGGCGCCTGCACGAAGCCTTTAAGCCCAAGCTGGCCGAGGCCGGACTGGAGCGGGTGCTGCACGACCTCGAGGCTCCGCTGATTCCCGTACTCGCCGGCATGGAACGCGCTGGAATGGCCATCGACCTCGAGGGACTCGCCCGTTATTCTGCCGAGCTGGCCATTGATTCCGCCCGCCTCGAAGCCGAAGTGCGCGAGCTCGCCGGTGTCGACTTCAACCTCGGGTCGCCCAAGCAGCTCGGCGAGGTGCTTTTTGACCGCCTCAAGCTCGACCCCAAGGCCAAAAAGACCAAGACGGGCCAGTACGCCACGGGCGAAGAGGTACTGGAGAACTTCAGGAAGGCCCACCCCATTGTCGATAAGTTGCTCGAATGGAGGCAGGTAGGCAAGCTCAAAAGCACCTACGTCGATGCGCTCCCCGAGCTGGTGAATCCGCGCACCGGACGCATCCATACGACCTTCAACCAGGCGGTTGCGGCTACGGGGCGGCTTTCGTCGACCAATCCCAATATGCAAAACATCCCGGTTCGCAGCGAACGCGGACAGAGGGTGCGCGACCTTTTTGTTGCGGGCGGCCCCGATCGCGTCCTGCTTAGCGCGGACTATTCCCAGATCGAGTTGCGCGTAATCGCCTCCATGAGCGGCGATGCTGGGATGATTGATGCTTTTTTGAGCGGCGAAGACATTCACGTTGCGACGGCCGCCAAGGTTTTTGGGGTTCCGCTCGCAGAGGTATCCCGCGAGCAACGGTCGCAGGCCAAGACGGTGAATTTCGGAATCATTTATGGGGTGTCGGCCTTTGGCCTAAGCCAGCAGACCAACCTGTCTCGGTCTGAGGCCAAGGAGGTAATTGAGCAGTACTTCGCCACCTACCCCGGAATCAAAAAGTACATCGACGACCAAGTGGCGGCCGCCCGCGCTCAAGGTTACGTCGAAACGCTTTTGGGTCGCCGTCGCTACCTGCGCGACATCGATTCTCGCAACCAAGCGGTACGCGGGCATTCCGAGCGAAACGCCATCAACGCCCCGATCCAAGGCACGGCCGCCGACATTGTGAAGTTGGCCATGATTCGCATTCACGACCGACTGCAGCGCGAAGGCCTCAAGAGCCCCATGATTTTGCAGGTACACGACGAACTGGTGTTTGACGCCTACACCACCGAGGTTGAGTCGCTTCGTGAGCTGGTCAAGGCCGAAATGGAGTCTGCCTTTGTCTTGAAGGTGCCTTTAGTAGCCGACACGGGAGTGGGCCGCACCTGGCTCAAGGCGCATTAGCGAGGTTGACTCATTGGCCTTTTGTAGGGCTGCTTCGCAGTCAAAGCGCTTCGCGCTAGAGTACCTGCGGGGCTAGAGCCATGGGGCTTAATTTTTTAACATGCTGTAATTCAGTTATATCGCTACTTTGATCCGTTTGAGAAAAAGTAAAATCCGGTTATAACCGGACGCGGGGGTTAATGTGTTGCGCTCCGTGCCTTCGACACTCCGCGCTTGAGCCCCGCAGGGGCTCAAGCTGCTTCGCAGCTAGATCGCTGCATGATAGGGCCCCTTCGGGGTTACAAGTGACGAGTAACTAGAAACCAGAGACTTAAAATTTAAGCGGAAACGTCAACTTTTGACCGTTTCGCTCTACGGTGACGGTGGTTTCTGAGCCGGGTTCGAACTTCGACAGGGCCTCCATGTATCCGGTCATGCCCGCTACGGGGTGTTCGCCAAGGGCGACGACGACGTCTCCGCGCTGAAGTCCGGCGCGGGCGGCTGGCTTGCCGTCGGTGGTTCCGTCGATGCGCATGCCTTGGCCGTCGTAGAGGTAGTCAGGCACGACGCCCAGGGTCACCTTAAAGCGCGGGGTGTCGCTAGCGCTGCTCTTGGTTTTGGTGAACGGAATCTCGGGCTGCCCGTCAAGGTTGCGAAGGACAGATTCGACAAGACCCACGACTTCGGCGAGTCCGTCGTAGTTGATTTTGTCGGCGTCGTCGCTCGGCATGTGGTAGTCGGCGTGCTGGCCCGTGAAAAGGTGGAGCACGGGCACGTCGGTCAGGTAGAACGAGGTGTGGTCAGAGGGGCCAACGCCGCTTGAATCAATTTTGAGGCGAAAGCGGTCGGCGGCTCTGGCCGCGACGAGGGCGGGGGGCCAGGCGGGTGAGGTTCCGACACCGTAGAGGGCAAGTTGGCGGGTGGCACCGAGGCGTCCGACCATGTCCATGTTGACCATGGCGGCGGGCTTGACGGGCAGGGTGGCCAGCTTTTTGGCGAGGTCGTTCGAGCCCCAGAGGCCTTGCTCTTCGCCCGAAAAGGCGACCACGATCACGCTGCGTTGGAGCTTGGCGCGCTTCAGGCGGTAGGCCAGCTCGAGCACCGCGGCCACGCCGCTGGCGTTGTCGTCGGCTCCGTTGTGGATCGCGGAATCCTTGCCGCGGTAGAGGCTGCCTTCGCCGCCCCAGCCCCAGTGGTCGTAGTGGGCGCCGATGACGAGCGGAGCCAGTTTAGGATTGCGGCCCGGCACAACGCCGACCATGTTGGTTCCGGTGACGGGAGCGCCGTGGGCCACGCCGTGCACCTTGGGTTGGGCGCTAAAGGTGACGCGGTAGCCTGGGGCCAGTTCGTGCTCGGCCAGGTTGAGAGACGCCATGCGGTCGCTGAGGTAGGCAGCGGCTTTTTGCTCGCCACGGGTTCCGACTTTGCGGCCTTCCATCGCGTCGTCGGCAAGCACAAAAACATCTGCGCGGAGTCGTTCTAGGGCCTTTGTGTTCGGCTGGGCAGACTGCGCCCAAACAGACAGGGGTAAAAGCAGGGCGAACAGGCTTCGGATTGGGATATTGCGCAGAATCATGAGTTGGGATGAGCTAGGTTTGCGCCGCTAAAGTACCTCCAAGCAATGAAGATGCATACCCTATTTGGCGCCGCGATGACCCTTTTGGCCGCGACGTCCACGGCCCAGACCGCAAAACCCAATCCGCGTGAATTTAATCCGGCCACCCTCACCTATGCCGGCGAAAAGCACCTCAAGAACGTGCGCCAGCTGACTTTTGGGGCTGACAACGCCGAGGCCTACTGGAGCTTTGACAGCAAAGCCCTCATTTTTCAGTCGAACAACCCCGAGTGGGGGGCGAAGTGCGACCAGATCTACCTGTACTCAGACGCGGGTCAGGTTGAGGCCAAGCCCCGCATGCTCAGCACGGGCTTGGGCCGTACGACCTGTGCCTACTTCATGCCGGGCGACCGAGAGATCCTCTACGCTTCGACCCACCTCGGTGGGGCCGATTGCCCGCCCGAGCCCGAGCGCACCCACGGGCGTTACGTGTGGCCCATCTATCAAACGTTTGATGTGTGTACCGCGGACCTCGAGGGGCGCATCACGCGCCAACTGACCGACGCGCCGGGCTACGACGCGGAGGCCACGGTTTCGCCCAAAGGTGACCGCATCGTGTTTACGAGCGACCGCAGTGGCGACCTTGAACTCTACACCATGAACCTCGACGGAAGCGACGTGCGCCAGGTGACCTTCGGACTGGGCTACGACGGTGGAGCCTTTTTTAGCCCCGACGGCGAGTGGCTGGTTTGGCGTGCCTCGCGCCCCCGCACGCCCGAGGCGGTAGCTAAGTACACGAGCCTCCTGGCCGAGCACCTGGTCGAACCCACTGACATGGAACTCTATGTGGCCCGCGACGACGGAAGCGAAATGCGTCAGGTCACCCAGCTGGGCAACGCCAACTGGGCTCCGTTTTTTACACCGGACGGCACGCGTATTCTGTTCAGCAGCAACCATGCGTCGCCGATGGGATTCCCCTTCAATCTTTTTATGGTCAACCTCGACGGAACCGGTTTAGAGCAGGTCACCTACGACACCGCGTTTGACTCCTTCCCCATGTTTTCGCCAGACGGCAAACGTTTGGTGTGGGGAAGCAACCGCAACAACGGCGGAACCCGCGCGACCAACCTATTTGTCGCCGACTGGGTCGACTGAGTCTGGCGCGGCACCGGGCTCGACCGACGCCGTCTCTTGCAGCACCTGGCGCAGGGTCTTGTCTTCGGACAAACTGCGGTTCCGCACCATTCCCCAGGCCATGTATACGTTGCTGGCGAGGATGACGTAGAGCAGCAGTCCGCGGTCAAATCCGGCGATGCTGAGTTCGGGCGGAATTGAGTAAAACAATAGAATGGTGATCAGTCCGCGCGGAGCCATGTAGCGAATAATTCGGTCGGAATTGGGCATCAGCGCCTTGACCGCTACCCATCGCCAGTACAAGAGGCCAACGACCACGAGGGCCGACACAAAAATGGTCGAGCCCTTAGTGAGCGACCCCAGGGCAATAGAGAAGCCAAAGACCACAAAAAAGAAGGTTCGAACGATGAAGGCAGTTTCGCGGGTAATCAGCTGAAAATCACCTAAAAGCGACTTAACGACGTCCATGTTGATCCAGCGCTGCAAAAATCCGCGAAAGAAGAGCTGGGGGTTGCGCAGCATGAGTCCGAAGAATAAAATCACGAGTAAGCTGCTCAAATGCAGTAGCTTACCTACGGCGTACAGGAGGATTAGCACGGCGATCAGCAAGAACATTTTGAGCGAGGTGCGAATGTGCTGCAGTAGCAGCACGAGCAAGTAGGCAAAGAGCGCCGACACTACAATGGATCCACCAAAGGACCACAGAAACCCCTGCAACCATGACTGCCAACCGCCCGTGGGATGCTGAAGGCCCTCGATCACAAAGTAAAAGAGCATGATGCCCAAAATGTCGCTGATGGTCGACTGGTAAATCATGAATTCTTTGACCGATCGCTTGCGAAGATGCTCCACCGAGGGAATGATGATGGCTGAACTAAGGATTCCGAGAGGGATGGCGTAGACCACCGACCGCGACCAGTCAGCGCCCAGCCCAAAATGCAGGATGGCGGCTACAAAAGCCACGCTCACGCCAATTTCTGCAAGGGTTAGGTTGAGGCTTCCAAAAATCATTTTGCGGTTTTCGCGGATCAATTCGAGATCGAGAGCCGCTTCAAGAACAATCATAATGAGACCTATGCTGCCCAGTACCTCAAGAGCGGGCTGCACGTCGGGAATCCGTCCCTGAAGAGGGCCCTCGCTCAGGGCGCGCAGGGCCAGACCCGAAGCCAGAAGCATGAGCACACTAGGAATCCGGGTTGCTCTCGACAGCAAATTAAAGAGGTAGCTCAAGATGACGACCAGCGCCAAGGCAATGAGAATGGAGGGGGTCGAAAAGGCTAAACCCATAGGTTTAAAGGTAGCGATTCCTTGCTAGAAGGTTCTAGCGCTTCCGCAGGCGAATGCTCTTGGGCGTCACCTCCACAAACTCTCCTCCCTGAACGTACTCCAGAGCCTCTTCAAGGCG
>JABMNC010000166.1 GCA_013205365.1 Cryomorphaceae bacterium | reverse complement strand
TGGTAGCTGTCGTCTTCGGAGCCCCCTTGGGTGAAGGTTTCGATGCGCGACTTCCAGGTTTGTACCCGGTTGGGCATGAGGTCAGGAGCAAGGAGCACGGCGGCTATAAAGACCGCCAGGAGTGCGGACCCGAGCCCGGCCAGGCCAAGCAGGTAGCGAAACGGATACCCGCCCAAGGCCAGAACGATGCTGGCGTTGATGAAGATGAGTGCGGCGGTCGAGAAGTTTGCGGGCAAAATCAAGCCGACGGTCAAAAAGATGGCCCAGAGAACCTTGCGGAAGGACTGCCAGAAGGTCCACTCTTCTTTGCGCTTGGCAAGCTGCCGCGCCACGTACATGATGAGCACTACGTTGGCCATCGCGCTGGTTTGGAACGAGATTCCAAATATGTTGATCCATCGGCTTGCATTGGCTCCGCCAATGGTCCGCCCTTGAGCAAGGGTAAAGACCAGCAGCCCCAGGGTGATGAACATCAGTATGCCGGCAAGGCTGCCAAAGAAGCGGTAGGGCGCGCGGTGAATGACGAAGGCTAGGCCCCAGCTAAGTACCACGTAGGCGAAGTAGCTCAGTGCGCCACCGCCGCTGTAGACCGGCAGCAGGGAGAACAGCGACAGCAAGATCAGGCTCACCCAAACTTGAGTGCTCCCCTGAAAGTACGTGCTGAATCCCGGCTTTTCCATGATTTATAGATTTATAGGGCGCGAACGCAGGCTTTAAATTGGCTGCCTCGGTCTTCGTAGTTCTCAAAGAGGTCAAAGCTTGCGCAGCATGGGCTTAGCAGCACCGTGTCGCCTTTGCTGGCGAGTTGGTAGGCCATGCGCACGGCCTGTTCCATTGTCGCGGTCTCGGCAAGCAGGTGCACCCGGCCCTCAAAGGCAGCGGCAATCTTGGAGTTGTCGGTGCCCATGGCCACGATGGCCTTGACTTTTTTCTCTACCAAACCATAGAGTTCGCTGTAGTCGTTGCCCTTGTCTACGCCGCCGAGAATCAGTACGGTAGGGGTTTTCATGCTCTCTAGGGCGTAGTAGGTCGAGTTGACGTTGGTCGCCTTGGAATCGTTGACAAAGTGAATTCCCCCAACGTGCGCAACGGCTTCCATGCGGTGCGGGAGGCCTTCAAAGTGAGCGAGCGATTCGCGGATGGCTTCGTCGCGCACCTGGAGCAGCCTGGCCGAAAGTCCAGCCGCAAGGGCGTTGAAGGTATTGTGTTTGCCTTGCAGGGCGAGTTCGTCTATGGTCATGTCGGAGTTTGAAGTTCTGATAAGGTATTTCGGGGGTATGGGGGTCGCACCCTGAACCGGCAGCTCTGCCGGCATGGTGGTGTAGATGGGGTAGAGGCTTGAGGCGACCCGCTCGAGGTAGCGCCGGCTCACGGGGTCTTCGCCATAAAAGACAAAGGCGTCATCAGCACTTTGGTGCTGGGCAATGGCAAACTTGGTTTCGGCGTAGGCTTCAAGGCTGCCGTAGCGATCCAGGTGGTCTGGGGTGATGTTGGTCAGAACGGCCACGTCGGGCTTAAAGCTTGGGCAGTCCTCGAGCTGGTAGCTCGAAACCTCCAATACATAAATGTCGGCGTCGGGCTCGAGCAGAAGCCGGCCCGCACCAATACCAATGTTCCCGCCCACTTGCACGTTGGCTCCGGCCTGCCGCAGAATGTGACCAAGCCAAGCCGTGGTGGTAGTCTTGCCGTTGCTCCCGGTAATTGCGGCTATTTTGGCATTGCTCGGGCAGTTGCGGTAAAACCATTCTATGTCGGACCATAGGGGGATTCCTGCCTGCTTGATGGCCTGAATAATGGGGTGGTTGGGCGAAATGCCCGGACTTTTTACTACTGCTTCGGCCCTGAGGAACTGCTCTAGGCTGTGGCTGCCTTCTTCAAAGTCCACCTTGGCGGCCTCGAGCTCTGCCCTGAACGGGTCGCTCAGGGTTTTGCCTTCGCTCAAAAAGACTTTGATTCCGCGATGGGCAGCCAGAAGGGCGGCACCTACGCCGCTCTCCCCGCCGCCAAGCACGGCAATTCGTTGGGGAAGGGTTGTGCGCACTTCCCTAGCGGAGTTTGAGGGTGATTAGGGTCAAAATCGCCAAAAAGATGCCCGAAATCCAGAATCGCGTGACGATTTTAGACTCGTGAAGGCCCTTTTTTTGAAAGTGGTGGTGCAGCGGCGACATCAAGAAGATGCGACGGCCCTCGCCGTACTTCTTCTTGGTGAACTTAAAGTAGCCCACCTGGAGCAGCACACTGAGGTTTTCGACCAAAAAGACTCCGGCCAAGATGGGAATCAGGAGCTCTTTGCGAATGGCTAGGGCAAACACGGCGATAATAGCACCTATAGAAAGGCTGCCCGTATCGCCCATGAATACCTGGGCTGGGTAGGTGTTGTACCAGAGAAATCCAATGGCTGAGCCCAGGAAGGCCGCGGCAAATACGATCATTTCGCCCGACATGGGTATGTACATAATGTCGAGGTAGCTGGCAAAGACTACCGAACCGCTTACGTAGGCAAGTATCGCCAGCGTGAAGGCTATAATTGCGGAGGTTCCGCCCGCGAGGCCGTCGAGGCCGTCGGTCAGGTTGGCGCCGTTGCTTACCGCGGTGATGATAAAAATTACTACCACCATGAAGACCAACCAAGCCCATTCCTCTTTAGCATCCGACCAAAACACCAGGTCGGCATAGTCAAATGTGGAGTCCTTGACCAGGGGAATTGTGGTGCGAAGGTGCTGCTCGGCAGGGCCGAAGCTGGGGCGTCCCGCGCTCGCCTCGCCATACAGAAGCTTCAGGTCGCTTGCGGCGACCTCCTCTTTCATGGTAACGTCGGGGTGAAAGGCCAGCACGGCGGCAACCAGGGCACCAAGACTTACCTGACCGATGACCTTAAAAATGCCCCTAAGGCCCTGCTTGTTTTTGCGAAATACCTTGATGTAGTCGTCGGTGAATCCGATGGCTCCCATCCAAAGGGTCGTGATGAGCAGCAGCTGAATGTAGACGTTGCTCAGGTCGGCAACCAGCAGAACCGGAACCACAATGGCAGCCAAAATAATGAGTCCGCCCATGGTCGGGGTGCCGGCCTTGCTGAGCTGGCCCTCGAGGCCCAGGTCGCGGATGCTTTCACCCACCTGCAGCTTGCGCAGTACTTTGATGAGCCGACCGCCAAAGGCGAGGCTGATGGTGAGCGACAGCAAAATGGCAAGGGCCGCCCTAAAGGTTAGGTAGCTAAAGAGGCCTGCGCCAGGCAAATCATAGGGTCTAAGGGCATCGAAGAGGGCGTAGAGCATGGTTTATAGGGCGTTAAACTGGTCTTTGAGGGTGGCTACGTCGTCAAAAGGGTGCTTGACTCCTGCGATTTCTTGGTAGGTTTCGTGGCCTTTGCCGGCGACCAAGATGACGTCTCCGGGCTTGGCCAGCTGCACGGCAAG
>JABMNC010000165.1 GCA_013205365.1 Cryomorphaceae bacterium | reverse complement strand
TTCAAACCTAGGGGTAAGCGACGGAACGAAGCTTTCGGAGTCCCTCCCGGTGGTGCGCCACCGCAGCCAAGACTACGTTTTTACCTTCGAATAGACCCCTGCTTAGCGGTGGGCCTCGTAGAGCAGCATGCTTGCCGCCGTCGCTACATTGAGGCTGTCGGTTTTGCTCCCTGAGGCGCGCGCAATGGTCGCGACTGCCGTAGCGGCGTTTTGCCAAGCTTGTGACGGACCCTGCCCTTCGTTCGATACCACCAAGGCCGCATTGGGCGACCAATTAATGCTTGAAGGTGCCGTTCCGTTGAGGTCGGCAACAATGATGGGGCGCCCCTGAGCGTGCAGAAGCTCTATGGCCTCGGATTCGCTCGCGTAGCGAACAGGCACCCGTGCAAGGGATCCCATGCTGGCTTGCACCGTCTTTGGGTTGCCTAGATCAACGCTTCCGCTGAGGTGAAGTAGGTACGAAAGGCCAAACCAATCGGCCATGCGAAGCAGGGTGCCGGCGTTCCCTGGGTCCTGAATGCGATCTAGGACCAAAACCATCCCGCCCCCTCGCTCGGGAAGCTCTTTGCTGGCAAAAACAGCCAAAGAGTCAGGAGGACTGTCTAGGGACGAAACCTCGCGCAGGTCGCGGGCGGTAACCTCAAGACAGGTCGGACCCAAGGATTCCCCTGTGGTAGCTAGAAGCAAGGGCTCCCAACCACTCGATAAAAACTCAGCGATAGCCTTGCGGCCCTCCACTATGATTGCTTGGTGGTTTTCGCGGCCTTTGCGATGCTGTAGTTCGCGCAGCCATTTGCGTTCGGGGTTAGTCCATGACATAAGAGGTCAAAGGTAGGCACTACCTTTGGGGGCATGATTGCTCCCTCCATACTTTCGGCCGACTTTGCCAACCTCGAACGCGACCTGCGCATGATCAACGCCTCGGATGCGGCATGGATTCACGTGGACATCATGGACGGCGTTTTTGTTCCCAACCTGAGTTTTGGACTGCCCGTTACCGAGGCAATCAAGCGCCACGCCAAGAAACCGCTCGACGTTCACCTTATGATCGTACAGCCCGAGCGCTATATTGAGGCATTCCACAAAGCCGGGGCCGACGTGCTCACGGTGCACTATGAGGCCAGTACCCACCTGCACCGCAGCCTCCAGGAGATTCGAGCAGCCGGAATGAAGGCCGGAGTTGCACTTAATCCCCATAGCCCGGTAGACCTTTTGGCAGACCTACTGGGCGACCTCGACCTGGTATGCCTTATGAGCGTAAATCCCGGATTTGGCGGCCAGGCATTCATTCCCCAAACCTTCGCCAAGGTGGAACGACTAAGACGCATGCTTGACGACGCCGGGTCCAAAGCCCTAATCGAAATTGACGGCGGCGTGAGCCTTCACAATGCCGCGGACCTCAAAAAAGCAGGAGCCGACGTGCTCGTGGCAGGCAATGCCGTGTTCAAGGCGCTTGACCCGGCAGATACCATCCGCCAACTCAATGAGGCATAAAGGAATACTCTTCCTTTCTGCGGCGCTTTTGATCGCCTGCAACCCCCAGCGCTGGCTTCCCGAAGGGCAGGTCTGGCTTCGCAAAATTGAACTTACCGAGAAAGGAAGCGTCCGCACTGAAGACAAGTACCTTGAGCTGATTCAGTTGCGCACCAACATTAAGGTCGCGGGAACCTACCCCTATGCAGCCCTTCACCAGAGCGGCAGTCGAAATCCAGAATCCAAGCGAGGACAATGGCTGCAAAAAATCGGGGAGCCCCTGGCGGTGCTTGACACTGCCCTGGCATCAGAAACCGTCATGCAGCTCGAGCGCAAGCTTCGCCAAGAAGGCTACTTTTTTGCCACTGCGCAGTACCGGCTGCGGTCGGGTCCGCGCGGAAGCGTTTTGCAGTTTGAAATGGATCGAGGCCAGGCCACAAGGCTTGGCATGGTGCAGCCCGAAATTTATGCCCCCGCGGTTCAGAACCAGGTCGAATTCCTTCAGTTGGGGAGCCTTTTGGTCCCGGGAATGAGGCTCTCTCGGGATATGTTGGAATCCGAGCGTAGGCGCATCGCAGACTATTTGAAGGAACATGGTTTTTTTACCGTCGGGCCCGATGCCGTGGGCTTTGATCTCGACACCCTCGGGCATCCCTACCGAGCCGACGGCTACTGGATGGTGCAGGACTGGACTCGAGACGGTGAATTCGGCCCCGAGGTCCTGCCTCATACGACTTGGCACCTAGGGAAGGTCCGTCTTGCAGACTCCCTAAACTACGGGCTCAGTAAGGCTGGCATGCGTAGGCTCCACCTGCCAAGGCCTGGATCCCTTTACCGCGCCTCAGAAATGGCTCAAAGCCAAGAGTGGCTTCGCCGGCTCGATGCCTTTCAAAACCAGCAGTGGAGGCTGAGTCCGCGCAACGACAGCCTCGACGCAGAGCTGGTAATGCAACCAGCGCCTCGAATTGGACTGCTATGGGAGGCCGAAGGCACCAACACTTCGGGCATTTATGGCCTTCAAACCGCCCTGGAATTGCGCGACCGAAATCCCTTTGGAGGCCTTGAAGCATTGAGCGGCAAACTCGCAGGCGGAATGGGTGTGGCCGTGGGCGACACGAGCCAAATCTTTAGAACCTACTTCTACGAGCTCGGCCTTCAGCTCGAGGTGCCTGATTTGTTTGGGCTTCCCCAGGTGCAGCGAAGGTTGGCAAGGAGCAGCGCCCATCTCTCGATTGGCAGACAGTTCCGGCGCGAGTTTGACCGAATCGCCATCAACGGCGAACTCCGCTACCATTGGGAGGCCGACAGCAAAACCATATGGGAAGTGAAGCCCATTTCTGCGAGTTTTATCGGCCTGCTTGGAATCGATTCCACCTTCTATGCCGCCCTGGCCAATAAAGCTGGCTTTCAAAATGTATTCATAATTGGCCCAAGTTTAAGTATTAAGCATCCGACCTTTAGCGACGGACGCTGGTCTCGGCGCAGCGAATGG
>JABMNC010000164.1 GCA_013205365.1 Cryomorphaceae bacterium | reverse complement strand
CTTTGGTCCTGTGAGCCCAATAAGACTACAAATTTCTTTCAAACGGGGCTCTACATTCTCAACGAGGGTGCCTTCATGGGCGGAACTGCAACCCTGACGCATTGGTCGGACCAAGACAGCATAACGCCCGACGCGTTTTTTGCCGCAAACGCAAGGAATCTTGGGAATTTAGGCAACGGACTTCGGGCTGACGGCAACAGAATTTATGCAGTTTTAAGCGGAGCGGCTGCGCTTGAGGTCATGGAGTACCCCGACCTGGTCTCCATTGGCCGAGCCACGGGATTTGCCTCACCCCGCCATGCAATGGTTCTTCAAAATGGAGACATTGCCATTAGCGATTGGGGCCGAAACCGGGTCTATCGAGTGAGTAAATCCAGCCTTGCCATTGTGGACTCGGTAGATGTGGCGACAGGCCCTGAGGCACTTCTTGCCTACCAAAACGAGCTCTGGGTGAGCTGCAGCGGAGGCTACGGAATCGACAGCACGTTGGCCATAATCGACGCATCCACCTTTGAGTTGATCGCTACGGTTCCTGTTGGAATCAATCCAACCTCAATGGTCCGCATGGGCAATAGCATCTATGTGCTCTGCTCGGGCTACACCGACTACAGTGGGGCAGGAGGGGATCGAGCCGCTTCGTTGGTGCGGATTGACGCAACCACCCGCGCTGTGACCGCCAACTACCCCGCGGTAGGCATTTCAGACCGACCTACAAGGCTTCAGTCCGACGGTCAAGTTTTGTACTGGATTCGCGACGGCTACACCGGCGACGTAATGAGAATGGAACCCACTGCCTTGGACTACCCCGCATTCCCTTGGATTGGTGGCGGAGCCTACGGACTCTATGTGGACCCTGCTACGAGGGATATCTATGTTTTGGATGCCAAAGATTTTCAGCAAAATGGCGAGGTGCGCCACTACAGCTTCGCGGGCCAACTGATTTCAAGTGCAGAGGCTGGAGTCGTTCCGACCGCAGCGGTCTGGATGCCATAGTCCACGCCCTTGAGAGGGCATTGCTTTCGGTACTGACTTATGCGCTTGCGGCTACCTTGCTGCGCTCCATCGCGAATCCGATGGCGTAGCCCCAGAGGGTCGTAGCTCCAAACGAAATACCCAAAAAGGGGAGGCCGGCCAGGTAAATTAGCCCCAAGGAGGCTCCATGACCTGTGTACCATACGGCAAAATTACTCAGACCAAAAAAGATAAGGTTGCTGGCGGCACTGTGCCCGATCCACGCGAGTCCCTCGGCCTTGGGTTTGGCAAGCTGGGCGTAGGCGAGTACGGCCAAGTGCGCAGCATAAACTCCGAGGCTGTCGGCAAAGCCCCAGGTAAATCCCTCTTGGTACGCGGAATAGACGGTATTGTTAAGAACCAAATCGGAGGCGTAGAGCAGGGCTAAGGGGAGCAGCATCTGCATCCAAGGCTTGCGAAACCAGGTTCCGCTCAGGGTATTGGCGGCAAGTAGGGCAGATCCGTTGGGAATGAGAAGGAATCGACTCGCGGCGGCGAGCACTAGGGCTACAAAGGGGGTAAATCGCATGCTTTTAGAGTAAACGTTTGAAAATATAAATTACCATGAGCAGTACAAAAATACTTAAAAGGTAGCGGTAGGCTCCTCGGTAGTGCACTTCGTGGGTTGGTCGATCAACACGGTAGCTCCAAACCAAGTAACCCAAAAAAAGTAGGACAAAAAGTCCAGCAAAAATCCAGTGTCCGGTTCCAATAGTTTCCATTGCGTAATTTCAACCAAAAATACAGCCAAATGAAGGAGTTACTTGATTATGTTTCTGAATTTCACCGCACCTACCGCGTACCCATGCAGGAAGCGCCATTGATCATGCCCAGCGAGGATTTAGTGGACCTTCGCCACCGACTAATGGCCGAAGAAAACGAGGAATACCTAGACGCTGCGCGCGCTGGCAATCGGGTGGAGGTAGCCGACGCCTTAGGAGACCAGCTTTATATTCTATGCGGAACCATTATCACCCACGGCATGCAGGACCTTATTGAAGAGGTGTTTCGAGAGATTCACCGAAGCAACCTCAGTAAGCTAGGAGCTGACGGTCAGCCCTTGTACCGCGAAGACGGCAAGGTCATGAAGGGCCCCAACTATTTTAGGCCAGACATCGCCGCTATTCTGGACGGACGCTCGCCCCAACGATCGGCATAGCCCGGCAAATAGCTGGGTGCCGTTTCGTTGACGGCACTCCCGCTGGGACTCGGATAAAAACGAAGTTCGTCTATTCCTCCCTCGGATTTAAACCAAAGTTCGATTCTCCCGGACTTCATGCGGCTGGCAGGCCCATCCTCGGGGTAGAAAAGAGCCTCGGCGTTGGTTTCTAAATCCATGCGCTGCATTTTGCCCTTTAGAATTCGCGCTCGCATGGATTCTGCTGCCATTTGGTTGCAGCGGCCGCTGCTGTCTGACGCTTCTCCCAGATGCACACCCTCATTCGCCCAAAGGCTGTCGCCCGGACCCATTTGGCTCAGGGTGAATTGCTTTGCGATAATTTGGTAGTCTTCGCTCCAGACCACGGGGCTTCCCTCGAGAAGAAAGATGGAATCCCTGCGATGGCCACGCCAGCGCTCTGCCCGACCGCTCCATGAAGGCATGGCAACCGAAGCGTTTCCGCGGGCATTAATGCTGTCGGGGGTTGTAGTAAGCAAGTCCGCCCATAGTTCGGTACTGTCTCCCTCCCAGTCGGCGAGGTAGGCCGAGCCCGTCCATTCCGATCGATCGGCATCAGACCACCTTCGGAATCGATCGGCACTAAATTGCCGAGACGGCCCCCAGCCTTGCACGCCATTGCTGAAATCAAAGTACCGGGATCCCCTCAGATTTAGGGTCCCGCCGCCAAACACCAGGGAGTCCTGATCGAAGCGACCGGACCCTCCAAGGGGTAATTGCACACTTCCCTGCTCCGATCGGTAGTCCATTTGTTCGCTGTAAAGCCGGTCATTGGCACTAGCCCATCGAACATCACCCAAAAATCGATAGCTGCCTCCATTGAAATCTCCGCGTCGGCAAGTCAGATTGCCGTCTTTGGTGCTGAGTTCTGCACGCTGGCTAAAAATCCCTTTTTTGGTTGACGTACTGTAGCGCAAGCTCGAGGTTTTCAGGCTTTGATCGCCTTCTGAAACCGTAACTCCGCCCGAGAAATAGCTCTCGCCATTGAGGTATTCCAAGACTCGAGACCGAATTACTAGGCCTTCACGGCCGGCAAAGCGCACGTTGTGGTAGGCAAAAAGACGGTTCTCACCCCGATACCAGTCGGCGCTATCGCAGGTAAAGACCCCTTCGGCACTCGCGAGCTTGACGCGGCCGCGCAGTTTGGTCACGCTGCGCCCGTCTAAATTCACCACGGTGAAGCGGTCGGCCTGCTTGAGCTGTATCGTTTGTGCGCCGAGCATGCCTGCAAGCAGCAGCGCGAGCGAAGTAAGCTTGGTTCTGCCTAGCGTCGCCATAGGGTTTGCTCGCGGTCTGGGCCAACCGAGACCAAGACCACCGGAACTCCCGTGAAATCCTCGATAAAACGCACATAGGACGTTAGGGTATCAGGGAGATCCGTTGTTTTTCGCACCCCCGTCAAGTCTTCGTTCCAACCCGGGAACCTTTGGTAGACCGGCTCAAGAAGCTGTGCGTCAAGTCGGTATGGTAGGTGGTCTACCTCTTTACCGCGGTATCGGTAGGAGGTGCAAACCTCGAGGCTGTCAAGCCCGCTGAGCACGTCAGCCTTCATCATCATGAGTTGCGTGACCCCGTTCACTTCAACAGCGTACTTAAGGGCCACTAAATCAAGCCAACCCGTGCGACGCGGCCGGCCGGTTGTCGAGCCAAACTCTCGGCCAATTTGGCGGATTTTTTCTCCCAATTCGTCGTCCAATTCGGTAGGGAAGGGTCCGCTGCCCACGCGGGTGCAGTAGGCCTTAAAAATTCCAATGACCTCGCCAATGCGGTTGGGTGCCAAACCCAAGCCTGTGCAGGCACCTGCAGCGGTCGTGGTGGAGGAGGTTACAAAGGGGTAGGTTCCAAAGTCAATGTCGAGCATAGTGCCCTGCGCGCCTTCTGCCAAGATTCGCTTGCCCGCGCGGTAGGCCTCTTGAATCAGAATGTCGGTATCAGCCAGCGGAAGCTCCAGCAAGCGGGCAATGGATGCATGCCATTCCGCTTCGGCATCGTCAAGGTTAAAGGCCGGTACCGTACCCTCCAGCATTTGAAGGTGCTTGTCTTTGAGGGCTTGGTAGCGCTCTGAGAAGTCAGGCAGCTCAATGTCTCCAACCCGAAGTCCGTTTCGCCCAGTTTTATCCATGTAGGACGGACCAATGCCCTTGAGCGTAGACCCAATCTTGTTTTTCCCTTTGGCAGCCTCCGATGCCGCGTCCAGCAGGCGGTGCGTAGGCAGTATAAGGTGAGCCTTGCGCGAAATCCTTAAGCATTCCGCAAAAGAGACTCCGAAGGGCAGAAGTTTATCGATCTCACGCATGAATACTACGGGATCGATGACGACACCATTGCCCACGATATTGATGGCCTTTGGGTGAAAAATTCCGCTGGGAATCGTGTGAAGTATGTGCTTAATCCCGTTGAATTCAAGGGTGTGTCCTGCATTGGGTCCGCCCTGAAAGCGCGCAACCACATCATAGTCCCTGGTAAGGACGTCCACAATTTTACCTTTGCCCTCGTCGCCCCACTGCAGGCCAAGGAGTATGTCAGCACCCTTCATTGTATGTTTTTTGATTTAGCGTAGATGTATAGTTGGTGCCCGGTAACCTCTACCCCAAAGAGCTCGGCAATACTGGCTTTAATTTGCTGGATTCGTGGATCGCAGAACTCGATGACCTCACCATTATCGACCATTAAAAGGTGGTCGTGCTGGCGGTTAAAGTAGGATTTCTCGTAGTGCGCCTGGTTGGTCGCGAACTGATGGCGACGCACCAAGCCGCATTCCACAAGAAGGTCTAGAGTATTGTAGAGCGTGGCCCTGCTCACGTGGTAGTTCTTGGCCTTCATGCCCGAGTAAAGGGTTTCTACGTCAAAGTGCCCCTCCTCGGCATACACCTCGCTTAAAATAGCATAGCGTTCCGGGGTTTTGCGTTGCCCACGCTCCTTGAGGTAGCGGGTGAACACGTCGCGTACACGATCTAATTGTGTTTCAGACATAGGGGTAGTGGCCAAAAACCAAAGGTAGGTGCTCTGCGCGTACCTTGCAGCCTATGCTTAGGCGGATTTTTCTCTTGGCAGTGCTGGGTTTCCCGGTACTTCTCCTTGCGCAGTCCAAGGCTGAAGTCCTTCGTTTTCAGAAGGCAATGGAGTTGTTGCGGTCGAAGCCTCCCCAGGTTCAAAAAGCGCGGACTCAGCTCGAGAAGGTGGTTTCTTCGAATCCTGGATATGCCGCAGCATGGGTTGCCTTGGGCGAAGCCTATTCCGCCTTTGAGCCGCTTGACGATCAAAAGGCTCGCGCTGCCTTTGTGTGTGGGGCTGCCGCGGGGGCAGAACGTCAAGCCATGTTTCGCTGGACGACCAATGCCATGCTTCAGGGATGGTACGTTCACGCTGATTCTGCAGCCACTGCTTATTTGGCACTGCCTAAAACACCCTCCGCTCAGCGACAAGAGGCGGAACGCATTAGAGCCTCAGCCAGATTTGCCCACAAGGCATTGCTCCGCCCCGGTGATTATGCCTTTTCTCGGCTTAGTGATTCGGTGAACCAGCTTGAAATGAACTACTTCCCTAGCATTTCGGGCGACAACGCAAGCCTTTACTTCACCGCTCGGCAGCCCAGTGCGCGCGGTGATGAAGTAATTATGGCCAGCCGTAGGGTTGATGGCGCCTGGTCCAAGGCCTTTGCGCTCTCCGGCGGACTCAATACCATAGGAAACGAAGGCGCTGTTAGCATTCGGGGCGATCAAAAAATGATGGCATTTGCAGCCTGCGAGCGAGAAGAAGGTTACGGGTCTTGTGACCTCTATTTTTCTTTTCTACGCCCGGACGGCAGCTGGTCCGAAGCGCAAAATGCCGGCCCAGCCATCAACACGGGCCAATGGGAATCTCAGCCCTGCCTCTCGGCGGACGGACGAGAACTTTTTTTTGTGCGGGAATCGCGCCAAGGCGACGGAACTGCCAATATTTGGCATGCCCAGTTGCGCGACCGGCGCTGGGTCGAAGTCAAGTCCTTGCCTTCTCCAATTAACTCCTCTGGCGCAGAGTCTACCCCGTTTTTGCATGCCGACGGCAAAACACTCTATTTCGCCTCCAGCGGTCGAGAGGGTATGGGCGGATTAGACTTATACCTGAGCCGGAGAACTTCAGACAGTACTTGGTCCGAGCCGCAGCATCTCCCTCCGCCCTTGAATGACCACCTCGATAATTTTGGTTTAGTGGTCCGTCCCGACGGCGCAGAGGCTTTTTTTGCACGCGGCGGACTCCTTGGTGAGGGCGCTGGCCGGGTTGATTTGTACCAGCTTTCGCTGCCCGAGGCCTACCAACCCAGTCCAATTCTCTGGTGGACGGTCTGGGTTGCCGACCGCGTCAAGGGAATCTTGATTCCTGATGCGCAGTGGAAGATTTCTGACCCAGAACAGTCTAGTGTGGTCAACCACCAGGGCCCAAGCTATCAAGTGGCTCTGGTCGAGGGAAGTCCGCGCGGATTTCAAATACAGGCAGCGGGCTACCAAATGTTGAGCGAACGCAGGGTTTTAACCGAGCGCTCCAAGGATTCCCAAATGGATACCCTTTGGCTGCAGCCCATCGAGTCGGGCCAGCGCACAAGGCTTGAAAACCTATATTTTGCTACGGATTCCGAGGTGCTTCTGCCTCAATCGCGGCCAGAGTTGCTGAGTTTGGTTGCATGGCTCAAGGCCAATTCTAAGGTTAGGGTTTGCATCGAGGGGCATACCGACAACGTGGGCAGCCCAGCCTATAATCTTGATTTGTCGGAGCGCCGTGCCAAGGGAGTTGTTCTTGAACTGATTAATGAGGGAGTTGATAGCAATCAATTGGAATTCAAAGGTTATGGCCTAAGCAAACCGCTTGAATCAAACCAGACGGAGCAGGGTAGGGCGCGAAACCGGCGCACCGAGGTCCTAATCCTTTGAGCATGGACTTTTGCAGCGACGGGCTATTCTGGTTTTAGTAGTTGCGCCAGAGTTCACCAGCCTCAATTCCCAGTCCAAAAAGCGCATAATCCAGCCGGGCTGGGTCTTCGGGGTCAATGAGGCGAAGGGCTTGGTCGAGTTCCTTGACGGCCAAGGCGTCGTTTTGCTTGCGCTGCAGCAGTCCAATTCCGCGCGCAACCCTACCGCTGTGAACATCCAGGGGGCAACTCAGGGCAGACTTTGGCAGGTGGGACCAAATTCCGAGATCGACACCGCGCCGGTTGGGGCGAACCATCCAGCGCAAAAACAAATGCAGTCGTTTTGCCGCAGAACCCGCAGCAGGACTGGCAATATGCTTTGCGGTACGGGTGGTTATGGCATCACCAAGCAACTCGATCCGGGCGCGATCAATGGCAGGGCCAAAATCGGTTTCCCCGGGCTGCAGGGCAAACAAGCCCGCCAGCGAGCCTCTTTTGCGAAGCGCTGCTTGCAGTCCAGTCAACAGTATGACAGAATCTTCCGCCAGTAGGGTTCTGTGCCGCCAAGGCAACTGGCTGAGGTCGGATTCGTCGGCCTCCATGAGCCATTGCGCGGGCCGATCGCCCATTTCGCCAACCGCTCTTTCTGCCGAAGCAATGATGGATGTCCTCGATCCCCAGGCAATGGTAGCGGCCATGAATCCCACTAATTCGGCACTTTGGGGGTCGTCCATGAACCTCCGGGGCAGAGAGATTGGGTCCAAGGCGACAAAATCAGGGCGCTCCACACGGTCCGCCCAAGACAAGAGAAGGTCGGCTACGTCCATTGCCCGTCCTGCAGGTGCAGGCGTCGGTCTGCTTTGCTTGCGAGCCAGTCGGAATGGGTGGCCACCACAATGGCAACGTTCCAGACTTTGCGAGACTCATCGAGAAGACGGTAGAGTTCCTCCGACCGACCGCGATCCAAATTGCCCGAAGGTTCGTCTGCAAGAAGCACTTTGGGTTGGTTAATGAGCGCCCGGGCAATGGCGATTCGCTGCTGTTCTCCTCCGCTAAGCTCGTCGGGGCGGTGGTTCAGTCGGTCGGCCACGTCGAGGCGTTCGGCAATTGCTCGAGCATGCGCTTCAGGTTTTGTGCCGTAATTACCCGCAATCATTGCCGGGAGTAGGATATTCTCAAGGGCCGTGAGTTCCGGCATCAAGTGGTGAAACTGAAAGACCAGCCCTAGGCTCTGGTTGCGAAACAGGTCAAGGGCTTTGCCGGATTGCGGATAAGGCAATCCCTCAAAGGCAAGTTGGCCCTGGTCCGGCTGATCAAGACCTGCCAAAAGATGAAGAAGGGTTGATTTGCCTGAGCCGCTGGCCCCCGTAATCGCAACAAATTCTGACGAATTCAAACTAAAGTCAATTCCTTGAAGCACCTGGAGGCTCCCATAGCTCTTGTGCAGGTTTTGGGCTTCAATCAAGTGGCTCATTCCTCAAAAGTACGGGTGAAATCAGCGCTCTCAGACGTACTTTTGCCCGGTCCTCTAAAGAACCCTTAATCCCAATAATTATGAATCTTCACGAATACCAAGGCAAAGAAATTTTGGCTAGTTATGGGGTTCGCATTCAGCGAGGAATCGTAGCCACAACCCCCGATGAGGCGGTGGCTGCTGCGAAGAAACTCACCGAGCAGACCGGTACATCATGGCATGTGGTTAAGGCTCAGGTTCATGCAGGTGGACGCGGAAAAGGTGGAGGCGTGAAGCTGGCTAAGAATCTTGATGAGGTACGCGAACGATCCAGCCAAATTTTAGGCATGATGCTCGTTACGCCCCAAACTTCGGCAGAAGGCAAAAAGGTACACCAAGTGCTCATTGCAGAAGATGTATACTACCCCGGCGAATCACCCACGGAGGAATACTATATGTCTGTTTTACTCGATCGAGCGGCAAGTCGTCCAATGATCATGTACAGTCCTGACGGTGGAATGGACATCGAGGAGGTTGCAGAAAATCACCCAGAACGCATTTTTACTGAGCACATTGATCCCTACGTGGGACTCCAGGATTTTCAGGCGCGACGGATTGCATTCAACCTGGGCTTAAGCGGAGTAGCCACTAAGGAGATGGTAGCTTTTGTTAAAAGTTTGGTCAAAGCGTACGAGGGTGCGGACGCTGCCTTGTTTGAAATCAATCCGGTCCTTAAGACCAGCGACAATAAGATTATGGCAGTAGATGCCAAGGTAGCTCTCGACGATAACTCTCTGTTTCGCCATCCTGACCTTGAGGCACTTCGCGACCACCGCGAAGAAGATCCAACCGAAGTCCGCGCGGCCGAGGTGGGACTAAATTTTGTAAAGCTCGATGGCAATGTTGGCTGCATGGTCAACGGGGCTGGTCTTGCTATGGCCACCATGGATATTATCAAAATGGCCGGCGGAAACCCTGCAAACTTCCTGGACGTGGGCGGAACTGCCGACGCACAGCGAGTGGAGACGGCATTTAGAATCATCCTTGAGGATCCCAACGTAAAGGCAATTCTCGTGAATATTTTTGGTGGAATCGTTCGCTGCGATCGGATAGCTCAAGGAATTGTTGATGCCTACCGGAGTATTGGCGAAATTCCCGTTCCAATCATAGTGCGCCTTCAGGGAACTAACGCCGCCGAGGCAAAAAAACTCATTGAAGAAAGTGGACTTAAGGTCTATTCTGCCACATTGCTTCAGGAGGCGGCCGATTTGGTTGGCCAGCATGTAGGCTAACAAGCCCCAGTGTTCGCGATTGAAATTCTATCGGCCCTGCTGAACGTCGGCTTTGTCCTAGGCTTGGCTTTACGCGTCCGTTGGGCCTGGGTTCTTGGGTTTTTTGGATCCGCCCTCGCGGTAATTCTGCTTTTTGATTCCAAACTTTATGCGGAATCCCTTTTAAACTTGAGCTACGCCCTGCTTGCTGTCTACGGCTGGTTTTCTTGGGGGCGTCCTGAGTCTGCATCAGGACCAATAATTAGTCGTCCACTTGCCCTGCTTTTGACGCTGGGTTTAACCGTTGGGATTGCTTGCTTGATGATAAGGCATACTGACAATCCCCGTCCGCTCGCAGACGCCGTTATGTTTTCGGGAGGACTTTTAGGTACCCTTTGGCAAGTCCAACGCGACCGATGGAACTGGCCCCTTTGGCTGGCACTCAACGGCATTGGAATCTGGCTCTATGCCGACCGAGGTTTATGGGTCTACGCTATTTACAGCGGCCTAATGGCTGGCCTGGCCTGCTGGGGCTGGTTTCGCTGGAGGTCTGAGGTCAATGCTGCAAAAGCCACCTCGAAATAGCCTGCCAGCTGTCGGGTGCAATTCCGTGACCCATTGGGAATCGCTGAACCGCTATTCCGGCACCCGACTGATTGGCTTCGGCATAGCTGGGTAGCGAAAGGCTGGGAGGTATAACCCCGTCTTCGTCGCCTACAACGGCTAAGTGAGCCAGAGATTCGGATGCATTCCAGCCTAAGTTCCCTTTAAACCAATCGTTAGGAAAGTAGCTCGCTACGGCAACGCAGCCAGACAATAGCTCGGGGTTCGAAGCCGCAAGGGCATTGGCGACAATCCCGCCCTGCGAAAAACCAAACAAAATTGGTTTAAGTATGGCTTGTTCCAAAAGCTCCCGAAGTTCAGTTATGCTTTCCACAACCTGATCCATGCCCACTTGCCGCACCCCATTACTATCAAAATGCAGGTCGTACCAAGCGTATCCGCCGGTAGGTAGGGGTCGTGGCGCACGAAGTGAGCGCACATTCCAGTCGCTCGGAATCAGTTTGGCTAAACCGAATAAATCGTTTTCGTCGCTTGCGTACCCGTGCAAAAACCATAGCTCTTTTTGAGCATGTCCCTGAGCGGGTCGCCAGCAGGAATGGTCTAAATCAATCAACGTTCAATGTCCCAGGTAAGGTCCGCCAAGAGGCGAATCGAATTGAGGAATTCCATGGCGCTGCTTCTTGAAAGCGACCATTCTTCAGGACTGAGCATCGAGAGAATCATAGTGCTATCCTCTTTGCGGTAAAGATGGTAGGTATGGTTAATCACAGGCTTAAAACTCAGTTTTGCGGAATACACCCACTCTGAGACTTCGCGGCGTCGCTGTATTGCCTTGGCCTGCTCGGCAAGAAGCTCCATCTGCTTTCGCAGCAGGTCCATTTGCTGGTCCGTCTGGTAGGCCATCGCCTCCAAAGACTGGTGCTTAATAACCCCTTCTTTAGTGGGCACAATCGGAGGCGAGCTCACGCTGTGTGCATAGGGCAGCAAGCCTGGATTTTGTGCAACCTTGTCGACATCGATGGGGTTAATCGTGATTTTGGGCTTGTTCATTGCGGCGAAGTTAAGACTTGCCAAAAAGGCGTTCGTTGGTCTGCCAACGGAACAAGAAAATTTGCTCGAGCTTGGGTCTAACTATAATGGGGTGCAGCATTGCCCCGAGGATTCCGAAGGGAACCTTATAGTGGACAACGTCGCGCATGAGCACGCCACCTTCCACAGCCTTAAAGAAGTGTTCGTGATGCCAAATGGCGTAGGGTCCCACGCGCTGCTCGTCGACAAAATATTCGCCTTCTGCGACATGGGTAATCTCGGTCACCCAAGTCATGGGAATTCCCAAGAGGGGTGAAACAGTGTATTCAATGAACAAGCCTGGGTACATGGCGTCGGGCACTTCCCCATGAACTTTAAAGCCCAAGCTGGTTGGTGTTATTTTGGATAAATTCTTAGGTGAAGAAAAAAAGTTCCAAGCCTCCTCTTTAGAAATAGGCAGAAATTGCTCGCGTTCAATTTTGTACATAGGAGTGAAACCCAGATTACAGACTAAAGGTTTAGGCTATTTCAGAAAGTAAGACCCTAAAGCGGCCATTGCGGACCAGGACGACTTGGTCAAAGTGGTTTGCGGCATTGATCAAAGTGGAATTCACCTTCATGTCGAAGGCGGGATAATGCGTCACAATCGACTCATTGTTCGGTCTCTTTCTTTGACGTTCGCCCAAGACCACATAAACAAGATCAAAGTCCTGGTAGGTTCTCGCAGCGCTTTGCACCACGCTCAGACTGAGTTTATTTCGACCGCTTAGTATGTGTGAAAGTACCGCACGAGAAAGGCCGAGGTTGCTAGCTATCGAACTTGCACTTCGGTTTTGAGAATCCAGCCACTCCTTAAAACGTATATTCTCCAAGGGTAAACTCTGCATTGAGCAAAGTTACAAATCGTAGGAAGCGTTTACAATTGTTTCGCCTTTGGAGGTACAATATTCAATATCGAGTTTCTTCTTTGAAACCTTGATTACTGTGAAGTGTTTTTGATTCACCGGATTACCTCGAATCGTAGTATTGGCCGAGGCTTCAAGGCTGCTGGGTGCAAAGACCTTGGAGGTTAGAGGCGAGGAGCAAACTTCAATAAAGCGCTTACCTTGGAAGGTCACCTCTTCGATTTCCCCATGGTGACGGTCGCCCGTTAAAAACACTACCTGACCCGGGAATTCGGCGCATCGCTTGAGTAACTCGAGGCGCTCGTCTGGGTAGCGCGCCATATTTTCAAAAGACTCATATAGGTTAAGTACCTGCGATCCAATCGCCACAAATACCAAGGGAGCATCGTGATGGGCCTTCAGGACTTCAGAAATCCAATCCAGCTGACCAATCCCGAGGACCTGGGTGCCCACTGGACCGCGATGAGTTCGGTCGTCGATGCCAATAATAAGAACTGAACCCCGTCGTTCCTGCCACCTGAGGTCTCCGAATTCAGCCAAAGAAAAAGGCGTTTCCTTAAAAACAGAACTAAAGATCTTTGCGCTAACCCCCTTGAGCGCATAGGTGCTGTCTGCATCATTGGGCCCAAAATCGTGATCATCCCAAATGGCGCGCTGGCTGGTACTCTGCATCATTTGAGCAAGGGGTGGACTTGCATGCCTCCGCCTCCAGTTTTCTGCCATCCGGATGCTGTCGTTCCATTCCCCGTTGGTATAGTAGGTGTTGTCGCCTAGCCAAAAGAAAAAATCCGGTTTTTTAGCCTCAATTTGGGTGAAAATTAGCTCGCTTTCGTGGTCGCTTAACTCCGCGCAGCTGCCCATCGCAAAGGTTAGTTCTTGAGCATAGACCGATGTGCCCGCGAGGGCAAAAGCCAAAATAAACGCTTGTACTTTCATATTCCGAAGTTAGGTCCTCGTGTACACTACTTTTGAACCTGTGCGTTATCAAAACTTTAGCATTCGCTCTAAATTGCTCGCCGAAGCGGCAAATTTTGGCGGTTGGGTTCTTCATAATATTGCTCCTGCAGAACGGACTCCTTTTTGGCTTTTGAATCACCCGGATGCAGCAGGAGGGGAGCCTAGGATTGCTTGGTCAATGATGCACGGCAACGAACCGACCGGCTTTGAGGCCCTGCTGCACTTGATTCGCTGCGGACAACCTCAATGCGATTGGACCCTTGTGCCCTTGGTGAACCCCTCTGGTGTCGATGCATTTACTCGCTTCACCAGCGAGGGTATTGACCTTAACCGAAGGGCGCGAGATCATGGTCCGCTCGAATCCGACCTGCTGAAGTCAGTATTGGCCTCACAATCGTTTAAGCTTGCCTTGAACCTTCACGACCAGCGAAGCTTGTTTTGCCCGAATGGGCAGGCTATTCCTAGCAGCCTTAGTGTATTAGCTCCCCGTTGCATCAATCAAGGCCATGAATCCTATTCAGAACCTGCCCAGGCTTGGGCCGGAACCATTAGTAGCCTAATGCAAGAGCTTGAGCCCAATTGGGGCTATGCTCGGTTCGACGATGCATACTACCCCACAGCCTTCGGAGAGTGGACCCAAGAATTGGGAGTTCCAACTGTTACCGTCGAGACTGGCGTAGCCCTTGAGGATTATTCTCGAGAACGGGTATCCCTTCGACTGGGCGAGGTACTGCGCAAGATTGACGCAGCAAGGAATCCCAAGCTTGAGGGAATCACGAACTACCGGAAGCTTCCGCTCAATGCATCATGGGGAGTTGATTTGGAACTTCGGTCTGGCAATCAAAGCAGCCACTGGCATGTGTGGGAAGAGGTCCAAAGCCAGTCGCACTCCTCAGGAATAGCTAAGGCAATTCCTCAAGGCAGCGGTGCACCTGTTCCGTATCAAACGTTTAACCTGCTTAAAGGGGAGTTTGACGAGATTCAGGCTAAAGACTCATGGACCTCTTTAGAGCTCTATGCCGTTTCTTCGACCTGCTTGCGCTCCTTTGCAGAGGCATTACCCAAGTAGGTAAAGTCTCGGGCGACAACGTCGGTTCGGTTGACGGACTGCTGCTCGGTATTAGTATAGCTGTAGTAGGAGAGCGAACCTTCAATGGCGCAGAGGTCGCCGCGCTTTAGAATTTTACTCGCCCTTGACGCCAGCTTATTAAACATCACAACATTGTGCCAAGTGGTTCGGTCCTCGTAGGCTCCTTCTGCATTCTTCACACGGTCGTGGGTTGCGATGGAGCATTTAAGGCGCGACACCTCGTTTTCAAAGTTGCGGAATTCGGGGTCTTGCCCCACATAACCAATTAACTGAACTTTATTTTTCATGATATAATAATTTTAATTAAACAAAACAGGGCAAAGCACGCCCGGCAAGCCCACTTCATTAGGTTATAAACGTAAGTTCTGGAATTTATTAACATATTGTTAATTAGTCGTTTCCCTTGTTTTTTGTTTACAAATGTTGACATACTTTCGGCATGTTCAAAATTTTTAAACCCTTTTATTCTATATTCTATGCAACACAGAGGTAACCGATTTTGTCTTAACTGCGGTCTTCCAGTTTTTGGAAGAGCAGACAAGAAGTACTGCGACGATCACTGCCGGAATGACTTTCACAACAGTCAAGCAGTAACCAATTCTAAGTTCATGAGGCCTTCTCACAAGAAGCTTCGCCGCAACTACGAAATTCTCACGGGAGTAATCGATGCGGGAGTCTGCGAAATTGCCAAAGACGAGCTGCTGGTCTATGGCTTTAATATTAAAGCGATGACTGAACTCGATCTTCGAGAAGACGGGACGATGCTTTATGGCATATATGACATTCAGTACTTTGAGAAGGCAAACCGCATGATTGAAGTCTATCGAAAGTCCGACCTGTCGCCGCAATGGTAGGCTTCGGTCTACCTTTGGCTCTATGTCAGAGCGTTTAGTAGTCGTTGGTGGAGGAGCTGCAGGTTTTTTTGCCGCTATTGCAGCAGCAGAAGCCAATCCTCAGGCTCAAGTTTACCTCCTTGAAAAGTCCGCACAATTCCTCGGAAAAGTTCGAATTTCAGGGGGAGGGCGATGCAACGTAACCCACGCTTGCTTTGACCCTCGCGACCTAACAGACTATTACCCAAGGGGCGGGCAGGAATTGCTTGGCCCCTTTTCTCGTTTTGCCTGTGGCGATACCATGGAGTGGTTTGAAGATCGCGGCGTATCGCTTAAGGTCGAAGAAGACGGGCGAGTTTTTCCTGTTACCGACGACTCTCAAACTATTATAGACTGCTTGCTCTCCATGGCGGAGTCTGCTGGCGTTCGTTTCGAGCTGCATTCGGGCCTAAAAAACCTTGTTCCACAACCCGACGGCACCTGGAGTTTAGCCTTAGAAAGCGGCCGCATTATTGAGGCGGACCGGGTACTTTTAGCCCCCGGATCCAGCAAAAAAATTTGGGACGTGCTCGCGGAATTAGGCCACCAAATCGTGCCGCCAATACCTTCGCTTTTTACCTTTAATGTCAGGGATCCGCGCATAGAAGACCTGTCGGGGATTTCCCTTGCCAACGTGCGCGTAACGGTTCCCGTTGGCGGACTCGAAACAGAGGGACCAATGCTCATCACGCACTGGGGCCTAAGTGGCCCGGCGGTGCTTAAAATGAGTGCATTCGGAGCGCGATGGATGGCCAATTGCGACCACCGCTTCACTATTTATGTCAATTGGACGCCCCAGTTTAGTACCGACGAGTTGCTGGACGAGCTCAATGCTCTGCGCAAGGACGTCAACCACCAGCGCAAGCGCGTTCGTTCCAATGCCCTTTTTGGCATTCCGCTTCGTTTGTGGCAGTCCCTAGCGGCCTTTGCTCGGATTCCTGATGCCGCCAATTGGTCTGATTTAAGCAAACCCCAGCTGCGCAAGTGGGCTGAGGTGCTCACGGAATCCGCCTTCAATGTAGTCGGAAAATCCACCAACAAAGACGAGTTTGTTACCTCTGGCGGAGTCGCTCTTGAGGAGGTTTCGTTTACTACGATGCAAAGCCGCCTGCATCCAGGGCTCTATTTTGCTGGCGAATTACTGGACATCGACGCCCTCACGGGTGGATTCAACTTTCAGGCAGCTTGGACGACGGGGTGGATTGCGGGACATGCCATGGCGGGGGCACCCATCTAAAAAAATTTGAATAAATTAAAATTACTAACTATATTAGCATACTAATTTTAAGAACATGGCACTAGCAGAACAAATCAAGAACCATCGCAAAACCAAAGGATGGACTCAAGCTCAACTCGCAGAGCGACTGGGACTAAATCGTGCCCAAGTGGGCTCCTACGAAGAGGGGAGAGCGGAGCCAAAGCTCGACAGCCTCAAGGCCATGGCTCAGTTGTTTGCCTGCACTATTGATGCATTGGTGTCGGGAGATGCGTGGACCACTAAAGAACTTTCGGGCCAAAAGCTTCGCGTGCTTACAGTGGCAGTGGACTCTCGCGAGGGTAGTGAGCGGGTTTCTGTGGTTCCGGTCAAAGCGGCAGCGGGCTATCTGGGAGGCTATGGCGATCTCGATTTTATCGAAGCTCTACCCCAGTTTGCGCTTCCTCTTCCCGAGTTTTCGCAAGAAGAAACACGAAGGGTTTTTCAAATTCAAGGAGACAGCATGCTTCCCATTATGTCAGGTTCCTACGTGATTTCAAGCTATGTTCAAGACTGGCGAAGCATTAAGACTAATGAACTTTATGTTTTTTTGACTCAAGAGCAGGGCGTGGTCTTTAAGCGCGCCATCAACCGCATTGCCGAGGCTGGCTGTCTGGACTTAGTGTCCGACAACCCCGTATACAAGCCCTATTCCCTGCACGTTGACGAGCTCATTGAGGTATGGAAGGTTCAAGGCTTTATTCAGCTTGACCTGACAACTAAACCCAATATGGATCAGGTAATTCTCGCCCGACTAGAAAACCTTCAAAGTGAAGTACACGAACTTCGCCGCTCGCTGAACCAGCATGTGGCCTAAGGATTCATGGATCGCACCGTACTCCACATGGATCTTGACAGCTTTTTTGTATCTGTTGAGCGACTTATGGACAGCAGACTGCACGGAATTCCCGTGCTCGTGGGCGGAGTAAGCGATCGAGGCGTGGTTGCGGCCTGCAGCTACGAGGCTCGCCAGACGGGCGTACGTTCAGGGATGCCTATGCGCATGGCGCGCGAATTATGTCCCGAGGCGGTAGTTGTTCGAGGCAACTCCATGGAGTACACCAAGCATTCCAAGGTGGTGACCGAGATTGTAAGCGAGGCGGTCCCTGTACTTGAAAAAGCGTCTATCGACGAATTCTATGCAGACTTAAGCGGCATGGATCGATTTTTTGGAACCTATCAGTTTGCTCAGGAGTTGCGCGATAGAGTAATTCGCGAGTCGGGACTCCCGATTTCCTTTGGTCTATCTACCAGCAAGACGGTTGCCAAGGTGGCTACGGGAGAAGCCAAGCCAAACAACCATCGCCACGTGCCCCGAGGTGTTGAGCGGCTGTTTATGGCCCCGCTCTCGGTGCGCAAAATTCCCATGGTGGGGGAGAAGACCTACCAGTCTCTTCGTGCCTTAGGTGTTCAGCGCATTGCAACGCTTCAAGAGATGCCTTCAGAACTACTCTATCAGGTTCTTGGAAAGCCCGGCTTGGACCTCTGGAGCAAGGCCCAGGGAGTGGATGACCGCCCCGTGAAGCCCTACCATGAGCGCAAGTCGATTTCAACCGAGCGAACTTTTGAGCAGGACACGCTCGATGAGATTAAGCTCAAGGGCATGCTTGCGGCGATGACCGAGAACCTCGCCTTTCAGCTACGGCGCGGCCATCGGCTCACGAGCAATGTTTCGGTGAGAATTCGCTATTCTGACTTTCAAACGGTTTCGCGGCAGCGTCAAATCCCATACACTGCTTCGGACCACGTGCTTTTAGAGGTTGGCGAAAGTCTTTTTCGGCAGCTTCACGATCGGCGCCAGAGGGTTCGCCTAATCGGAATTCGCTTTAGCGGACTGGTAGGAGGAGGGGAGCAGTTTGGCCTCTTTGAGCTGGACGACCGGGGATATCGATTGAGTGAGGCGATGGATCGAATTCGGATTCGCTACGGAGACCGGTCTGTCGTCAGGGCCTTTGGGATGGCCGCGCAAACCATAGGAAGACCGAATCCTTTCAGTGGGGATCCGCCGCCACTTTTGGCCAATAGAAGGCAGTAAAAGGGGCGATAGGTTTTAACTATATAGAATTATAAGTAATATATAACCAGTACTTTAATAATAATAAATTAAATCAAAGAATCAATTAATTATGTGCGGTCGCTATGTTCAGGTATCCAAGCTCGAAGTGCTCCAAAAGCGCTTTGGAGCCGAAGCGATTCAGCCGGAGCTATGGCGCGCAAATGCCAATATTGCTCCGGGTAGCGCGACGCCGGTGGTTACCAGTGACGCACCAAAACAGATCCAATTCTATCAGTTTGGATTTCGCCCCTCTTGGGCCACCTCGAAGATGATGTTCATCAATGCCCGAGCGGAGGGCGATCATAATCCCGATAACGATCCGCGTTATAATGGGGCCAAGGG
>JABMNC010000163.1 GCA_013205365.1 Cryomorphaceae bacterium | reverse complement strand
GCAGGTTCTTCAGAGGCAACGGGCCTGAATGCGGGCATTCTCTACCTCATGGCTATTCCCTACGTACTCATGGCCGCGGTGGCAATTGCCTGGTATTGGAGCCATAAGAGCAAATCGTCTAATCCATAAGGGTATTTTGCACAGTTTTTGCATTTATCGGGGCATGCGCTTTTTCCCTACTTCTATTTTGGCGGCTGTGTTTCTGGCCTCCACCTATTCCTCAGGGGCGCAATCGGCCACGGGCGCGGAATCCTACAGCCTGCAGGCATGCGTAGACAAGGCCCTATCCTACCAATTCAGCGTGAGGCAGGCGGCTAATAATGTGCGCGCTGCCCAATCAGACCGCCTCGCGTCGGTGGGCGGACTCCTGCCATCAGTCAATGCCGGCGCCGGGAATTTTTTCAACAGCGGACTTTCCATTGACCCAGTAACGAACGAGGTAAACCGCAACGCTCTTTCTTCGGCTAGCGGATCCCTAGTAGCTCAATGGACCATTTTTGACGGATTCCAAACCTGGAACAGCTACCGACAATCCCAGGTTCAGGTCGCCCTGGCCGAAGCCCAGCTCGACGAAGCACGAAACGGGGTAGCCCTCAATGCAGCTTCTCAGTTTTTGGCCGTCCTGTTGGCCGACGAAGCCCTACGCATTGCTCAAGAGCAGGAGACGGTCTCCAACCAGCTGAAGAATCGAAGCAAAAAACTTCTCGATGCCGGAGCCATTGCCGTCAATGAGTACCTGTCGGTAGAGTCTCAATGGATGGCCGACGTACAGCGGTCTGTGGTTGCAGCCAACCAGTATACGCTGGGTCTTTTGGTGCTCAAGCAATTCATGGGCTTGCCCACCAGCGCAGAATTGGATTTAGTTCGTCCGACCAATCTTCCCAACGGACCTTCCGCGGTACTGGCTCTTTTGCCCGAGGCCGTTTTTCAGAGTTCCGTACTCAAGCAACCGCTGGTTCGTGCGGCGGAGCATCAGCTCATGGCCAGCCATTACGGCCTCAAGCGCGCGCAAGGATCTCGTTCACCCACGCTGTCGGTGTCGGGGCAGGTGTCTACGAGCTATTCCGACCGTGCACGCAAATTCGGAGGCTACGACAGTCAAATCCTTCCAGTTGGTTTTTGGCTCGACGGGGTAACCCAGATTCCCGTGTTTGCCCCGGTACAGACTCCAAAGTTTTTGGAATTTGGGTTTGCAGACCAGGTTAGCGAAAACGTGCGGCAGTTTGTAGGCCTCAATTTATCGATCCCGCTGTTCAACGGGTTCCGCATCGCAAACACGGTAAAGAGGGCGGAACTTGCTCGTGACAACGCAGAAATTCAGGTTCAGCAGCAGCGCGACACCTACCGACAGGCCGTAGAGCGCGCCCACGCAGACGCTGTTGCCGCCTGGAGGCAGTACGATGCGTCCTTGGCTGCCGAGCAGTCTGCCGAACGGGCCTACCAAGACGCGACGGTTCGCTTTGAGGCGGGCAGCATTAGCGTCTACGACTTTGTGTCGATTAAAAACATTTACTTGGCCTCGGCTTCAAACCGGGTTAGGGCCCTGTACGACAGCCAGTTCAAAAATTACATTGTAGAATTTTACCTCAATAATCCCTTGCGTAATGAATAAGAAGAAGCGTATTTGGGTGATTAGCGCAGTTGCTGTGTTGCTCTTAGTTCTTGGCATAGTAGGCAAGAAGCAGGGTTGGTGGGGTCAAACCGACGAGGAGTTGGTCGTCGAGGTGGGCAAGGTAGAATCCCAGACCATCATTGAGACCGTGAGTGCCTCAGGCAGAATTCAACCTGCCGTCGAGGTCAAGATATCGCCCGAGGTAAGCGGTGAAATTATTGAGCTTCGTGTGGTCGAGGGCCAGTATGTGCGCAAGGGAACCCTTCTTGCCCGTATTAACCCGGATTTATATCAGTCTTCGGTGGGGCGTGCCGAGGCCTTGGTCAATCAATCCAAGTCGGGATTGCTTCAGTCTAAGGCACAGTTTGTTGAAGTTCAGGCAGCATACCTCCGCAGCAAGGGCCTTTTTGAGCAAAACGTGCTTTCTAAGGCAGAATGGGAGTCCGCTCAGCGTGCGCAGCAGGTTGCGGAATTGACGGTAAAGTCAGCGGAGTTTCAGGTAAAGTCCGCCGAAAATTCCCTAAAAGAAGCGCGCGACAACCTCAAACGAACGAGCTTAATTGCGCCAATGGACGGCACCGTTACCGGGCTCAATGTAGAACTCGGCGAGCGCGTTGTGGGAACGGCGCAAATGGCGGGAACGGAACTTATGCGGATTTCGGACTTGACCCGCATGGAGGTAGTGGTCGAAGTCAATGAGAACGATATTGTTCGCGTCAAGGTTGGAGATTCCGCCGCAGTGAAGGCCGACGCCTTCTTGGGGCATGATTTTAAGGCCGTAGTGACCGAAGTTCGCAACGCGGCCAACGTCAACGCCGCTGCGGGTGTAAACCAAGTAACGAATTTTAAGGTCACCCTAGAGGTTGATCCGGCGAGCTACTCCTCTTTGGTTGCAGACTACGGGCAGCAGCCCTTGCGCAGCGGCATGACTGCCACGGTAGAGGTCAGGACCAAGCGTGCGGAGGGGGTTTTAGTGGTCCCCGTGGAAGCAGTAGCAGTGCGTGCAGACAGCGCCAGTTCAGAGCTTCGCGAGGTGGTATTTGTGGTCGACGGGTCTACTGTTCGCCAGGTTGAGGTAAGCATCGGAATTCAAGACGACGAGTTTATTCAGATAATTAAGGGCCTCAAACTCGGCCAAGAGGTGGTCCGCGGACCCTTTGACGCGGTATCGCGCAAGCTCGAAGACGGCTCCGCGGTTACCCGGGCCAAAGACAAATAAATGCCGCGGCTGCTCCTGATAGAAACCTCTTCGCGCCTTTGCAGCGTGGCGGTTGCCGAGGGAGGCTGCATTATTGCTGAACGCGAGGACCTCAGTCTTCAAGGCTATCGCCATGCGGAGGCATTGCACCCCATGATTTTGGAGGTCTTGGCCTCTGCTGATCTTAAGGTTCGCGACCTCACTGGAATCGCGGCGGCACAAGGCCCGGGTTCCTATACGGGTTTGCGTATTGGCCTTTCTGCGGCCAAGGGTTTGGCCCTCCCCTGGGGAATTCCCTGCTACGGAGTCAGTTCTTTAGAAATGCTGGCTGAAGCGGTAAAAGAAGAACTAAAGGAAGCGCTGAAGGACGATCAAACCCTTTCTATTTGGACTGCGTTGGATGCCCGTCGGATGGAAGTCTATGAGGCTTTTTTTGAGGGTTCCGGCAAGCGCATTAGCCAAGACCGTCCCCAAATTATTGATGCGTCATGGGCCGACAGACCAGCCGCCTGGGCTGGGGGTGACGGAGTCGAAAAATCTTTAGAGCATTGGCCAAGCCTGCGCGATAGTGGGGTTCGCTTCGCCCGTGCTCGCCACGCCCTTGAGGCGGCGAGTCGCGGCATTCAAGCGGGGGATTCGCAGGATTTGGCCGCCTGGGAGCCCCAGTACCTTAAAGCATTTGGGCAGGTTCTATAGAAAACCCTTAGTCTCTCGTTCGATCATGATTGTTGGATGCCTGTAGGTCGAGGCTTTTTAACCTTAGGTTAATATTGGCCCTTGCCTAAGCGATTAACTTTGTTGCATGGATCCTTATTTTTTATTGGTTATTCTGCTTCTGTCCTTGGCAACCCTGGACTTAATTGTTGGAGTTGCCAATGACGCGGTAAATTTTTTGAATTCCGCTTTGGGGACTCGTGCGGCGAGCTACCGAACTATCTTAATAATTGCCAGCTTTGGAGTGGTCTTGGGCACGCTCTTCTCGAGCGGAATGATGGAGGTTGCACGCAAGGGCGTTTTTGACCCCGGATTTTTCTCCTTCCATAGTTTGCTCTTTATACTGGTTGCGGTTATGCTCACCGACGTCATCCTTTTGGACGTTTTCAACAGCCTGGGAATTCCCACGTCAACCACAGTATCCCTTGTATTTGCGCTGTTTGGAGCGGGTGTTTCCTTTGGATTCTTGACGGCAGTGGAGCGCGGATTGGATCCCTTTCTCTTCTCGGAGTACATTAACATCTCGAGCACCCTTACCATTATTTACGGAATTTTTGCGTCGGTCGGCATTGCCTTTGTCGCCGGATTGCTCATTCAGTGGCTCACCCGCTTGGTGTTCACCAACAAACTGGAGCATACCCTCCGGTGGTTCGGCGGTATTTTTAGTGGTATCGCGGCAACCCTAATTCTCAATTTTCTCATTTTTAAGGGGCTAAAGGGAAGCGTTTTGTTTGACGCAGCCTGGGCCAATTGGCTAAATCAGTACCAGAATCAATTGCTTACGGCCTTTTTGGTCGGATTCAGCGTAATCGCTCAGGTTGCGGTGTACCGCGGAATTAATC
>JABMNC010000032.1 GCA_013205365.1 Cryomorphaceae bacterium | reverse complement strand
GCTATAAAGCGCTTGGAACGAAAGGTGCGAACCCATCCGCGCGCCGTTATGGGCTGCTGTTTGGCAGGGGTCTGAAGGATTTGCGCTATGGTCATAATTCTTGGCACAATTTGTGGTTAAGGCGAACGCAAATTACGAGAATCTTTGGCAATTATGCCCTTTTTAGGGCAGTGATTTATTGAAGACGCGTCAAAACAGACCCTAGCCAGACGATAATTTGGAAACGTTTTTATACTTAAAACGTATTTATAGTACAGAAATGCCTAAATTTGCCGCGCAATGAGCAGCGCAAACCCAAACGAAGTAAAAACAAGCATCCTCCATAGAGCGATGGAGATGTTTCAGCGTTACGGCCTTCAGGCCATGACGATGGACGACGTTTGCCGAGAGCTGTCTATGAGTAAAAAGACTCTTTATCAGTACTTTACCAACAAAGCAGACCTCGTAGACCAGGCCGTTCGCCAGGTCTTTTGCTCGCACGAGGAGACCATGAAGAGTATCACTGCCGAGAACGAGAATGCCATTGATCGCATGATTAAGCGCTACAAGTACTTGATGCAAATGATCGAGTCGCACGGCCCAAGCATGATGTTTCCGCTCAAAAAATACTACCCTAAGACCTATGAGTGGCTGTTTGCCCAGAGGCGTGAATCGATGATCAATGCCTTTATGCAAACCGTCAAAGACGGCCAAGCCCAGCGGCTTTTTCGCGACGACCTGGACGCAAACCTGGTGGCCAAAATTCACTTTACCACCATGGTCGGACTCTCCGACTCCGACCTGCAATCCGAGAGCCTTGCTGAGCGCCGCGATTTAATCTGGACGGCCATTAGTCTTTTTATACGGAGTATTAGCACTGCTCAAGGACTTCAATACTTTAACGAAAACAAGGACTCCCACCAATGATTCGATTCATTACCCTTACTGCGGTCTTGCTTTGGGCCGGCACAGGCTTCGCCCAAACTACGCTCTCGCTCGAGCAAGCTTACGACCAAGCCAAAGCGCACAATGCGCTTAATAAAGTGCGCAGCCTGGAGCAACGAGCCGCCGAAAAAGTGCTTTGGCAGAACATCGCTCTGGGGCTTCCGAGCGTCAACGCTGGAGGCCAGTACACCGATAATATTGAACTGCCTGCTTTGTTCTTTGACATTGATGGGGACGGCACTATCAACAAACTACAGTTCGGAACGCGCTATACCTCAGTCGGCAACCTGAGTATAAACCAACTCGTTTTTGACGGAAGCTACCTTATTGCGCTGTTTGCGACCGACGTTCTTCGCAACCAAGCCTCCCTCAACAAAGAAAAAACCGAGATTGAAGTGCGCCAGCAAACGGCGCAATTTTACCATCTTGCCATAATTCTTGCTGAAAATGAACTCGTTTTAGCAGAGAACCTCAAGCAAGCCCAATCGACAGCCAACCAAATGACGGTAATGGCAAGCGAAGGGCTTGCCGAACTTGAAAGCGTAGACCAGGTTCGACTCGTATCGCGCCAAATCGAAGCCAACTTGAGCAGCATTCGCCAGCAAAAAATCATTGCGACCAAGATGCTTCTGCTTACCTGCGGACTTCCTTTGGATGGTGCCACGACGCTCAGCACTTCCCTTGAGCAATTGATGGCATCCGCAGTGGCCGGCGAGAATCTGCTGCAAGCCAAGTTTAACCCTGAACAGCATGTGGATTATCGAGTATTGGCCGCTGGTCGCCTTGGGCAGTCCCTCTTGTACAAAAATGAGCTCATCAGCTTTTTACCTAAGGTTTATGCCGGCTATGGCCTTAATCGGCAGTTTGTGAGCGAAGATGCCAACGTTTGGAACCCCAACGGTAATTCAGCCAACAGTGTGGTCTTTCAATCGTGGAATGTAAGCGCCCAACTCCCCTTGTTTGCCTCAGGGCGCAGGATATTCAAGGCTCAAGAAAGCCGAATCAAAGTGGAGCAACTCGATGAAATGCTCGAACTAACAAAAAACAGCATTACCCTTCAGTACCTGCAAGCAAAAGCAGAATTCGAAAACGCCTTCAATACCTACCGCCTGCAGGTAGATAACGTCAGCATAGCCAAGCGCCTAAAAGACAAGGCCCGAGTTAAGTTTTTGGAGGGTGTCTCCAGCAGCCTAGACTACAGCCAAACCGAAACGCAGTATCAGCAAACGGTCGCCGCCATGCTAGCGAGCGCCAACGAAACCCTCAACAAACGCATTGCCCTTGAGAAAGTGCTGGGCATGTACAACACCTCGAAGCCCAATTAAACTATGAACAAGACCTTCCTACTTATTGCCACCGTTGCAGCAGCAGCACTGGCATCCTGCAACTCCTCGGAATCCGCCAACGAAGGCATCGCTCAACTCACCGCGCGCCGAGACTCTTTAGCCGGCATCGTTGCCAAGGCAGAGGGAGAGCTCAGCCAGATCGACCTGGAGCTTGCCGCGCTCGACAGCAGCGCTCAATGGAGTACCGTCACCACCCTTGCGGTGGGCTCCTCAGCCTTTCAGCACGACTTTGATATTTATGGAACGGTTAAGTCCGACCAAAGCGTTACCCTTTACCCAGAGAGTGCGGGCCGAATCCAACGCGTACTCGTGCGAAGCGGGCAAAAAGTGAGTGCCGGGCAAGTTTTAGTTGAGCTAGACAACAGCGTGGTGCAGTCAAGCTTGGCGGAGATTAAAACTCAGCTCGACCTTGCGCAAACCCTATTCGACAAGCAAAAGCGCCTGTGGGATCAGGGCATTGGCAGCGAGGTTCAGTACCTGCAGGTCAAGACCCAACTCGAGGGCCTTCAAAAACGCCTAGCAACAGCACAAAAGCAGGCCGCCATGGCCAGCCTGCGCGCACCCTTCGCGGGAACCATTGACGAACTGTTCCTAAAAGCCGGCGAGTATGCAGCGCCTGGAATGGCTGTCGCTCGCCTGGTGAGCAGCGGCGGATTGCGCCTCGAGCTCGACGTGCCAGAAACCTACATTTCTCGCTTAAAAGTTGGCCAAAAAATTGCCCTTAACTTCAACTCCATCGGACTCCAAACAAGCGCAAGCATTAGTCAAGTAGGGGACTTCATTAGCGCCGACAGCCGCACCTTCAAGGTCAATGTAAGCCTGCCCGCCAACAGCCAAATCAAGCCCAACATGATGGCGAGCGCCCAGGTGGTAGACTACTCTTCCACGGGAATTATCACTGTTCCCAGCCGACTGATTTTGCAAGACAGTAAGGGCGCGAACTACACCTACCTTTTTGTGCCATCCAAAAACGGACTGGGCAAGGTGGAACGCCGCGATCTTCAATTGGGCGTATCCAACAACGACGCCACCGAAGTCCTCGGGGGCCTGAGCCTTGAGGAGCAGATCATTGATCGCGGAATCCGCAGCGTGCAAACCGGCGAAACGGTTAAGGCAGTCATTAAATAATACCGCGATAAGCCTCCAAAAATGTCAGATAATCAGTCTCTGTTTCCACGTTTTGCCCTTGTTGATTGGGCCGTGCGCAACCAAATCACGGTAAGCGTTTTAACCGTAATCATCACTATTTCGGGTTTTCTTGCCTACCGAGCCATGCCGGCAGAGAGCTTCCCCGAAGTGGTGCAGCCCACCATTTTTATCGGAACCCCCTACCCAGGCAATTCTCCCGTAGACATGGAGCGCTTGGTTACCCGTCCGCTCGAAAAGCAGCTCAACACCATCAGCGGTGTTGACAAAATCAAGTCCACTTCGGTGCAGGGTTTTTCGTCCATCGAGGTCCGCTTTGACTTCAAGGTTGGCGTAGACGAAGCCCTTCGCAAGGTCAAGGACAAGGTCGATGCCGTTCAGTCCTCGGCCGACTTCCCCAAGGACCTGCCCGCCGACCCCAATATTTTTGAATTGAACATTGCGGAGCTTCAGCCCATTATGAACATCAATCTGTCAGGAGAATTCACCGCGGACCAGCTTGAGGACTATGCCACCTACCTCGAGGAGAAAATTGAAGACATTCCCTCAATCGCATCCGTAGACCTGCGCGGGGTCGACGATAAAGAAGTTGAAATTGCCGTGGATCTTCAAAAAATGGAGGACCTCGACATCAGCTTTAACGGAATTTCGGACGCCATTAAGTACGAGAATATGTCGGTCTCGGGCGGAGACCTTCTGGTGGACGGCTACCGCAGAAACATTCGTGTTTTGGGTGAGTTTGAGTCCATGCAAGACATAGAAAACATTATTGTCAAGCACGAAAAAGGCGCAATTGTCTACTTGCGAGACATCGCCAAGGTAGCATTCACCAATGTGGAACGTGAAAGCTATGCTCGTGAGTTCAAAAGCCCTGTAGTTTCCCTGGACGTCAAAAAGCGATCTGGCGAGAATCTTATAAAGGTTTCAGCCTCTATCAACGAGGTCATTGCTGAGGCTAGGAAGTCCTACTTCCCCAAGAACCTGGCATTGTCGGTGACCAACGATCAGTCCAACCGAACCAAAAATCAGGTCGGCGAACTAGAGAATTCCATCATTTTTGGAATCATTCTAGTCGTGCTCGTGCTCACCTTCTTTTTAGGTCTTCGCAACGCCTTGTTTGTGGGCATTGCGATTCCCCTGTCAATGCTGCTCAGCTTCTTAATTTTAAACAGCCTGGGCGTAACCCTCAACTTCATGGTGCTCTTTGGACTGGTGCTAGCACTGGGCATGCTGGTTGACAACGGCGTGGTCATTGTTGAAAATATTTACCGTTTTAGAACCCTAGGCTACAGTGCTAAAGAGGCATCAATGCTGGGATCGGGTGAAGTGGCCATGCCCATTATCGCCTCAACCGCCACTACCCTTGCGGCCTTTTTGCCCCTTGCCCTTTGGCCTGGGTTAATTGGCGAATTCATGAAGTTCCTGCCCCTGACTCTGATTGTAGTGCTGGGCTCCTCACTCTTTGTGGCCCTGGTAGTCAACCCAGCCCTAGCATCTCGCTACATGAAGCTCGAGACAGACGTGGTCAACCGACCAAAATGGACCAAAATAGGCGCCGGCCTCACGCTGGTCGGTTTGATTTTAAATCTGGCCCTTGGCTACACCACCCTGGGGAACCTCTTGTTTTGGCCAGGAATTCTCACCCTTATTTACCTCTGGGGCATTGAACCCCTAACCATTAAGTTTATGGCGGGCGGACTACCTAAACTTGAGCTTTGGTATCAGGGAAATGTCCAAAAAATTCTGTCTAAAAACAACGCCGCTAAAACCCTTTTGGCCACCGTCGGACTTTTTGTGTTGAGCTTTATTCTGATGGCGGTTATTCCGCCCAAGGTGGTGTTCTTCCCAGACAACCAGCCCAACCTGGCCAATATTTACATCGAAATGCCCGTGGGCACCGACATTGAAGAGACCAACCGAATCACCAAAGAGATGGAGGATCAAATTGAAGGCCTCCTTAAGGTTTATGAATACCCGGTAGACGGCAAGCCCTACAACTACATGGTGGAGTCCGTAATTGCCCAGGTGGGCAAGGGCACGAGCGACCCCAACGAAGGACCTGCCAACCAAGCCACGCCCCACAAGGCTAAGGTTGTGGTAGCCTTCCGCGAAATGAAGTATCGCCTCGACGCCGAGGGTAGTCGCGTGGCCAGTGCCGACGTGCTAAACCTGCTGCGCGACAACATCTCCACCATACCTGGAGTGCTCATCGCTATAGAAAAGGACCGGAATGGTCCGCCCCAGGGCGCGCCCATTAACATTGAGCTGTCGGGAGACAACTACGAAGAACTTCTGGCCGCCGCCGAAGGCCTACGCAAAACCCTAGTGAATTCGCGCATTAAAGGCTACGACGAACTTAAAATTGACGTGGCGGGAGACAAGCCTGAGTTGCCCATCATCGTCGACCGCGCCAAAGCACGAAGCCTTGGAGTTAGCACTGGCCAAATTGGTGATGCCCTTCGCACCGCACTATTTGGCAAGGAAATTAGTCGCTACAAAGACGGCGAGTCCGACTACCCCATTAACATTCGCTTCGACGATCGCTTTAGGTCGAACCTAGAGAGCCTGATGAACCAAAAAATTACCTTTCGCGACCAGAGCTCCGGACGTATCAAGCAGGTACCCATTAGCTCCATTGCGACTCCGAGCAAAACAGCGACGTTCACGGCAGTGAAGCGCAACGACCTCAACCGAGTAATTACGGTGTACTCGGGTATAGAAGAGGGCGCTAACGCCAACCTAATTATTGCAGAAATGCAGCAGGTGCTTCAAAACTACGAGCTGCCTAAGGGAGTGGAGTTGGATTACACTGGCCAACAAGAAGAGCAGGCCAAGGAGCTGGGTTTCTTGTCTGGAGCCCTTTTGATTGCGGTTTTCTTGATCTTTTTAATTATGGTGGGTCAGTTTAACTCGGCGCGCATCCCCTTCTTGATTTTAACCACGGTAATTCTCTCGTTCATCGGGGTATTGCTCGGACTCCTGATTTTTAGGATGGACTTTGTCATCATTATGACCATGATTGGAATTATTTCTTTATCGGGAGTAGTGGTGAATAACGCCATTGTTCTTGCCGACTACGGTACCCGCCTTATCAATCGCCGCAAGGCTGAGTTAGGGCTCGACGAGAATGTTCCCCTGCCTGAGGCGGACTTGGCTCCGGTTCTCGCGGAAGCTGGCCGCACTCGCCTGAGGCCGGTTTTGCTGACGGCAATAACTACTGTTTTAGGATTGATTCCGCTTGCTACGGGCATGAATTTGGATTTCTTCTCCCTGATTACCAACAACGACCCTATGATTTACTTCGGGGGCGACACGGTGGCCTTCTGGGGTCCTATTTCGTGGACGGTAATTTTTGGTTTGACCTTCGCAACCTTCTTGACCCTGGTAATCATGCCCGTTCTGCTTTTGCTGACCGAACGCGGCCGCTCGCGCCGTTACTACCGCAAGGCCGCTTAAGGCATTGCGGGAAGCATTCCTTGCGGGGAGCATTGCGGGGGTATTCCCCTCGGGAAGCATTCCCTGCGGGCAGCATTCTTTGCAAGTTGGCATTCCCTGCGGGCAGCATTCTTTGACGACCTTTGTAGGGTGATTCCTTTGTTAGACGAGTGGCGAAGCTGGCCGGTAGAACGGTGGCAAGAAGTCGCCGATGCCGCTAAAAAGCTGGTTCTTGAGCGAACTGCCGAGAAGGCCGGGCATATTGCCTCGAGCCTCGGGGTAGCGGAACTTACTGTTGCCCTTCACGGACTTCTTAAAACCCCTGAGGACCTCCTTATTTGGGATGTGGGCCATCAGGCCTACGTGCACAAGGTGCTAACTGGGCGGGCTGATTCTTTTGCCAACAACCGCCAGCCGGGCGGAACCAGCGGATTCCCGCGCCGAGCGGAATCAGATTTTGATGCATGGGGGGTGGGGCACTCGAGCACGGCCCTTTCGGCTGCCGTGGGTTTTGCTCGGGCCGACAAGGCTCTGGGCATGGATCGACGCCGCGTAGCGGTGGTCGGCGATGGAGCGATGACGGGCGGAATGGTGTTTGAGGCGATGAACGACGGCGGGGCATGGGGGGCCGACGTGCTGCTGATTATTAACGACAACGGAATGGCTATTGAGGGCAACGTCGGCGCCCTGCACCAGGGCGGGTCCCCGGCCTACCGCAAGCTTGGCGAGGCCCTGGGCTGGACCTGGATAGACGGGGAGGTCGACGGGCAGAACCTGCCCGCCCTGGTGCGCGCGCTGGAGCGCGCGCTGCCCCTTCGCGGACCCCGAATCCTGCACCTGCGCACCAAGCGACCCGAGCCCGCAGAACTTGGCCTCAAGGAATCCGCCGCCGGCCCTGGCCACTTTCAGACTCATTTTGCGGCGGCCCTCGCTTCGCTCGCCGCCACCGACCCCCGAATTCATGCACTCACCGCGGCCATGGCCCCAGGATGCAGCCTCGACCTGGTCCGCAACGAATTCCCTGACCGTGTGCATGACGTCGGCATCGCCGAACCGCACTGCATTACCACCGCGGCAGCCATGGCCGCCGCCGGCCTCCGCCCCGTGGTCAACCTCTACGCCACCTTCTCGCAGCGCGCCCTTGACCAGTGGATCCATGACGTAGCGCTACAAAACCTGCCCGTAATCCTCTGCCTCGACCGAGCCGGCATGGTCGGCGAAGACGGAGCCACCCACCACGGGGTCTTTGACCTTGCCATGTTCCGCAGCGTACCCAACACCGCCATTTGGGCGCCTCGCGACGGCCAAGCACTGCGCGAAGCCCTCGAAGAAGCCTTGGCCTACGGAGGCCCAGCGATAATACGCTATCCAAAAGGCGAAGCCCCCCACTACCCCGACGCGCTTCAACGCCGCGGAGGAATGGATTGGATGCGCACCGGAACCGGCGTAGCCCATTTCGCCCTGGGAACCGCCCTAACTCAAGCCTTCGCCGCCGCCGAGTCCGGCCACAGCATTATCGACCTGCGCATGGCCAAACCCATCGACGCGGACTCCCTTCACTACTTTGCCGGCAACCACCATACCTGGCATGTTTGGGAAGACGCCCAAGCCATCAACGGCGTGGGGCAAGCCCTCGGAAGCTGGCTGAACGAGCAAGGCTACGGACACATCCGCCTGCACCGGCACGGATATGCCGACCGCTTCGTGGACCACGCTCCGCGCGAAGCCCAAATCGCTGGGGCAGCACGCAAGCCAAGGTCAAAAAATTAAAATCCCAGCATTGACGTCGCTGAGGCGGTCGGACTTGTCTTTAAAGCTGTGGGCATTGGCCAGCATCGGGTAGGGCGTGAAGCAGTTGAGGTACCAAGTGAGCTCGGTGTTAATTCTTGTTGCTTTGGATTGCTTTTAAATTTTAGAGGGGGCTCTGCTGGGAATGCTTAGTGATTCACCGTGAGTTTTTGTATTGCGGTTTTTCCGTTTGCCTGCAAGCGAACAAAATAATTGCCGCTTGGCAATCCGACTGTATTGAATTGTTTGGTAAACATTCCGCTTTGTTTGTCAGTAGAAATAATGGCTACCTGTTTTCCTGCGATGTCGATAACGTCAATAATCATGTTCACGGTTTCTTTCAAATCCAAATTAATTGACACCAAGCCGCTTGCTGGATTGGGGTAAACAGAAAAAGCATTCAGTTCACTGGGCAAATCTGCAATGCCCACAGTGCTAAATAATGCAAGGATGCTGTCTCTCATTTTTGTCGTATCGCTAGTACCGAAGCTCAAGCTTGAGAATATTACCCGCTTATTTGCCCCTGATCCACCCAATAGCACCACTGTTGGCATACCGAAGCCACCGTAGTTAGCAACATGCGCCGCGCCGCTGTCCATGGGTTGGTATAGGGTTCCTAAATTACCTGACGATACCCAACCTGACGTGTAGGTACAAGACGTTACGTTCTGAAACGGGAAAGCAAAACCTTTGACCATTCCAGGGTACAGTGCATTAATATTATTGGCCATTGTTTGAATTCTTTGAGCGGGCGGCACGCAGCTTCCACAGCTTGGCATAAAGAAATACAGGATAACCGCCTTGCCGGAGTCAAGATCGGCATAAAGATCTACCGCTGCACCATTGCAATTGACACCACTAAACTGCATTGGCGTCTGTGCTTTACCAACCGTATTTAAGAACGTCATGGCAGTGAAGAGGAGAATTGATTTTGTCATTATACTTCCTTTTTTAAATTTATTAAATATAGCAAAGGCTTTCTGTATTAATCAATCCTTATTAATGTCAGATTCGGATTTGCCTCCAAAACCCTGTAGATTGTGTGATCTACCTACGAGGAGGCATAACGTTCTGCGGCTTTGCGTTGGTGGGCATTTGGAAAACTTAACTTTCCAACAAAGCAACTATCTATTAAAAGTTCCACTGTTTCAATTCGCACTGTCCGCCCACTAACGCAAAACCGCTGTTAGTGGTATGGCGTTTCTTAATGAGCAAATGTACTTTTCAAAGTAAACATCAAAAAATATTTCACCACGCATAATAGCCATTCAATTTAATCTATTGCCGCTTTCCTTTTATTAACGCCTCTCTAATTAGACGCTTCAAAACCTTCAAATCAACATCTTCCAAATTACTGATATAAAGACAACCAACTCCTGTTTTGTGCTTTCCTAATTTTTTTAAATCTTCACCTATTGCCTTAATATCCAACATAAGGTAAAGAGATAGATTCGCTTTTCGTGGGGAAAATCCAATTAGTAGCCAATCAACTTCTCTGCCAGTCTTAGGACTCTTGTATCTTTTATTTCCAAAACCAATTAGGGACTTTCCCCACATTTTTGGTTCTTCCTTGCTTAAGGATTTCATTAATTCCAAAAGCACAAAACTGTCATTTCGCTTTTGTACGTCATTAACAGAGTTGATAAAATCTACGACACTATCGGAAGTCTGTTTGGTTTTAATTTCTACGAGTTTCGATTTTTTTGTTACCATTTGTTTTTAGTTGATTGAGGTTTGAAAATTCGCAGTTCATTCTTCAACGCTTACCACTAACTCGCTTATACACGCTCCTTCACTACCCAATACAGCCAACAGTGTGTGAATAGACGCATGTTTGTTGCGCTTTATTTTGAAGGATGCATCAGAGATCATCGAAGGGACTTCTTATTTTTTGAATACTGTGTTCGCTAACGTGGGTGTAAATCTCTGTCGTTTTACTGCTCTTATGACCAAGAAGCGTTTGAATGTATCGCAGGTCCGTACCTGATTCAAGCAGATGCGTAGCATACGAGTGCCGCAACCAATGCAATGTGACCGGCTTTTTAATACCGCTGGCTTTAATTGCTTGCTTAAGTACACTTTGAATACTGCGCTCACCATAGGGCATGCCCGCGATTTGACCCTCAAACAACCAAACTTTTGGACGATAGACCCTATAGTAGTCCCTAAGCATGGTGAGAATTTTTGGAGTCAAGGGCACCATTCTATCTCTACCCCCCTTTGCCAAGCGTATTTTAAGTAGATTTCTTTTGGAGTCAACATCATCCGGTTTGAGATTAAGCAGCTCACCCCTCCTGAGGCCACAGGCATAAATCAAACTGAGCATGCATCGGTGCTTTTGATTCCGCAACGATTCAAGTATTTTCTTAACCTCGCTTTTACTCAAGACGTTGGGTAGCACGTACTCCCTTCGAGGACGCTCAATAGTTGCTGGATTAATCTCTGACTTTACAATGGCCTTAAAAAAAAGACGTACCGCATTGACCATTTGGTTTTGATACGCATGGCTTAAGCCTGCATTGACAATGCGACAAAGCATAAACTCCTCTACATCTTTATCATTAAGCGACTCGGGTAGGCGGTTACTAAAATGATTTAAAAACACCTTGAGCGCAGAAGTATACGTTTTGATAGTATTGGGGCTGTAGCGTTTTTGAACGAGCCAATTCTTGAACCTCAATGGATACTCCCCATGATTGGCCTCAGAACCAAGTGCTTTGCTCGGGCAGAGCGCGCTTTCAAGGGTTGGTGAGGGCTTGGTCAACATCCACAAAAGGTACTTAATTTTCAAAAGGCAACCAATGAAGTCGGTCCCTTTTTATTAAACAAAACGCTTCACTAAAGCCCGCAGTCTAGGGGCTAACCGACGTTTTGCCCTTAACGAATGCTAAACGGCTGAGTTTGCCTCAAAAAGTCTCGGATGGTTTCTAAATAAACCTCCGGCTGCTCCACCGAAATAGAATGTCCAGCATCAGGTATGATTTTCAACTGATGGTTTGGGAAGAGCTCTAAATACTCTTTAACCGCCCCCCAAGGTTGATTGTCGCACTGGCCTTTCATAACTAGAATCGGAATAGTCAGACCCTTAAGCTTTGGTCTTGGGTCTTTAATACCACTTAAGCTCCGCATGGTCATAACCTGAGCGTAAAAACCTCCCCCACTTTCAGCGTTCAAAGCTTTGGACGAATCGCACACGGTCGCTTTATTCAATTCCCCGTCAAGAACCGTTTGAAAGCCATCCATCTCTTCATCAGATGCCAGCTTAGCTCCAAAAGATTTTGCCCAAAAGACGACTAAATCGATTCTGGCGGTTTTTGATTGCTCATTGGCCTCCTTGTTGGAATACATGGCATCCTGCAGATTTAAACTGTCGGGCGCAACGACCCTTGACAACCCCTGGCGCATTGGTTGAATAGGACCAGGCCCAGTAAAAATAGCCGACTGAACCAATTCGGGATTGTCTGACATCAACAAAGTCGCAAGAATAGCCCCCCAGGATTGTCCAATTAGAATCACTTTTTCTGCCCCGATCCTCCTTATGATTTCTTCTAAATCTCTTTTATGCCGGTCGGCAGAATACTCCGTGATGTCTTCTAATCGGTCCGACTGTCCGCTGCCAATTTGATCGTAGAAATAAATACCGTAGCCTTCTTCTGAAAGCGGACTCAGCGTCTTGATCGTTCGCTCCGAGATAAATCCGCCAGGACCTCCCTGCAAAAAAATAATAGGCTGGGGCTTCCTTGGGCCTATTGCAGGCACATGGGTATAGGCAATCCTTGACCCTGTCGGTAAACTCCAATAGCGAGTGTGGTCCGTTTTTCGAACTTGAGGAACATCATAAACGCTCGGAATAGCGGCCTTAATTAAGTATGCCAATACTAGCAACAGTATAGCATAGCTGACTATTCTGAAAAATCTTTTGGTCAATAAATGGGGAGTATTACAATTTAACCACTGAACCGCCAATTTCTTAAACCCACTGTTCTGGGCAGGCTTTATTCCTTTATTAGCTTGTATGTCTGTTTCAAGTTGTTTCCAAAACATATATAATAAATTCCTCTTGTTAAATTTTCAAAATCAATAACTGTATTTACAGAATTTATTTTCCCACATAAAACTGATTTCCCTATATTGTCATATATGGTATAAACCGAACCCAAAAGAGCAAAATCTGTTGTTACTTTTATTTTATTCGTAGTTGGATTCGGGGAAATAGAAATGGTACTATTAAATTTAAGATCGGAAATACCTGTAGATAAATTTAAGTTGGAAAGCGCAAATCGAAATATACCCTGAGTATTGGTAGCTGCAATAATATAACTATTGTTAAGTTCTAAATCAAAAATTGTTAAATTGGTTAAGCCAGTATTGATCGCTATCCAATTGTCGCCATTGTCTATTGAGTAAAAAACACCTCCTCCAAATGAACCCGCAACAATTAACTGTGAGTTGCTGGTAAACCCCCTATAAGAACCTGAAGCAAGGCCTCCTGCTAACAAAGTCCAGTTTGCGCCAAAATCATTAGAACGATACACACCAGTTCCTATTGGTCCTCCTGCAAATAGCGTGTTCCCTTTGCTTTCAATAGCCCTGAAATTTACAGACCCACCTAAACCATTATTAACTGTAACCCAATTAACACCCCAGTCCATACTCTTATAAATGCCGGCACCGTTTGTACCAACATATAATGTATCACTAATGGCTGCAATACTTCTTACATCAGTTGTTGATAAGCCTGCGGCATTCCAATTGTCTCCCTGATCAGTTGACATAAAGACACCTGTCGGTCCAACATAAAATAATCTTGTACCCACATTAAGGATTCCACTACCGAGCAAATTTGTCAATCCAACACTTTTGGAAACCCAAGTCGTGCCATTATCTAAACTCCTAAAAGCTCCTTGACTAGTGCATGTATAAATATAGATACTGTCTTTTGTAAAGCCCCTTGTAGGGCCCACAGCATCATTACCATTATTTGAGGAAATATAGTTTGCAGAAGTATCTGTAGAAAGATATGCTCCAGTTTGTCCTCCAGCAAAATTATATATGCCGTTGGTTAATAGTGACTGAATATTTAAGCCCGCTGTCCCTGCGGATTGCTGCCATTGTCCAAAAGTTGAATAGCTGATACAAAACAATAGAACAATTTGTAGTGATTTGTTTTCCATCTCTATTAATGTAAGACTACTTCTTTTATCAAAAGTTTAATTCGATTTGTAACTTACCCAATCAAAATCAGCGTAATCTATCGAGTTTTCACCATTGCTCGTTGCATGAACTCCAAAATAAGCTCCTGTGTAACCTTTACTCAAGATATGATTAGCTTTAGTCTCCTCAAAAAGAATAAATTCAACGCCATTCATTGAGTAATAAAATGAATAGTTGTGATTCCGTGATTTAACCTTTAAAGTAATCTCTTTATTATAATTTGAAATCACTTGCTTATTTAATACTTCAGGTTTAGAATTTGGATCAGCAAGTTTGAGTTGAAGGATGTATTTATTGTTCTCTTTAACAACTGTAAGAGTGAAATAATTATCATCCTTTTGAACTATGCTTATTCCCGCTTCTGAATTATCAGATTTTGGGTAGAAATTCATTTTTGCTTGATATTCAAAATCACTTTCGGTTTGCCTAAAACCCATCAAGCTCGTTCTTCCACGTTCTTTAATAACATTCGGATTCGTGTATAATCTTAAATTTCCTTTATTGGCGCTAAGAGAATACATATTTTTGGTTGGAACTCTTCTGAAATTCCAAGCAAGATTTAATTTGGTGTAATCGAAATTATCAACAAAACTCGCATTCCTTTTTTGGGATGTATTATTAAAAGGAACAGGATTAAAGCGTTCAACTTGTCCCGTCTGAGGTGCTACAACCGGCCATTCGTATTTTATATCTTTCCATTCAAACGGTTCTTTTTCCCATTGAACGGGAACAAGATGTGTTTCACGCCCCATATTTGAACCGCGTTCTTCATCTCCTCTAATTCCTAAAGCGACCATATACCATCTCCCATCATTAAGTTCAATCAAATCAGCATGGCCTGTGCTATGAACCCAATTATCATATGAAAGATGCCTCGTTGTAAGAATGGGATTTCTTTCATTTGCTATAAAAGGGCCTTTTAAAGAATCACTGACTGCAATCATCACAGCATGATTAAAACTTGTGCCACCCTCTGCAATCATAAGGTAATACCATCCATTTCTTTTGTAAATATGTGGGCCTTCTGCCCAAACGCCTCCGCAAGCTCCTCTCCATAAATAACTTTGCTTGCCAATAAGTTTCCAATTTTCAATATCTATTTCTTGTAGCCAAATTTCACCTTCACCTGGAAAGTTTGGTTTTTCTGGTGAATGCGTCCCTACATACCAAACTTTGCCATCGTCATCAAAAAATATATCAGGGTCTATGCCAGGTGCTCCTTCCAATATATGTGGGTTTGACCAAGGGCCTTCTGGATTTTTAGCTGTAATGATGAAATTAACAAAATCGGTTGTTTTTGCATCCTCATTATAATAAACATTGGTTGTTATAATATAGAAAGTGCCATTATTAAATCTAATGGTTGGCGCATGAATACCACCATCTGACTGCACATTCACAAGGTTAACCTTACCCGTGCATTGTTCTTCTCTGTGCAAACCATAACCTATCAATTCCCAATTTATGAGGTCTTTACTCTTATGAATGGGCAATCCTGGATAATATTCAAAAGATGAGTTCACAATATAGAACGTGTCCCCAACCTTGCAAATTGATGGGTCTGGGTATCCACCTGGAATTATTGGATTAATAAATGAACTATTTTGAGAAAAGAGCGGTAACGTAAATATTAGGGATATGCCTAAAACTATTAACCGGAAAGATTTTTTAATATTCATCGTTAAATTTTTTGATTGCCTCGGCAAATTGTTCACCTAAATCTATAAAACCTTTAGAGTCATAATGCCTAGGGTCTACTTTGTTGATTAGGGTTAATAAACACGTCAAAAGTTAATTCACTCCGCCTTCCTCCCAAAAGCAAAAAATTAAAATCCCAGGGCCGACCGCAGCCTGGCCAGTGTGGCCTGCGCGACCGGACGGGCCTTGTCTGCCCCTTGACGCAGCACTGCATGCACGGCTTCGGGTTGGGCCATTAGCCGGTC
>JABMNC010000162.1 GCA_013205365.1 Cryomorphaceae bacterium | reverse complement strand
GAGTACTTCATGCGTCGAGCCCTTGATTTGGCGGCTCAGGGGAGTGGTTTTACCCAGCCCAATCCTTTGGTCGGAGCCTTAATCGTGCACAACGACCGGATTTTAGCCGAGGGCTACCACCACCGAGCCGGGGAAGCGCACGCCGAAATTATGGCCTTGAATCAACTGCAGGCCGAGGACCTTAGCCTTTTGCCGGAGTCCGAGTTTTATGTGAGTTTAGAACCCTGCAGCCATCAAGGACGGACTGGCCCCTGCAGCCTAGCCATTTTAAATTCCGGCATAGGCACTATCGTGGTGGCGCACCAGGATCCGAACCCCTTGGTTGCAGGGCGCGGACTCGCCATGCTGCGCGATGCCGGTCGCAGGGTCATTCTTGGAACTTTAGAGAAGGAGGCCGCAGAGCAAAACAAGAGGTTTTTTACCTCTATTGCTGCGGGCCGGCCGCATACCACACTCAAATGGGCCCAAGACGCCCTAGGCCAGGTGGATGGTCCGCGCAAAAACCACCCTGGCCCTTGGCCCATCACGGGGCAAGAGGCTCAAGTATGGACGCATCGGCTGCGGCAGGAATGCGGGTCGCTCCTGGTGGGCGCAGGAACCTGGTTGGCAGACTCCACCCAAGGAGGAGTTCGGGCAGTCGCTGGGCCCGAGATACCGCGGTACCTGTGGGCCGAAAGGCCTTTGAATGATATAAACCAAGAGCGTGCCGAGCGCGAGGGCTGGATCCTGTGGAGTCCGCTTGAGGGTGAAACCAGTGCCGAAGCCTTAGGGCGCAGCCTAAGTGTATGCGGCCAGGTTGGACTTTTGGTAGAAGGAGGTCCAAGAACTCTGCAGTTTTTTATTGATCAAGGTTTTTGCGACGAGGCCTATCGGTTAATGAGCCGAAACGCACTGCCCGAAGGCGGAAGCTTCGCTCCTAAAACTTCATGGGACTGGGATTCGAGAGCAAAATGGGGTTTGGATGAATTGCAGCAGGCTCGACTCCCTAAATTAGCCTTGTGAAGATATTTTGGCTTCTTGCCTGTCTTGCGGGAGTGCATGGGATGCTTGCCCAGGAACTTGAGTCCCGACTTACCTATGGGAATGCAAGCCTCAGCGCTGCAGTGGAATGGCGAGAATATGCGACTCGAGAGACCCAATGGCTCCGGTACCAGCGGCTGCAAGGCTACCTTCAAGGCCTAGCCATTGAGGGCGCAGAAGCGCTAAGGGTATTTAAGCCTGACGGTACCCTTGCATTGGTTGTCGAGCCCATTTTGCCCGACCAGCCGGCCGGCACCCACACCCTGGCCTCAACACCCGACCCAGTATGGCTCGTGATGGGCATGCAATGGCTACCGGCAGAGCGTCGCGAAAGCTACCGGGCGAGTCCCCTAAAAAGAGTGCGCACTTGGTATGACCAGAACGGGCGACCTCTTGATTCTTTGGACCTGATCCGCCGCTGGGATACAACCATTGCCGCAAAGGTCTTTTTGCCCGACCCCCTTTCGGTGGCCAATGTGCCCTACGGAGGGCAGTACGTAGATGCCAACGACGGCAATGCGGCGGTCTTGGACCAGCACCAAAGTTTGGTCGGACTTAAACTTACCTGGAACGGAACAGGCTTCGTTTTGGCAAACTCCGCAGCGGTGGTTCAAGAATTTGATCCTCCGACTGTTGCAGTGCCCATTCTGCCTGGCCCGACCGCATTCTTCAGCCGCAGCGACGCGGAATTTGAAATGGTTAACGCGCTGTACCACATTTACCAATGGAAGCAGCGCATGGCTAACCTCGGGTACCCAAGCATGGTCTCCTACCCCATTCCCATTGATGTGAATGCTTACAACGGCGCAGACCTCAGTGCCTTTGACTTTGGAACAAGCCCCCCGAAGCTCTACTTTGGAGAAGGGGGCGTTGACGATGCCGAGGATGCCGACGTCGTCATTCACGAGTACGGCCATGCAATGGCCTATGGCGCGGCTCCTGGAACCAACATTAATACCCAGCGTCAGGCTCTTGAGGAGGCTATTTGCGACTATTTTGCGGTGTCATGGTCCCTGGTGCACAGCCCAAACCGATGGCAGAATGTTTTTACCTGGGACGGGCACAATGAATTCTGGAGCGGGCGATCGGCCATAAACAGCCAACTTAAAATGTACCCTGGCCTACTATTCACGGGGCCCTACAGCCACACCACGGTAATGGTGGACGCGCTTGTGCGAGGAAGACAACGCCTCGGCGGGACCATCATGGACGGTCTGGTTATGGAGGCGCTTTATGGCCTGACTTCGGGTACCACCTTTCGCCAATTTGCCGAACTCGTGCTCCATGCAGACAGCGTCAAGCACAACGGCCAGCACGCTGCGGGCTTGCGGCTGGACTTTGCTGCCTGGCAAATTTTAGTTCCGGGCCTCGGCAGCAGAGAGTTTAGAGAAGATAAGGGCAGCGACGTAATTGTACTTATAAACGGACTTTGGCCGGATTCACTCCCGCAAAGCCTCAGAGTACGCGATGCAATGGGTAGGGAATTGGTACTGAAGCAATTCGGAGCGCTTCCTGCAGCAGGTTGGTACTTGAGCCAGGACGGCCGGCGCATTCTAGTGACTCCCTAAAAGTATGGAGCCAAGGCCTCAAGAAAGGCCAGAGGAGCCGAGGTGGGTCTCCCCGTTTCGGTCGAGGCAAAAACTAGGGTGGTTTCGCCCTCGGTGCAGAGCTCTGCCTGCTCGTTATGTATTTGGTACTTAAAGTAGATTCTGCTGCCTTCAGGCAGGCTTGAAATTTCGGTAGTTACGGTAAACAACTCGTCGTAGCGAAGCGGAATTCGGTAGCGAAGAGACAGGTCGCGCACGGGGAGCATTACACCGCTAGATTCGATGTCTGCATAGCGTATGCCCAATGTTCTCAAGGCCTCCACCCTCGCCACCTCAAAGTAGGTCGGGTAGTTGCCGTAGTAGGCGTAGCCCATGCGGTCGGTTTCGGCGTAACGCACTCTCATTTTATGTGTTGTAACAAACATTTTTTTAACAATTAAATTACTTATTTTCAGTGAATTATGAATTTTTTAACAAGGGAAAATGAATGCTCATTACAATACGTTAACAACAATATTTTTTGTAAATCAATAGGTCAGAGGTTTTTTTTCAACATATTTAATTGACAATTTCGTAGTCCGAAAGAGCGACTGTTTCCAGCGCCCCCTGGAGCCAATCCAAAGTCCTGTTTCGGCAGCACAAATTACTAACCTAAACGCAACAATGGAGCGCACCGCCGAAGCCGTATGGAGAAACTGTCTGAACTATGTTCAAGACAACATCAGTCCACAGGCTTTCAAGACGTGGTTCCTGCCTATTAGGCCCATGAAGCTGCAGGGTAAGATCATTACCCTACAGGTTCCTTCTAAGTTTGTCTACGAGTGGCTCGAAGCCAACTACGTTAAGCTTTTAAAGTCAGCTATTACCAAAGAAATGGGCAGCGACGCTCGCTTAGTTTACTCCATTGTGATGGATCAGGAATCCGCGCACCTAGGGACCTCTAACATGGATATTCCCTCGGCAAACAGAGGCCCAGTGGAGAATCCTCAAGTTTCCTTACCTGCTCGCATCGGAGACGACGGGATTCGCAACCCCTTTGTGATTCCCGGTTTAAAGAAGGTGCACATCGAGTCACAGCTGAATCCAAACTACAGCTTTGAGAACTTTATTGAGGGAGATTGCAACCGTCTTGCGCGAAGCGCGGGTTATGCCGTGGCTCAAAAGCCGGGCGGAACATCCTTTAATCCCTTGCTTCTCTATGGAGCCAATGGATTGGGTAAGACCCACCTTGCCCATGCGATCGGAATTGAAATCAAGGATCGATTCCCCGAGAAAACAGTCCTTTATGTTTCGGCCGAGCGTTTTACTCAGCAGTTTATTGACTCGATACGCAACAATACGAAGAACGATTTTGTGCACTTCTACCAGCTCATAGATGTTCTCATCATGGACGACGTGCATTCTTTTGGCGGTAAGGAAAAAACGCAAGACGTATTTTTTGAAATTTTCAACCACCTCCACCAGCAGGGCAAGCAAATCGTTCTAACCTCTGACCGGGCACCCGTGGATCTTCAAGGAGTCGAGCAGCGCCTGCTCTCCCGCTTTAAGTGGGGTCTTTCTGCAGACCTTCAGCGACCGGACCTCGAGACCAGGATGGCTATTTTGCGCCAAAAGCTCTATGCAGACGGCATTGAGATGACCGACGACGTGATTGAGTACCTGGCCTATTCCATTACCAACAACGTACGCGAACTCGAAGGCGCCCTTATTTCGCTGCTGGCACAATCTTCATTGAACCGCAAGCGCATTACGGTGGAATTGGCCAAGTCGATGATTGACAAGTTCGTCAAAAACACCACCCGCGAGATTTCTATTGACTTTATTCAAAAGGTGGTTTGCGACTATTTTGACATGCCCATCGAGCTGCTGCGAAGCAAGACGCGCAAGCGCGAAATCGTGCAGGCCCGTCAACTGACGATGTATTTTGCCAAGCAGATGACCAAGAGCTCTTTAGCGTCTATTGGTTTGCAAATTGGAAACAAGGACCACGCAACCGTGCTACACGCCTGCCGAACCGTCTCTAACCTGACCGAAACTGACAAGCGCTTTAGAATCTACGTGGACGACATCCGCAAAAAATTGACGCTGGCCTAACCCGTGCCAAGCGATAGTGCCCATATGGCTAAGTATGGAACACTGCACCTAATACCGGTGCCCCTAGCCGAAGGCGGACGATGGCTGGGCTCAGAACTTGAGGAACTTGTTGGTACTATCAAGCACTGGATTGTAGAAACGCCTAAAACGGCTCGAGCCCAGTTGCGAGCAATAAACCCTCAAATTGATTTACCCAGTTTGGAACTCTCGAGTTGGTCCAAGCACGGGTCCAACGAAGCGCTGACCCTTCTGCAACCCTGCCTCAGCGGGAATCCTATGGGTTTAATTTCTGATGCCGGTGCCCCTGGAATGGCAGATCCGGGAGCTGAGGTCGTTGCCAAGGCCCACCAATTGGGCATAACCGTAGTTTCTTGGCCCGGACCTTCCTCCTTTCTTTTGGGTTTAATGTCAAGCGGCCTCAATGGCCAAAGGTTCCGCTTTCACGGGTACCTGCCCCACGATGCCAGCTTGCGGCGCGAGCAACTGAGCCGCATGGAGCGCGATGCCAACCAAGAAAGCCAATGGTTTATTGAAACACCCTACCGAAATGCCAAGCTTTTTGCGGAGCTCCTTCAATTTTTGGCTCCGAGCACCAAGGTTTATGTTGGCTTCAATTTAACGGCAAGCCAGGAATGGTCTTGCACCAAGACGGTTGGCGAATGGTCCGCCACTCCCCTGCCCCCGCAGCTCGAGGCCAAAGCACCAGCCATTTGGGCGATTGGCCGGTAGTAAGCCAAGCAGATGCATCGACCACCCTACCTTTGAGGGGTGAATGATCGCACCATTGTTGCCCTTGCAACCGCCAGCGGATTGGGCGCCTTGAACGTCCTGCGGCTCTCGGGCCCCGAAGCCCTGCGTATTGCGACCGAGCGATTTAAATCGAATTCAAACTTTACCCCGCGGCAGTCCGTTTTAGGAAAATTTCTAGACCCCGAGGGCCGAATGCTCGACGAGGGCCTTGCTACCTTTTTTAAGGGACCATGGTCATTCACTGGTGAGGACGTGGTGGAATTTGGTCTTCATGGATCCCCTTTTATTGCCGCTCAAGCGGTGGAGGCCCTCATCGCCAGCGGCGCGGAGCTTGCTGCTCCAGGAGAATTCACCCAACGAGCCTTTGCCAACGGCAAGCTTGACCTTGCTCAAGCCGAGGCGGTTGGTGATTTAATTGCCGCCGAGTCCCGCGCAGGCCACGAACTGGCCCTAAAGCAGCTCAAGGGGAGCGT
>JABMNC010000161.1 GCA_013205365.1 Cryomorphaceae bacterium | reverse complement strand
GGCGACGGTCCAAGATTTTGAAACGGTCCATTCGGCCAAAAACATGGCAAGACTTCCTCGAAACCCTTGGCCCCCAGACCACTGAAGTTCGGTGCGCAGGGTTTGGTGGTTGGGCAGGGCAAACTGCTGCTCCAAGACCAGCGCGGGAATCACCAGAGCGCTGTCGCTGTCGGGCGCCGCAATGATGCTGTAGTCGTTTACTCCATCGGTCAGTACCGACTTGTTGTAGACAAAGCGGTATGCGGTGAACTGTGACTTGTATTGGGAACTAAACTTGCGGCTTATGCTGAAGTTGAGGTCGCGAAAGTAGGGAATCGTACCCCAGGTGAGGGCGTCGCTTTCGTAGCCTTGACTCCCTTTATCACCAAAACTCCCGTCTTGCAGTGCTTGACGGTCGATGCTTTGCGACGACGCAATGCTCAGTGCGAGCTTGGTTCCGTACCGACCGCCCAGCCTTGATTTTTTTGGTATCAGGTAGTTAACATCAAACTGATAGCCCATTTCTCCGTTGATCTGGGTGGCATAGGGGTAGAGGGCCGGCAAAACATAGGTATGGAGGTTTCCGGTCGGCGGAATAAAGTTGATGAGCGCGTCAAACTGCTGGCCGTTGCGGTCGGAGCGAAAGCTAAAGTTGTCAATACGCTTGATCATCGCCAGCACGCCAAGTCCTTTTTGGGAATAGGTCGCGGTAGCGATAAATGCTTCACCCGGTTTGTAGATGTAGCCGTTGTCAAAGTTTGGATCATTAATCTTGTAGGCATACTCCGCATTGAGATTAAAACCCTTATAGATGGCTCCAAGGCGGTAAGCCCAGGCGCCGACGTTCGCTGGGAGGTTGAGCAAGGGGTCAAATCCGCGCTGAAACTTAGAGACAAAGCTTCCTCCAGCATTGAGGTTTAGGCCGGATTTATTCAAAAAGGGCAGTGCCTCGTTAAGGGCCCATTCCACATCCAATCCTCGCGTAATCCCGTCGCTTTTAGTGAAATATACCCGTTGCCTTCCGATAACTCCTTTGAGGGTAAGGCCCTTGGATAATCGCGCGATGATGCGGCTGCCGTCCATGGCGTTGTCGAGTCCAAGGCCGCGTTCTTCGTAGGCCCTAAAGATCAGTCCCTGCCCAAACTGCTCAAAAAAGTTCCCTACCGTAACGTCAAACTTGCCCTGCTGCCATTGCGCAAAGCGGTAGGTAATGCCTTCGCCCCGGTATCCGGACGGAAAGCCGAGCAAAGCATTCTGGTAGTTTTCGTAGCGCATGCCCATCCTAAGATTGCCTCGATCGTAGGTAAACAGAGCCCAGCCTTGGCCAAGAGCGCGTTCCTCGGGGTAGTAGTCGCCCGCTGGGTCGAGCACGGAGTCGCGCACGTAGGCCTGAGCATCAAACTGCATTACGGCGCGGAGCGTTCCGCCCAGGGCATCCGTTTGGCTTTGCTGGGCCCAAAGGCTTGCCGAGCAGACTGCCAAGGCCATGAATACAACCCTACGCACGGCTACTTCAGTTTGCGGATCTCGGCGATAAGGACCTCTTCTTCGCCTGGGACGTACTTATTGACCTGCCAAACAATTTCTCCAGCTCCGTTGAGCAGAAAGGTGTGGGGAACGTTATTGACTCCCATGGCGCGACGCAGGTCGCTGTTCGGGTCGAGTACTACGGTGTAGTCCCAGCCCTGTCCGGCTACAAACGGCCCCACCTTAGGACTGGTGCGCGAGTCGTCTATACTCACGGCGACCAAGGTCACCCCGAGTTCTTCTTGCAGTTCTTCGTAGCGCTCTGCAAGAGAATTAAGTTCATTGATGCAGGGTTTGCACCACGTTGCCCAAAAACTAACGACCGTTGGCTTGCCCGTTTGGTGCAAGCTGGCAATGGGGACCTTGGCTCCTCCCAGGGTTTGAACCTCAATCTGGGGTAGGGGCTGTGCCTCTGCAAGAAAGCCTACCGCTAAGAGCGCGGAGTAAAGCAATAATTTCATGCCCTCAAGGTACGGCAATTGCTAAAGAGGTTCCTAGTTCCGCGGCGATTTGGACCAAAAAAAGAAGCGCCGAGGCAGAACCTCGACGCTTGGATAATGGCCTAAAAATGCCTTAGTGCTGAACCGTGAATCGCAGGGTCTCTACGCGGTCATTAAGTGCAATCTTCACAGTGTAGACACCGTTAGCGAGGTCTCCAACTTGAAGATCAATGCTTTGCATGCCGGCTTCAACCGAAGTGCTGCGGGCAATCACCGTCTGGCCGTTGAGGTTGATCACTTCCACAAGGGCTTCTCCAGCCTCCGATACCTGAAGAGAAACCTTAACGGCATCGCGAGCAGGGTTCGGGTAAAGCTTAGCTTGTGCAGCTTGAATTTCTTCTTCGCCCAGGGCGGCAGTGTTAATCCAGAAGTTGTCGAGCCACAGGTTGTTGCCGTAGGCAGAATTGCACTCAAACTTCACGATCAGCTCCTGACCCGCAAACTGCGAAAGGCTAATGGTGTTCGGGTACCATTGAGTAGGCTGCGGGAAGAACCGGCTTGATGCATTGGCTGCTGTAGCGAGGGCCGTACCTGATTTGTCGTACACATTGGTCCAAGTGGATCCGCAGTTCGAAGAAACAAAAACCTTCAAACCGTCGGCTTCTCCAGCGTACGATGCGTAGGCATGGTTGAAGTAGAGCTTGTGGTTGGCGGTGATTCCGCTCACCTTGGGGGTGATGATGCTCGCCTGCGCTCCGGACTGCATGGTGAAGAAGTCCACCATAAGCGACTTCGCAGACTGTCCGTATCCGCCTAGTTCCTGGGGCAAGCCATTGACCTGCGCCTTAGAAACCACGGTAACAAGGGGCTTGGTCGCAGTATTGTAAAGCAGAACGTGACCGGCAGGAATTGAATTAAAGCTGGTTGATTCCATATCCTCCGAGTAGGGAGCGGGCGTGGGAGTATTATTTAAAACGGCAGCAATAAGCGGTGCAGACATGTTGTTCATGCCATTGACGTCTCCGGTACCGTTGGGTGCGCTTACTGTGGCAACCAAGGAATTGCTGCCCGCTGGAAGCGTTACCTGTGGGAAGGTTACTACCGCTGTGGCGCCAGCACTTAGACTTCCGGTCCAGTTTTGAGTAACGGGAGTACCGCCGTTGATGGCGTAGGCCACGGAGGCCGACGTGATGGCAAGACTTCCTTCGTTTTTGATGGTAACCATAGGCGTGGTTGTGCCGTTGCATAGTCCCGGCGTCGCTGCAGTAAAGGCATTAACTCCAATGTCAGGAAGTCCTGCAATGGTCGTAGCACTAGTGCGGGCTGCGTTGAGCACCGACTTGTTGCTGTTGTCTTGAATGAAGGCCACAACGGCGACCTTGTTCAGATTCGCCAAGTAGGAGGGGGCGGCTACCTTAAATACAAACATTTGTGTTTGGCCTGCAGTCCAGCTGTCGGCCATGGTGGTTCCGCTTGCATCAGGTACCATCTTGCGCATGACCTGGTAGAAGGTGGTTTCGCCATTGGATCCAGGAGCTGAAGGGTAGTTCACCTCTTCTTCGATCACGGCTACATGAAGCTTAAGGGAGCCGCTGGCGCCCGAAGCGACGGTTGCGGTCCCTGCATTCGCGACAAAAACACCAATTTGAATCGAGTCATAACCGGCTGTCCACTGATGGCTTGCCGATAGGTTCAAGGGGGCAGCAGTGTTGTAACGATTATTAATAGTGGAGGTGGTAACAATGGTTCCTGGCGAGCCTGGTCCGCTGCCGTCCATCACCGAATTGGGCACGCCCGTTACGTTGTAGTACTGAACTCGGGCTGCAGCCTCCGTCGGATTAGCGGCATTCATCGGGTCGACGCCGGGCCAGCTAGTTTGGTATTTAAGGGCAACAACCTTAGTGGCGTTGGCGTCTAATAGCGTTTTAAGTGCGGGATTCTGGGATGCGCAAGGTCCGCAAGAGGCTTGCGTGAAGTGCTCCACCAAAACCAG
>JABMNC010000160.1 GCA_013205365.1 Cryomorphaceae bacterium | reverse complement strand
GCGCGCAACTCTTCCTCGGACTTGCCAATCAGGTCGAGCCCGGTATGCGTTTTAATCGCCTCCAAAATGGGCAGTCGCAGAAAGGGAGCCTGAAGTGAAATGGTCTTGCCTCCGACTGTCAGGCTGGTGCTTCCGTTGAGCTCAAGGGCGATCTGGGCTAGGGCCTTCTCGGTGAAGTCCATCATCCAGCGGTAGTCCTTGTAGGCCACGTAAATCTCCATTACCGTGAACTCCGGGTTGTGGGTGCGGTCCATGCCCTCGTTGCGAAAGTCCTTGGCAAATTCATAGACGCCGTCGAATCCGCCTACAATTAATCTTTTGAGATACAGCTCATTGGCAATGCGCAAATAAAGCGGAATATCTAGGGCGTTGTGGTGGGTTGCAAAGGGCCGCGCGGCGGCTCCGCCCGGAATGGGCTGCAGAATCGGAGTCTCCACCTCAAGGTATCCGGCCTCATTGAAAATGCGGCGCATCGTGCTGAATATTTTGCTGCGCTTGACAAAGACGTCGCGCACGCCCTCGTTCACCACAAGGTCCACGTAGCGCTGTCGGTAGCGAAGTTCGGGGTCGCTGAAGGAGTCGTGGAGGGTTCCGTCCGCGTCTTTTTTGACGGTCGGCAGAGGGCGCAAAGACTTGCTAAGCAGTACTATGCGTTTGGCATGAACGCTGATTTCGCCCGTTTGCGTGGTAAAAACATGACCATAAATGGCCACAAAATCACCCAAGTCTAGGTGCTTTTTGAAGACGTCATTATACAAGGACTTGTCTTCGCCAGGGCAAACTTCGTCGCGGTTCACGTAGGCCTGAATGCGGCCCGAACTGTCTTGAATGCTCGCAAAAGAGGCCTTGCCCATGATGCGCTTGGCCATAAGCCTGCCCGCTACGCAGACCTCAGTAAAGCCCTCTGGGTTGCTCGGGTAGTCACTTAAAATGCCCTCTGCCAAATGGGTTACGGGGACTTCTGCCGCGGGATAGGGGTCCAGGCCAATGGCCCTAAGGTCTGCCAGTGCTTGACGTCTAAATAGTTCTTGTTCGCTAAGTTGGCGCTCCATGCTGCAAAGATAGGGCCTTGCCCCCCCTGCGGGGGTGGGCGTTTCCCGGCGCCGTATCTTTGCCTACCTCAAGAATTTTATCATGTCTGACCGCCGCGTTCGCGTTCGTTTTGCCCCCAGCCCCACCGGCCCGCTCCATATGGGCGGAGTCCGCACTGCGCTTTACAACTATTTGTTTGCCAAAAAGTTAGGGGGTGATTTTTTGCTTCGCATCGAAGACACCGACCAGGCTCGTTTTGTGCCCGGCGCCGAGCAATACATTGTTGATGCCCTGGCTTGGTGCGGAATTTCTCCCGACGAAGGAATTGGTGTTGGCGGACGACTTGCCGACCACGGCCCCCATGCCCCCTACCGCCAATCAGACCGCAAGCCAATCTACCGACAGTACGCCGACCAGCTTTTAGCTGCGGGCCATGCCTACTTCGCCTTTGATACCCCCGAGGAGCTCGAGGCAATACGCGAACGAGCAAAGTCCGCAGGAAACCCGAATTGGCAGTACAACAGCATCACCCGCACCTCGATGAAGAACGGCCTGACCCTGCCCGAAGACGAGGTGAGCCGGCTCTTGGCTTCTGGACACCCCTACGTTATTAGGGTTAAGATGCCTCGCAACGAGGAGGTTAAGTTTGAGGACCGAATTCGGAGCTGGGTAAGCGTCAACACCCTGAACCTCGACGACAAGGTGCTTTTAAAGGGTGATGGCATGCCGACCTACCACCTTGCCAATGTGGTAGACGACCATTTGATGGAAATAAGCCATGTAATTCGCGGCGAGGAGTGGCTTCCTTCGGCGCCATTGCACGTTTTACTCTACCGCTTTTTTGGCTGGGAGCAGCCTGAGTTTGCCCACCTTCCCTTGCTTTTGCGCCCGGACGGCAACGGCAAGCTCTCCAAGCGCGACGGCGACCGTTTAGGGTTCCCCGTCTTTCCACTGAATTGGGTCAACGAAGAAACCCACGAAACGGCCAGCGGCTATCGCGAGCGGGGTTTTTATCCTTCGGGTTTTGTTAATATGCTGGCCTTCTTGGGCTGGAATCCGGGGACCAATCAAGAGATTTTTACCCTCGACGAGTTGGTGGAGGCCTTCTCCATCGACAAAGTGCACCGCGCTGGGGCTCGGTTTGATTTTGAAAAGGCTACGTGGTTTAACCAGCAGCACTTGCGCCAGCGCTCGCCCGAGGTCTTGGTCGAAGAATACCGCGCAGGGGTCCAGGCGGAATATGGTATTGCGGTCAGCGAAGACTTTGCGGCAAAAGCCATTGCCCTGTTTTTGGACCGCGCTGAATTTGTAAGCGACCTTGTTGGTGCCGCTCCCTATTTGTTTGCACGGCCTGACGCTTATGAGCCGCAGACGGTCGCCAAAAAGTGGACTTCAGAGTCGGGCAGTCATCTTGGCCAACTCGTCGCGCTTTGGGAGGCTACAGACTACCGCGAAGAGTCGCTTGAAGCCGCGTTTAAAGCATTTTTAGCGGACTCTGGTCTTGGTTTTGGTGCGGTGGGCCCGGTGCTTCGTCTTGCCATAGCGGGAACCACCCAGGGGCCTAGTATTTTTGGGGTTATGGAACTTATCGGACGCCTTGAGTGCGAGGCTCGTGTTGCGCAAGCCGTTGCCCAGCTTAGCCCAGCATGAAGCGCCGGATTCGAATCGATTTAGTGGACCAGCGCGAGTATGCCTTTCACGGCTGCTTGCCCGAAGAGGCGCTCATCGGAAGCGATTACTTGATCAACCTACGTGTCTGGGCCAAGGTGGGGCTTTCTGCCGCTAGCGACGAGCTCCAAGACACCGTAGACTACGTTGCTTTGCGCCGCATTGTTAGTCAAGAAATGGCGGTGCGCGCAAAACTTCTAGAGAACGTTTGCGACCGGGTTGCCCTGCGCGCCCTTGAAGAACACCCTAAAATAGAACGAGTTAAGGTTTCAATTACCAAGCTAAATCCACCCATTGATGGCGACGTGCATGCCGTTGCGGTGGTTTGGGACGTCCGGCGTTAGGGTTCTGGTTGCGCCAGGGCTCGGCGTGGCCTCTGATGCTTTACTTTTGCACTCCTTATGGGTCTCGTGGCCGAGTGGTTAGGCAAGGCTCTGCAAAAGCCTGTACAGCGGTTCGAATCCGCTCGAGACCTCTAAAAATTAACCGGACGCTCATTGCTTCCGGTTTTTTTGTTTTTACAGGTTGTGGGGCTGTGGTTAAAAACGATTGGTTCGCTTTGCTCAGAGGGCCCTGGGTTGCGAACGGCATAGGATTCTATAATCCCAATCTTTTAGTCGTTTTTGATTGGTTAGTGGTCTATTTTCTCTGATTGGGGGGGGCTGTTAGTGGGGGTGTTACGACACGACGCTTATATTTGTTAAACCAACCAATGAACCTAACTCTTAATGATCTTAATTCTTTCCCCCCGGGGTGGGCTTTTGGCGCGATTCAAAAACGCGCTGGAGGAGCACCGCTTGGATGTTGCCGTTTCAGCCAGTGCTGAGCTGTGGCTAGAGAGTCGCGACGCGGCGCTTCCCCACCTTCTACTTCTGGACGTTTGCGGTACCACTGACGCGGGCCGCTCCATGATTCAAAATCTTGGTCTTTCTAAGAAATCCAATTCGCTGTGGTTTATTGCTATCACGTCGGCTGACTCGGCGGAGCAACGCATAGTGAGCTACCGCAATGGCGCAATCGACTGTATTTCTGAAGACCTAGGGGTCGAGGAGTTTGTAGCTAAAATGGAGCGGGTCCTTGAGGCCTGCCCGAGAAGCAAGAATGCTCCACAGTATGAAATGACCGACCGTGAATTGATTTTACAAAGCATTAACAGCCGAATTAAGCAAAAGATCAAGGTTGAGGCCCTGGCCCAGTCCCTAAACATGAGTAGAAGCTCGCTGCAGCGAACCTGCCTGCGTCATTTTAAAATTGGTCCCAAAGAACTTATTGCTCGGTTAAAAATGAAGCAAGCCAAGCGTCTTTTTGATTTAGGGGCCTCCAATGTGGGTAGCGTCGCTCTCGAGTTGGGTTTTGAGAACGTCAATAACTTCATATACACCTTTAAGCGCCTGACCAACCAGACTCCAAAGGAGTATGTGGGCGGGGTGTCCTTTAAGCCTTTTTCATTATAGGGAGCCCACTTAAAGCCATGAATGGGTAATTACCTTTGCGCCAAAGCGCGCAAACTATGATTACCAACACTTCCTTTCTTAAAGACCTCGGCCTAGAGGCTCACAATCCCGGTACCTGGATCGGCTCTAATTCCTTTGACGGCGCGGCAGTTATTACCAGCCTTAGCCCCGTGGACGGCCGTGTCATCGGTACCGCATCCGTCACGTCAACCAAACAATACCATGAAGTTGTCGCTGCGGCTCACGAGGCCTACCTGTCGTGGCGGACGGTGCCTGCCCCAAAAAGGGGTGATGCTGTTCGGCAGTTTGGCGACTTGCTTCGCCAAAACAAAGAGGCCTTAGGGACCCTAGTAAGCTATGAAATGGGTAAATCCCTGTCTGAGGGCATGGGAGAGGTGCAAGAAATGATCGACATCTGCGATTATGCGGTGGGTTTGTCGCGCCAATTGGCTGGAGCAACCTTTAAATCAGAACGCCCAGACCACTTTATGATGGAACAGTGGCATCCTGCCGGTGTGGTGGGGGTAATTTCCGCCTTTAACTTCCCTGTTGCGGTATGGGCCTGGAATGCTTGTATTGCATGGGTATGCGGCGATGCTGTGGTTTGGAAGGGTTCTGAGAAGGTAGTCCTGTGCGCTATTGCCTGCCAAAAACTATGGAACCAGGTGGCTCAAGCCAACAACCTCCCGGCTGGATTGTCAGGAGTTATTACCGGCGGAGCATCTCTTGGTGTTATGATGTCCGAAGACCGCCGTTTGCCCGTTCTTTCTGCCACTGGATCAACCGGTATGGGTCGAGAGGTGGGCGTTAAAGTTGCGGCTCGGTTTGGTAAAAGCATTCTTGAGCTCGGTGGAAACAACGCAATTATTGTTACACCTTCCGCAAACCTCAAAATGACCGTTACTGCAGCTGTGTTTGGCGCCGTAGGTACCGCTGGACAGCGCTGCACCTCTACGCGTCGATTAATAATTCACGAAAGTATTTTCAATAAAGTCATTGATGCTATTAAGGGTGCATATGAGCAGCTTAGTATTGGTAATCCGCTGCAGTCGAGCAACCATATGGGTCCTTTGATTGATGAAGCCGCCGTAGCCATGTACCTGCTTGCACTTAACAATGTTGATGCTGCGGGTGGAACCTTCCATTTGCGTGGTAAAAAACTAGAAGGGCCAGAGTATATCAGTGGATGCTACGTATCTCCCTCTATTGCTGAGGTTCAAAACGACTTCCCTATCGTGCAGCACGAGACCTTTGCTCCCTTGCTTTATGTTATGAAGTACCGCGATCTTAAGGAGGCTATTGAATACCAAAACAATGTTCCCCAAGGGCTTAGCTCGGCAATCATGACCGAATCCATGCAAGAATCTCTAGAATTCTTAAGCAGTACTGGGTCTGATTGCGGAATAGCAAACGTCAATATTGGAACCAGTGGCGCAGAGATCGGCGGTGCCTTTGGGGGTGAAAAAGAGACAGGCGGCGGTAGAGAAAGCGGATCTGATTCTTGGAAGGCTTACATGCGGCGTCAAACCAATACCCTTAACTACGGAAACGTACTTCCCTTAGCTCAAGGAATAGAATTCAACATTTAATAACTACTATATTTTTTTTTTAAGAAGTAAGCTTATTGTTATTAGTCTGTTGAAATCATTAGTAAGTATTTTTAAAACAGTTGGTAGTTGAGTTTATTAAATTTAATCAACATGTTGTTGACTATTGGTATTCACTTAAATTATTGGATAGTAGTATTTTAAGTGATTTAACTAAACTAGACAATAGTAACTGTAAGTATTAGATAGTTTATAACTCTTTTTAGTGTTTTGGTTAATAAGCACCTGTACTTTTGTTGCTAATTGGTGATAATTAACCCGTCTGAATTTAATCAACCAACTTATAATCACTTTTTAACCACATACTAACGTCTTATCAACATGAATTTTTCTCTAGGTAGCGACCACGCAGGCTTTAAGTACAAGGAAGCAATTAAAACTCACATACTTTCATTAGGTCATAAAATAGAGGATTGTGGGTCCTTCTCAGAGGAGTCGGTAGATTACGCCGACTTTGGCCATCGTGTAGCTCGAAATGTGGAATCAAGGAAGAGTGATTTTGGTATAGTCCTTTGCGGGAGCGGGAATGGAATTAACATGACGGTCAATAAGCACCAAGGAATAAGGGGCGCATTGTGTTGGTTGCCAGAACTTGCTGCATTAGCTAGACAGCATAATGACGCAAACGTACTAGCACTACCTGCGCGATTTATAGAATTAGAAACCGCAATGGCCTGTATAGACGCCTTTATTAATGCAAGTTTTGAAGGCGGACGGCACGCCCTGCGTATAGAAAAAATCCCCCATGGCGGTAGTATTTGAATTCCCTAAGACGTCGGGCTTTTCTAAGAAGGCTTGCGCGCAGTGGCTTATCGATGTGGCTAGAGAAGAGGGGGCGACCGTAAACAGAATGAACTATAAGGCGCTAGAGGCTGAGGAAATGATAGCCCTAAACAAGCAGTTTTTGGATCACAACTATAACACCGACATTATTACTTTTTCGGACTCCAATAGTGAATCCCTTATTGAAGCGGATTTCGCCATAGGGTGGACGATGGTAAAGGCGCAGAGCGCAGAGCTCAACGAACCCTTCTTGCGAGAGCTTCATCGGATCCTGGTGCATGGACTGCTGCACTGCCTGGGTTATGACGACCTAACGCCCCATGAGGCGGCCGAGATTCGGCTTAAGGAAGAAGAGTACCTAACCAAACATCCAGAATGTTCCACGTGGAGCATTTAACGCCATGCTGAGTTATGATGTGGTGGTAGTTGGCGCAGGCCACGCCGGGAATGAGGCCGCTGCCGCAGCGGCCCGAATGGGCAAAAGCGTTCTCTTGGTTACAATGAACCTTCAAACCATCGGCCAAATGAGCTGTAATCCCGCAATGGGGGGCGTGGCTAAAGGCCAAATTGTACGCGAAATAGATGCCCTTGGTGGTTACAGCGGAATTATATCAGACAAAACAGCTATTCAATGGCGCATGCTCAACCGCAGTAAGGGCGCGGCAATGTGGAGTCCGCGAACCCAGAACGATCGTATGCGCTTTGCTGAAGAGTGGCGTCTGACCTTGGAGCGGATACCCAATCTTGACATGATTCAGTCCACCGTAGAGAACCTTCTGGTCGAATCTGGCCAGATATCTGGGGTTGTCCTTCAGGGCGGTCAAGTAATCCAGTGCAAGGCCGCCGTGGTTACAAGCGGAACCTTCCTCAACGGCGTAATGCACATTGGCAGCAGGCAGATTGCAGGAGGGCGCAACGCAGAAGGAAGCGCGCTGGGTATTACGGCATGCCTTCAGGGGCTTGGATTTGACTCAGGCCGAATGAAGACCGGGACCCCGCCCCGGGTGGACGGGAGGAGCCTGGACTATAGCAAATTCGAGGTACAAGAGGGGGACGTAAACCCCGGTACGTTTAGCTATTGGGCCTCAACTCCGCTTAAAAAGCAAAGGCATTGCTGGATTGCCCACACGAGCGAGGAGGTACATGACACACTGCGACTAGGCTTTGATCAGAGCCCTCTGTTTAATGGGTCCATTCAAGGCAGCGGACCAAGGTATTGCCCCAGCATTGAAGACAAGATCAACCGTTTTTCCGACAAAACAAGCCACCAGCTCTTTGTAGAGCCAGAGGGATGGGATACGGTGGAGATGTACATAAATGGCTTCAGCACGAGTCTGCCTGAAGAGGTGCAAATTGCTGCCATGCATAAGATTGCAGGCTTTGAGCAGGCTAAGGTTTTTAGGCCCGGCTACGCGGTAGAGTATGACTATTTTCCACCCACTCAACTCAAGCACAGCCTAGAGACCAAGCTGGTTGATGGCCTATACTTCGCGGGCCAGATCAATGGCACGACCGGCTATGAGGAGGCCGCCTGCCAAGGCCTAATGGCGGGCATAAACGCGGCAAGGCGACTTTCAGGCGTAGGTGTTTTTGAATTGGACCGAAGTGAGGCCTACATCGGCGTACTAATCGATGACCTCATCACCAAAGGCACGGACGAGCCCTACCGAATGTTTACCAGCAGGGCGGAGTTTCGCCTAAGCCTCAGGCAGGATAACGCGGACCGAAGGCTTAGCGCCAAGGGCAGAGAACTCGGACTTGTGGGAGACGAGCAATGGAAATCTTTCGAGCTAAAGCAAGAGCAGCGAATTAGGGCAGAAGGCTGGTTAGCTGATCAGTCTGCAGAGCCGGACCACTGGAACGCCTGGCTTATAGACAAGGGCACCACGGCATTAAGGCAGAAGGGGCCGATGAGCGCCCTCCTGGGCCGCCCACAACTTAACCTGCCGGAGATTTTATCGCAGCACCAGGGCCAGGATATGCCCCTGGTTGATTCCTTGGTCTGGGAGCAGGTCGAGATTGATGCGAAGTACAGCGGCTACCTCGAGAAGGAGCAAGAACAAGTTGATAAGCTGAAGCGCTTGGAACTATTGAGAATTCCAAAAGGCTACAACTACAGTCGAATCATAGCTCTAAGCATAGAAGCCCGGCAAAAAATGGAACGGCAGCAACCGGAAACCCTAGGCCAAGCAAGTCGAATTTCTGGGGTTTCGCCCGCAGACATTCAGGTACTCATGGTACATTTAGGTCGCTAGTTCCACGTGGAACATTATGAATATCGATCGTTGCCCCTCCTGCTTCAGTACCGAACGCTACGGTGCCTTTGAAGTCGTCGACCACATGGTCAGTGGCGAAGTCTTTATGGTGGAATTTTGCAGTCAGTGCAACTTAGGAATTACCAACCCACGTCCGGACAGTATTGCCGCTTACTACGAGAGCCCGGCCTATGTGTCGCACCTAGATCAGGGTCAAGGCATGATTGGACGACTTTATGGAATGGCTCGTTCTTTTGCGTCCTGGACTAAGGTTCGGTTAATTACTTCTGCCACTAAGAAGTCAAAGGGCAGTCTTTTGGATTACGGCTGCGGCGTTGGTTTTTTTGCGTCGCGTGCGGAGCGTCGTGGTTGGCTGGTTCAGGGAGTGGAGCTGTCGGATTCAGCGCGCGCTAAGGCTCAAGAAAAACTTAAGTTGGGAACCGTGGTGTCGTCCCGCGATGAGCTGCCCGACATCAAGTACGATGCGGTCACCCTTTTTCACGTTTTGGAACATTTGAATGATCCCGCAGAAACGCTTCAGTGGATTGGGGACCGATTAAATCCTGGAGGAGCTATTATTGTGGCGCTCCCCAATTATGCTTCGCCCGATGCCCAGCACTACGGAAGCTTTTGGGCGGCCTGGGATGTACCCATTCACTATTGGCATTTTACCAAGGAGTCGATGACCGAACTCGCGAAGCGCAAGGGCCTGTTCGTAGAGGCTGTACGCCCAATGCGCATGGACGCATTTTATGTAGCACTTTTAAGCGAGCGCTACAAAACAGGATCAAGTAATTGGTTTTCAGCTTTTTATCAAGGGTTGCGCAGCAACATACTTGGCGGCCAGAGCAATGCGTCTAGCCTTATTTACGTTCTGCGAAAAGTCTCATAAACTGGAGCCCGAGGTCGCTTAGTACAATTCGGCTGTTGATGTTGCGATGAATGTCGGCAAGGGCGGACTGCAGCAGGTCTTGGATTTCGCGGTGCTTGGATTCGTCGATGAGCCCAGCCAAGGCCTCGGGTTGAAAGGACACGTCGGGAAACCATGAAAACAAGGAATTTTTTAAGGCCCCGTGGCGCATCCGCAGCAACTGAGATAGCAGCTGTGCGCTAACTTGAATCCATTGCTTTTGCTGCTCGCGCGGTTCTTTGGCTAAGGATTCTGCGAAGGCCAGCAGGGCGAGCAGGTCTTTTTTATAGACCAAACGCATAAAGGTCACAAACCATTGAAGGGGCTCGCGCAGGGCGTCTCGGTTGCGGTGCAGCATGACGGCTTGCCCGGGC
>JABMNC010000031.1 GCA_013205365.1 Cryomorphaceae bacterium | reverse complement strand
TGGGCTTGGTCCGCTGGAATCCCAAGTTCGACGAGCCCTTCAATTAAAATACTGCTGCTAAGGGGCCTAACGTAGTGCACCTGACAGCGAGACCTAATGGTGCCAATTACCGATTGCTCGTCGTGGCTAATGAGCAAGAGCAGGGTTCGGTCCTGCGGCTCTTCAATGAGCTTGAGGAGTTTGTTGGCGGCCGAATCGTTGAGGCGCTCCGGCATCCAAATCACAACGACTTTAAATCCGCCGCCGTGCGACTTAAGGCTAAGCAGGCGCTGAATTCGCGCGGACTCCTTAACCGAAATTTGCACCACTTTTTGCTTGCCACCCAAAAGCTCGATCCAGTCGTTGGCTAATGGCTGCGGATTGTCGAGCAAGAATCGGCGAAAGTCCGCTAAAAAAGGGGCCGAGCTGTCTTCGTCGTCTCCTCGCCCCTCGCCACCAACGACGGGAATAATCCAGTGTACGTCAGGGTGAGCTAGCTTGGCAAGCTGGACGCAGGAGGGGCATGTTTTGCAAGAGCCCAGTGCGGACGGCGTCGCACAGAGCAGCCGGTGGAGGTAGTCAAGGGCAAGGGGCCAGGCAATTCCGCCGTCTTCGCAAACCAGCATTTGAGCGTGCGCGATCCGTTCGCGATGCGCAGCCTGGTCGAGCCAAATGCTCCACTCGGGAAGTTTATTAAGGGGAATCTGAAGGCCGGCAGACAAAGCGGAGCTAAGTTAGCGCCCTACCTTTGGTATGCGAAAAAACCACACTGTATTTTATGAAAACCATTGACCAGCTCGACGTTAAAGGCAAGCGTATTTTGCTTCGCGTAGACTACAATGTTCCCCTTCGCGAAGACGGAGAGGTAGCTAATAATCAGCGTATTGTGGCGACACTACCGACTCTTCGGTCCATTTTAGACCGCGGAGGTCGGGCGGTTTTGCTCACGCATCTGGGTCGTCCTAAGCCAGGTTTTGAGCCTAAACTAAGCCTGCGCCCAGTGGCGCGGGAGCTTTCTCTTGCCCTGGGTAGAGAAGTACAGTTTGTAGACCAGACGGTTGGCCCAATGGCTGTTGCGGCAACGAAGGCCTTGCACGATGGCGAGGTCTTGCTGCTTGAAAACGTCCGCTTTTTTGCTGGCGAAGAGGCAGGCGATCCTTTATTTGCCGCCCAACTGGCAGAATTGGGAGACGCCTACGTCAACGATGCTTTTGGCACGGCACACCGCGCGCACGCTTCTACGGCGGTGATTGCTTCGAGCTTTAAGGGCCGAGCTGCCTTTGGCGAGGTCATGGCCAACGAGATTAAGAACGTAGACCGCGTTTTAGCGTCGCGCGAGAAGCCCGCAGTCGCTGTGGTTGGTGGTTCCAAGGTTTCAAGCAAAATCGTCATTTTAGAGCGTCTTTTGGACCGTGTAGATGCCCTGCTAATTGGGGGCGGAATGGCATTCACCTTTTTAAAGGCTCAGGGTGCCGAAGTGGGCAGTAGTTTGGTTGAGGACGAGCACCTTCAAACCGCGCGTCAAATCATGAATTCCGCCAAAGAGAAGGGAGTCGACATTCACTTGCCTGTGGACGTTGTGGCGGCAGATCGCTTTGCCCCCGACGCCAAGACGCTTGTGGTTGCTAGCAATGCGATTCCCAGGGACTGGATGGGACTTGACATTGGCCCAGAGACCATTGCCGCCTACGCCGCCGTGGTAGACCGAGCTAAAACCCTGCTTTGGAACGGACCTATGGGCGTTTTTGAGTTGGATGCCTTTGCGGCCGGAACGCGCGACCTAGGTGAAGCCATTGCTAAAGCAACAGAATCAGGAAGGCTTTTTTCGCTCGTTGGCGGAGGCGACAGCGTAGCTGCTGTAGAGCAGTTTGAATTATCGGACCGAGTAAGCTACGTGAGCACAGGCGGCGGAGCCATGCTGGAGTACTTAGAAGGGCGCGTCCTCCCCGGTATTCAGGCCGTCCTCGATGCGGAATAGGTTGGAGGTAAGCCAGTTTCCGAGCCGCAGGGAGTAGCCAAAGTAGCGCGACTCGTTGCGGAGTTCTTCTCCGGGTCCGACAGAAGGAAATTCATTGCCGATCCAGCGAAGCGGTAGGGCAACAAGCGATGCGATGAGGATGCCTTTGGTGAATCCACTCAAGGCCCCAAGGAGGCGGTTTAGCCAACCTAGCAAAACGAGTTTAGATAGGCCCGTGGCAAGCTTGCCCAAAAAGACCACCGTGAGGTAAATCACAAAAAGGCTGAGGTAGTAGGCCACCCCTTCCCTAAGACTGGGTCCTTCAACGAAGGCATCCAGAAAGGGTTCAACGCGCTTGGCTAGGGGTCCGGCAAAAAGATAGCCCAGTAGGAGGCCTAGAAGTCCAGAAAGATCATTGATGAAGCCCCGCCAAACTCCCCGTAGGGTTAAAACCAAAACGAGTCCGACGATGAGCAGGTCCAAGCCCGTCATGCTTTAGCAGCCGCTAACGCCCTCTACGTAGGGCTGAACGACAATCTGCACTTTAGCGGTGCTGTCTGAAGTGAGCTTCAAGTAGCT
>JABMNC010000159.1 GCA_013205365.1 Cryomorphaceae bacterium | reverse complement strand
TCACGAACCATCGATTTTGATTTGATTATAGTCAATGGAAAGGTGGAAGGCTGGCTTAGTAACACCTATCAGGTTGTTGGATTATTGGTACCTTAGGCTTATGAAAGCATTTTTTACCGCCCTTTTTGTAGCCGCCTCGTTCAGCGCAGCCCTTGCCCAAGGAATTGAATTTGAAACCGATTGGGCCAAGGCTTTGGACCGGGCGAAGTCCGAGAAAAAACCCATGCTCATTGACTTTTACACCGACTGGTGCGTCTGGTGCAAGGTTCAAGACACCACCACCTGGAAGGACCTCAACGTGGCCCGATTTGCCAACAACTACCTCGTGGCAGTCAAGCTCGACGCCGAGCGTGATGGAGGCGCAGCGGCAATGCGGTTCCGCCCCACGGGCTACCCCACGGTAGTTCTTTATGACCCCAACAGCAGCCCTCAGCGCGCATTGTACTACGTTGGCTACAACCAAGATGCGGTGGCCTACCTCGACAAGATTAAAAAGGACGCCTACTCCAGCGAGGGCAGTATTGGCTTTCGTCCCGACCAAGCGAGCCCGGATTTTCCGGATTTTGTGCGCAACAGGTACAGCAAGCAGCGCGTCAAGGGGCCAAGTGCCGAAGAGGTTGAGCAGTGGCTGACCGACCATGCCACGGCAGACGCTGAAGTTCAGTGGGCCGTGCTTTCGCTAAGCAGCATCATCCCTGCGCGCGCCGAGGCCGCTGTGGCCAATAAGGACTACTGGCAGGCCTTCGCTGGAGCGTCCGCCTTTCAAAGTTTTATTGAAAACCAAATTTTTAAGCGGATTATGACCGCAAACACTGCAGCTGAACTGCCCGCAGCACTGGAGTTTGCCAGCCTTCATGGCGGACCCGACGTCGACCTCAATAATATTCAGGCTCAGTGGGCCAGCCTCAAGAAGGAGTGGGCTCATTTGCTGGGCTTGCTGGAGTCCGACTGGGGCGCCGGCCTTGAATTGGCCCAGCTCAACAGCATGATTTGGCCCATCGCCGAGACCGAGGGCTTAGACGGTGCATTGGTGCAGCGAGCGGTCCACGTTTTTGGCGCCCGCATGACCGGCAAAGTGGACCCGTCTTACCGAGACACCTATGCATGGTTGCTTATGCGTTCTGGCAACAAAAAAGAAGCTCGTCTTCAAGCCAAGCAAGCCATTGCAGAATCGGGCGGCAAGCTCGACTCCAGCGAAGAGCTTTTGCTGAAACTTAAGTAAAAAACTCCCGGCGCAAGGCGCCTCGGGCCTTTAGCTCCCAGCGAATACGCTGCCAAAAACCCCTACGGCGAGTTCTGCCCAAATGATTGCCAAGGCGAGAACCAGGCATGCAACTGCTGCAATTCGCGCCCTGGGCGAGGCAAAACGCCCCAAAATAGCGTCAACCGAAAGGGCCGCAATACCCAGTAGCACAGCCGCTGCAGCAAAGTCTAATAGAGTCCAACGAACCTCGCCGGTAACCAGCATGGCAAGCACGGGAATCGTCCAAAGAAAGGCAGCGAGCAGCAGGAGAATAAAACGTCGTTTCATAATTGTGTTGGGTGAAATTTACGGCACTATCCCGGCGCGAGAGCGATTCCGGGGATGTACCTTCGGCACCAAGACGCCAGGCTCTTTTTGGCGCGATGTAATAGCCATATCCTGAACGCCAAAGCATGAAGTTCGCCCACGCCGCCGCCGCCCTTTCGCGAGGATGCTACCGAATCCCCGGAGGTTTTTTTGCTGCAAAAATGCTCAAGGCCATAGCGCAGTCAGGGCTTCAGGAGCAGCAAGGCTTTACTACCTACCGCTTTTGCGGAATGACCTTTCGAGTAGAATTACAGACCAACCTTGGCGCCAAGATGTTTTGGCGCGGAGCCCACTCCTGGCCCCCAATTTTTGTACTTCAATCCATGATTCGTCCGGGTTTTGTCTGTGCGGACTTGGGTGCCAACCAGGGCGAATACACTCTTTGGATGAGCAAGCTCGCCGGGCCCAGCGGTGAGGTGCACTCCTTTGAACCCTCGCCCAAAATGATTGAGCAGCTTCG
>JABMNC010000002.1 GCA_013205365.1 Cryomorphaceae bacterium | reverse complement strand
TTGAGCTCTTTCTCGGGCAAAAAGATATCGATTACGTTGCCGTAGGACTTCGACATTTTTTGGCCGTCTGTGCCCGGAATTATCATAACTCCAGAATCTATTCGAGATTCGGGAAGCACAAAAATTTCTTGACCCACAGCCTGATGAACGGCTTCGGCGATGTCGCGGGCAATTTCAAGATGCTGCTTTTGGTCCTTGCCCACGGGCACGATATGGGCATCGTAGAGCAAAATGTCTGCAGCCATAAGTACCGGATAATCAAAAAGCCCAGCATTGACGTCGCTGAGGCGGTCGGACTTGTCTTTAAAGCTGTGGGCATTGGCCAGCATCGGGAAGGGCGTGAAGCAGTTGAGGTACCAGGTCAGTTCGGTGCACTCGGGCAGGTCGCTCTGGGCATAAAACACGGTGCGCTCCGGATCCAATCCGCAGGCGAGCCAGGCGGCTGCGGTGGCCAGAAGGTTTGCCTTGCGCGCATCGGGGTCTTTGACTGTGGTCAGCGAATGCAAGTCCGCAATAAATAGAAAGGACTCATTAGAGGGGTCCTTTGCCAATTCAATAGCCGGAAGGATTGCGCCCAGCACGTTCCCGAGGTGCTGGCGTCCGCTGCTTTGAATTCCGGTGAGGATGCGTGCCATAGTGCTAAGGTAGTCGCCTAGGCGACAGGCGGCCTGCAAGCAAGAAGCCGATGGCGCTCACTTCGTGATGCTAAGAGATGCTCCGTTAGGAGATGCTCCGTTATGATGCATTAAATACAATCTATGGCGCAGGATTTAAGGCTTTAAATAAAAGTTTGATTTATTGTTTGTTGAATTTATAGATGATAAGTACTACCTTGGTATCTCTTGTAATACAAAATCCACCTAAAATCTGATTTATGCAATTTCTCGAAATTATCTCTATTGACCCAGCCGATCCCGTAAGCTTTACGTTTTTCACGGGCTACATGGCTATGTTAGCTGCCTCTGTATTCTTCTTTATGGAGCGTAGCAGGGTTGCCGACGAGTGGAAGCTGTCTATGTTGGTATCTGGTCTTATCACCGGTATCGCAGCAGTTCACTACTACTACATGCGCGATTTCTACCAAGCGACGGGTACTAATCCTATCGCATTGCGCTACATCGACTGGACCCTAACGGTTCCTTTGATGTGCGTTGAATTCTATTTGATCACCAAAAAGGCCGGTGGAACCAGCGGCTTGCTTTGGCGTTTGATAACCGCTTCAGTGGCTATGCTTCTGTTGGGATACATCGGAGAGGCCTTCCACGCAGACGAAGCTGAGTCTTGGATCTGGGGTGCGCTTTCAGGTTTGGCTTACTTCTACATCGTATGGATGGTATGGAAGGGCGAGGTTGCTACCTTGGCTGCTAACGCTGGCGGAAAAGTTCAGAGCGCCGTTAAGGCACTTGGCTGGTTCGTACTCGTAGGTTGGGCCATTTACCCGATCGGCTACATTGCAGGTACTGCAGGTGGTCTGTTTGGAGTTCCAATGTTCCAAAACCTTGAGATGGACCTAGTGTATAACATCGGCGACGCCATCAACAAGATTGGTTTCGGTTTGGTTATCTACGCTTTAGCCACTAAGGACTAAGTTTAATCGGATTTTGTTTAGAGAGGCCAGCCCGCAAGGGCTGGCTTTTTTATTTAGCCACCCCTGCCCTGCTGGGTGGCCTTTTATTTGACTTAAGCCGAGACCGCAGCACATCGTAGGTGCGCCACAGTCCGTGCGGAACCGCAAAAAGAGAAAGCGAAATGAATGCGCTGCGCACCAGTCGGTCGTCAAGGGCTTCGTCGACCGTCACCCAAAATACAAAGGCAGCCAACAAAAATGTAAACGACGTAGCCGTCAAAACCAAAAGGCGGTACTTCTTGAGCACCGGCCATATTTTGCGTCCGCTGTGAAGGGAATGCCCCCCTACGAAGTAGGCAACAAAGGCCGTTAAGGGGTGGAGCAGACGAAATACCAAAACGAGTACAAGAATCTGCGTAAAGACAAAGGCAACCCTGCGCCATTGGGTCGACCGCACCGCATAATGCCCAAACAGGGTGAAGGCCAAAAATATCCAAAGGGTTTGAGCCGTATTCAAGGCCGTGGTCCAGGTTGCGCCAGACCAGGACTCTCCGGCCAAAAGTTCAAACAGGCGAAGCACTTCGGCCTCGTGAAAAATGCTGGGGGCCAAGACAACCAGGGCTCCCCTAACCAGGGACTCGTGCACAAAGAGCAGGCCGTCTGATTCCGCATCAGCATCTTCGGAGCCAAAATGTACCATACTTAAAACAAGAAAGGCAGCCAAGGCCCAAGAGGGCGCCATCATCCAAAGGCAACCGAGCAAGGCGATTCCAAGGGCGTAGTAAAGCAAGGCGGGCCGTGAAATGCCTCCGCGCTCCGTTATTAAGTCCGTGGCTCCATGGGGCATGCCTGTGGCAATTCCCAATGCAAGAATTATCGCGTTGGCGCTTGGCGGCAGGGCATAGAGTCCCGCGGCAATCAGCGAGACCAGCAAGAGTTCAGCCACAGAAGATCAGGTCAAGGAACCAGCCTAAAGTCTAAGCGCAGCGGGAAGGTAATTCCCAAGTCGGGATCAGACACTTGAAGTTCCGAATGCCAGAGCTGCAGGGTTTCGGCATCCCAATCGACCTTGAAAACCAGGGTGTCGGGGTAGTCATAAAACCATATCTCGCGGTCTGCAGGCTTGTACCAATACTGGCCTAGCCGTTGCTTGGAATAGGTATAAGGTGCAACACCCGGCAGAAGGTCCGCGATAAATTGAATGCGGTAGTCGACAAAATCAGTGTCGTTTCGAGTGAAAAAGTCAAAGCGACCCGACACTTCACGCGCCTTGTTGTGCACGCGGACCGGAACCGTGGTATCTCCAATATCCATAGGCAGGTCGGCAGTATAGGTCAGGGAGTCAAGAGTCCAGCCCTTGACCATGCGGGGCAAGAAGGGCCCGGTGGCCTCCGGCGGCAGGCCCCCATTGTTGTCGGGGTCTTTGCAGGCGAGCATCATAAGGCCTGCAAGCGTTAGGTAGAGGTACTTATGCATTGATGCTAATAAACCGTTCAAGGTCTTTTGCCTTGCCAAACACCACAAGTTCGTCGTTCTCTTCAATCACCATTTCGGGCTGGGGAATACCCTTGATGTGTGCTAGGTCGTTCTCGGCCTTCTGTATCACGGTAACCACATTGAGGCGGTACTTCTCGAGCAGGCCAATGTCTTTGAGGGTGCGGCCCACCGTGCTGCGGGGTGCGGCAATTTCTGCAATTTCGTAGTCGTCTGGAAGCTCCACGCACATCATCATTCCAGGGTTCATGAGGCGCTCGGCGACGTTCTTGCCAACCTCTTCTTCGGGCGAAAGAATTTCTTTAACGCCCAGCTTCTCAAGAATCCGACGCTGGGTATCGCCCTGCGCTCGGGCGATAATGCGCTTGACGCCCATCTCCAAGAGCTTCACGGTGGTCAGGAGCATTCCTTCAAAGTTTTGGCCAATTGAAACCACTACCGCATCCATCTCGCTGATGTTTTGGGAGCGAAGGGCTCGGGAGTCGGTAGAATCGATCACTACCGCATAGGCTACGTACTCCTTGATTGCATCAACCTTGTCTTCGTCGATGTCAATAGCAATTACTTCGGCGCCCTTCTCAGAGAGCTTACGGCATATGGCGGAACCAAACTGGCCCAGTCCAATTACGGCAAATTTATCGGCCATGGTTTGAGTTTATTTGGATAAAAGTACGCTTAGCGCTTGATCTAAATCGGCTGTGAGGTCGCGCAGGTCTTCAAGGCCCACGCTGAGGCGTATTAGTCCGTCGGTAACCCCGGTCTTTTCGCGGTCCGCTTTGGGAATGCTTGCATGGGTCAT
>JABMNC010000158.1 GCA_013205365.1 Cryomorphaceae bacterium | reverse complement strand
GCAGTACGGCGACTGGCCCGTGCTCTATGGGCAAAGTTTCAACAGCAAGCTGGACAGCCAAAAGCCCTACAGCGACGGTGCTCCGACCTATCTCTTTAGCGAGGCTACGGGCAGGTACGAGGTGGTAAACGAAGCAAGGGCTGAGAAGCCCAATTTTGCCAAGAGCGATGTAGGATTTTTCCCAAGGATGTGGTCTGACCAAGCCGACCACGTAGAAAACTACAAGAAAATTTTTGGCGCCAATCCCGACAAGAAAATTACTTTTTCAGAGCATTTCAGCTACTTTTTAAACTATCAGGTAGGCCAAATGTGGTTCCGCTATTTTATGTGGAATTTTTCTGGACGCCAAAACGACGACCAGAACCGCTATGAGCTGGTCAATGGCAACTGGATGACGGGCATTGATTTTCTCGACGAGATGCGTCTGGGCCCCCAGTCCAATTTACCCGACACAATGAAGGCTCAAGGCGGACGAAATATTTACTACGCCCTGCCCCTTATTCTTGGTTTGCTTGGTCTGTGGTTTCAGGCCAAGCGCGACCAGCGCAACGCATGGGTCATCACCCTGCTGTTCCTCTTTACCGGGCTTGCCATTGTGGTCTATACCAACCACAAGCCCTTTGAACCGCGGGAGCGCGACTACGCCTTTGTGGGCTCGTTTTATGTATTTGCCATTTGGGTGGGACTCGGGGTGGTAGCCCTATATGAGCTGCTCGCCAAGTATCGGTCCACGGCTCTAGCTCTTGGCCTGACAACTCTTACCATGGGCGTTCCGACCATCATGGTTGCCGAGAACTGGGACGACCACGACCGCAGCAACCGCTACACGGCTCGCGACATCGCCAAGATGTACCTCGACAGCTGCGAACCCAACGCCATTTTGTTCACCAACGGCGACAACGACACCTTCCCGTTGTGGTATGTGCAAGAGGTCGAGGGCTACCGCACCGACGTGCGCATTGTCAACCTTTCTCTCCTTAATACCGACTGGTACATCGACATGATGAAGCGAACGTTCTACGAGAGCAGCCCCGTTCCCTTCTCCTTTACCAAGTCAGAATACGTGCAGGGGACCCGAGACGTTTTATACTACCAAGAAATGGGTATTCAAGGCCGTTGGTACGTCAAGGACTTTTTGGACTATGCCAAGCGAAGCGACGATGCCGTGATGTTCACGGCTTTTGGAGGGACCGACAGTCCAAAGAAACTGCAGTTCTTCCCGATGAAGAACTTTCGAGTGCCCATTAACAAGGCCGACGTTATTAAGGCCGGACTCGCTGCGGATTCCGCTCTAATTCCCGACTACATTGATTGGAACTGGGGCAGCAGCATTGTTGCCAAGCGCGACCTAATGCTCATCGACCTCATTGCCAACAACGATTGGAGTCGCCCGATTTACTTCTCCACGACGGTTGGGAGTTCGGCGAGTTCGTTTTTTTGGCTCCAGGACTACCTGCGCCTAGAAGGCGTTGCCTACCGATTGACACCTTTTGCTACGCCGGGCGCGGGCAATGGCTATGAGTTTGGTTCGGTAAATACCGACAAGTGCTATAATCTTATGGTAAACCCAGAGGGCCTTGAAGGGCGTTTCAACTTTGGCAATATGGAGGTCCCAGACGTCTTCTTAGACGAGACGGTTCGCCGGTCGACCTTCAACCTTCGCGCTACTTATGCCCGCACTGCGCTTGCTCTGGTTCGCAACGGCCAAAACGAGAAGGCAATTGAGGTGCTTAATACGGCTTCGGCCAAGATACCGACCTCTAAGCTTGGCTACGACTACTTCACCCTTGGGCTCATTGAGGCCTACTTTGCGGCAGGCGATAAAAAGACAGCCTTGAGCACCATCGAGGGATTCAAAACCGACATCGTGCAGCGCTTGGATTACTATGGGCAGTTCAAGGGAAAGCAGGCGCGCCAGGTTCGCGGCGAAATAGATGCCAACCTGCAGTACCTGCAGATGCTTGCTCGGGTGAATCTTCAGTACGCACAGGGTGATCAGGGAATGGGACTAACCCAGGAAGCCTACATGGCAGACCCGACCGTGCAGCTCTACGAGAAGTACGCGCGCCAGTTTGGCGTGGCAAACCAGCCCCAGCAGTAGTAAGCGCTGCTGAGTTATCAAGAACAAAAACGGGGGCCTGAGCCCCCGTTTTGCGTTTACAGTGTTCCGCTTCGCGGGTCACTAAAG
>JABMNC010000157.1 GCA_013205365.1 Cryomorphaceae bacterium | reverse complement strand
GTCGAAGACGCCGCCACCTTTGTGCACCGCGAGGTCAAGCGAGGCAAGACCTATCAGGGAATTTTGCTCGACCCGCCCGCCTACGGCCGCGGACCCGACGGAGAAAAGTGGGTTCTTGAAGAAGACATCGACGGCCTGCTGCGCGACTGCGCCGCCTTGCTCGCCCCGGGCGGATTCCTCGCCCTCAACCTCTATTCGATGGGCCTCAGCGCCCTAGTTGCCTACACGCTCATCGGCCAGCACTTCAAGCGCCAGCCTGAGCTGCTCGAGCTCGCGGTCGCTGACCCGCAGGGCAAAATCCTGCCTCTGGGCACGGTGGCGCGATTGGGAGCGGAAGGGTAAACGACAACTCCCTACCGGGGTTGATTCCTAAACTTCTTTGTGCAGTCCGCAGAAGCGGCAATTCTTCTTTAGCAGGTTATGAACGCGAAAATTGGAACAACGGGGAGAGATTTCCGCGGTCCGCTTTTCGAACTGCATCAATATAGGCCCTTCGTGCATCATCTTGAGATATTAGATTTTGTGATCCCCACGAAAAATGCATTTGACCAAAGAAATTTTCAATGATGACATCGGCCATTAAGCGGCTATGCCTGCCATTGCCATTGGGAAAGCAATGAATGCTCACTAACCGGTGCTTAAAGCGTATGGCTATTTCTTCGGGGGAGTACACTTCATGCTCCACCCAATAGTGCGCGTCGTTACAAAGCATCCGAAGTGATTGAGAAACTTGAAACTTGTCCACGCCAATATTCTTATTCGTGCTGCGGAATTTGCTAGCCCATGACCAAACGCTTCCATACATTCTTCGGTGAATCATGCATACAAACGACTCGGAAAAAACTTCACTCCCCTTGAACTTCTTGCCTTTTAACCATTGAATGGCTCCTTCAATGTTCAACTGCTCAAATTCATCGAGCTCAGACTTGGTGGAAATTGTTGAAATCAGCAGCCCGAGTTTCTCATCCTCATCAATGGGCGTCTGCCCATCCGCATAGTGCAGTTCTAGTCCCATAAGCTCTTGGGGAGTTCATTTTTGATGAGAATCATGCGCTCCTGGATCGCCCGCTCAAGGCGATGCGGATTGTTTTCTTGATCTTCAAGGCGCATGGTGGTTGAGGTTCGTGAAATAATCTGTGTTGCGAGTGCTTTGGCTTTGCGGTCAATTAACTGGTCTACACTGCCGTCTTTAGCCACAAATCCATACACCAAGTGCATATCTAAAGCATTGGCTACCTCCCTAAGACTTTTTAACGTGATGGCGCCTTCTGCCTCTCGCGCTTCCATAACAGAAACGTTCTGTTTTGACACCAAAAGCCTGCCTGCTAGTTGCTGCAGGGTCATTCCGAGCGACACCCGAACCGTTTTAATCCAACCTACTGGAGGCGACACTGAATTCTCCACCCCCTTAAAAGCCTGAATTTTCTGCTCAAGCTGCTCTAATTGAAGTTTTCTCGTGTTCATTTTGTTCATCTTTAGGTTGACAAATAGAACTCAAATATAAATCTATTAATTGACATTAACTAATCATTAGTCAATTATAAGATTGACATAGCCTCAACTAAGTATAGAAATTCATGAGATTACTGGGCGGATTAGCGACAAAATACGGTCGGAGCGCCGCGCCCTCGCAGATCCAGGACCTAACAAATCAATGAGCGAAGCTTGGTGCGAAGACCGTATCAGGTCGAGCACCAAGCGGAGCTATTGGCAGGTCCAGGTCGTGACCTGCGTCACGCTCACCCCGCCAAGCGAAGTCGTTTGGGTAAAGGGTCCCGTAAGCACGGAGTCGACCTCGGTTCCGCACAATTCGAGCGGACCAATGGGCACCGTAACTGGAGTATCGCCCGCTACCGTCGTGACCTGAGAGGCTTCGCAATCAAGGCAGGTGTTCTCCAACTCACAAGAGACGAAGAAGGCAGCGGCACCAATGGTCAGCGCGGCAAATCGAATTAATTTCTTCATGGCTTAGGCTTTAAAGGCGTTGAGGCCGGTAATATCCATACCGGTGATGAGAAGGTGAATGTCGTGCGTGCCCTCGTAGGTCACCACCGACTCGAGGTTCATCATGTGGCGCATGATGGGGTAGTCTCCGGTGATTCCCATGGCTCCCAGCATTTGGCGCGCTTCGCGAGCAATGTCAAGTGCCATGGCTACGTTGTTGCGCTTGGCCATCGAAATCATGGCCGTAGTTGCGCGGCCTTCGTTCTTGAGCTGCCCTAGGCGCAAGGTCAACAGCTGCGCCTTGGTAATCTCGGTAATCATCTCGGCCAACTTCTTTTGCTGAAGCTGGAATCCGCCGATGGGGCGATCAAACTGAATGCGCTCCTTGCTGTAGCGCAGGGCGGTGTCGTAGCAGTCCATGGCTGCACCAAGCACACCCCATGCAATACCATAGCGAGCGGAATCCAGGCAGCTCATCGGAGCGCCAAGGCCCGTTTTGCCCGTTAGCAGATTCTCCTTAGGCACTTTGACGTTATCAAAAACCAATTCTCCGGTTGACGAAGCGCGCAAAGACCACTTGTTGTGGGTCTCGGGGGTGGTGAAACCCTCCATTCCGCGCTCGACGATAAGACCGTGAATGCGGCCTGACTCGTCCTTAGCCCAGACCACTGCAACGTCGCAAAAAGGCGAATTTGAAATCCACAACTTAGCGCCATTAAGCAGGTAGTGGTCTCCCATGTCCTTGTAGTTGGTAACCATTCCGCTAGGATTCGAGCCAAAATTGGGCTCGGTGAGGCCAAAGCTGCCCAGCCACTCGCCGTTGGCGAGCTTCGGGAGGTACTTGCGGCGCTGCTCCTCGTTGCCGAAGGCATAAATCGGGTACATCACAAGCGAACTCTGAACCGAGCAGGTCGAGCGAATTCCGCTGTCGCCGCGCTCGATCTCCATCATCATGAGTCCGTATGAAATTTGGTCGAGGCCCGCACCGCCGTACTCGGCAGGAATGTAGGGTCCAAACGCGCCCACTTCGGCGAGGCCCTTGACCAAGTGCCGAGGGAACTCTGCCCGCTGGGCGTAGTCTTCAATTATTGGAGTTACGTCGCGCTTGACCCACTCGCGGGTGGCCTCGCGGACCATCTTGTGCTCCTCGGTAAGGAGCTCATCCATTAAGTAGTAGTCGGGGTGTTCGTACAAATCCGCACGCATCATCAAGGGGTTTTTGAAGTAGGCC
>JABMNC010000156.1 GCA_013205365.1 Cryomorphaceae bacterium | reverse complement strand
TTTTTAAGGGGCTAAAGGGAAGCGTTTTGTTTGACGCAGCCTGGGCCAATTGGCTAAATCAGTACCAGAATCAATTGCTTACGGCCTTTTTGGTCGGATTCAGCGTAATCGCTCAGGTTGCGGTGTACCGCGGAATTAATCCTCTTAGGTATGTGGTTCTTTTTGGCACATTCGCGCTATCAATGGCTTTTGCAGGCAACGATTTAGTGAACTTCATCGGGCCCGCGGTGGCTTCAGTGCAGGCCTACGGAATCTATGCTGCGAGCGGATTGGATCCGCGCGAACTCATGATGGGCGCCCTGCAAGAAGAGGTTGCCACGCCGCTCTCAATCTTACTCTTAGCAGGTTTATTAATGATTTTGACGCTTTGGTTCAATGCCAAGTCACGCAAAGTTTCAGAAACAGCGATTAACCTGGCCCGTCAGGGGGAGGGTTCAGAGAAGTTCAAGCCCAACACCATTAGCCGATCCATTACCTCAACCGTAGTGGGCATTTCAAAAATGGTAGGATCCGTGGTGCCCCTGTCGTCAAAGGCTTGGACGGATTCACGATTTGCTCCATCAAAGTCAGGTCGAGATCAAGAACAGGTTCAGCCTCAGCCGGCCTTTGATTTCGTCAGGGGAAGTGTAAACCTCATGATTGCGTCCACCTTAATCGCATATGCTACAAGTTTGGGGCTGCCCTTGAGTACCACCTTTGTAGTATTCATGGTTGGAATGGGAACCTCCCTGGCAGACCGAGCATGGGGTCAAGAATCCGGGGTGTACCGGGTTGCTGGCGTGGTTAGCGTGATCGGAAGCTGGCTATTAACGGCAGTTATGGCCTTCACTGCCGCTATGATTTTTGCCGCCTTCTTGTACTACGGCGAGTTCATTGCGGCATTGGTCTTGACTGTCTTTGCAGTAGGACTCATTATTAGGAGCAGCATGGGTTTTTCGAAGCAAATGCGGGCCGAAAATTTGCTTGAGGATGCCGTAGAAAAGCTTATAAAGTCAGAGGAACCCATTGTGAGCAGCAGGTTGCTCATGGGCTCCGACATCGAGCGCACGGCCAACATCGTGGTTATGGCGGCCGATGCCTTGGCAAACAACCAAAAGCGCACAACCCGGCGCCTGGGCAAGGAGGTTGCTTTGTTAATTAAACGCCACAAGCAGCTCGAGCTCAGAATGGTTCGCATCATTCGCGATTTTAAGGGCGAACGGTCAGCGTCCTACCGAGAGCACCTTTTGGCCTTTGATTTTGTCTGCGACATGACCGAAAGTGCTCGGGCGATGGTGGAATCCCAGCAGGAGCATTTGGCCAATTTGCACGCGCGTCCCAATGGTTCCTTCCTGGTGGCCTATGCCGACCTCATCGCTCTTTTCTCGCTCTACTCCGGCCGTATTGTGCTGGCATTAGAGAGCGGCAAGAGCGAGTCCAACAGCGACCTGCTCGCGGCAAAGAGGCGCATTATTTCAGAGGTCCAGCGCATCCTTGATCGCGAGCTTATGGCCTACCGCAACGGAGAAATTTCAACCCGGCAGTCGCACCTACAGACCCGACTGCTTATGGAGCTTAGAGACATTACCGCCCTGATGCATCGAGTGCATCAACTTTACGTGCCCTGAGAATAGACTTCGAATTAAACTAAAAAGGCGACCCCAGGGTCGCCTTTTTTAATTTCTTGCCTGCGCCTAGGCCTTAGCCTCCTTGGCGTAGTGGAGGTAGAACCGGGGAATGGTCCGAATCCCTTGAAAGTAGTTGTCAAGGCCATAGTGCTCGTCGGGCGAGTGAATGGCATCGCTGTCAAGCCCGAAGCCCATAAGTATTGACTTAACTCCCAATTCGCGCTCAAAAAGGGCAACAATGGGAATGGATCCGCCATCGCGGGTTGGAATAGGCTCTCTGCCGTAGGTTTCTGCCATCGCCTTGTGCGCGGCGCGGTACCCCGGATGGTCGGTAGGGCAGACGTAGGCATGGCCGCCATGGTGGGGCTGGACCTTCACCCTAACGCTCGGCGGAGCAATCTTGAGAAAGTGCTTGGTAAAGAGTTCCGTAATCTCGTCGGGATCCTGATCAGGCACAAGGCGCATCGAAATTTTGGCATGGGCCTTAGAGGCAATAACGGTCTTTGCTCCCTTGCCCGTATAGCCGCCCCAAATGCCGTTTATATCAAGCGTGGGGCGAATTCCGGTGCGCTCCACGGTAGTGTAGCCGGTTTCTCCGTGAATGTCGCTGAGGTCGAGTGTGGCCTTGTAGTCTTCTAATTGGAAGGGAGCCTTATTGAGGTCGGTCCGCTGGTCTGCGCTAAGGCTTTGCACCTTGTCGTAGAATCCGGGAATGGTGATTCGGTTGTCGCTGTCGTGCAGCGAGGCAATCATTTCGGCCAAGATGTTAATCGGATTCGCTACAGCGCCTCCGTAAATTCCAGAATGCAGGTCTCGGTTCGGACCCGTTACCTCAACCTCGACATAGGAAAGTCCACGCAGGCCAACCGAAACCGAAGGCGTACCCGGGGCCACGATGCCGGTATCTGAAATTAAAATCACGTCGCAGGCGAGGCGCTCGCGGTTCTCGACCAGGAATCGCTCCAGGTTATTGGATCCGACCTCTTCTTCGCCCTCGATCATGAACTTCATGTTGCAGGGTACGTTGCCCAATGCGACCATGGCTTCAAATGCCTTAATGTGCATAAAAAATTGGCCTTTGTCGTCGCAGGCACCGCGGGCAAAAATGGCTCCGTTGGGGTGGATCGGGGTAGTGCGCACCTCGGGCTCAAAGGCCGGAGTGGTCCACAGGTTAAGGGGGTCGGCCGGCTGCACGTCGTAGTGTCCGTAGACCAGCACCGTCGGGCGACTCGGATCCACCAGGTACTCTCCATAAACGACCGGATACCCCGGCGTTGGGCAGACTTCTACCTTTTGGGCGCCTGCTTTAGTCAAAAAGTCGGCAACGGCATCGGCTGTGGCGAGCACAGAATCTTTGTAGGCAGGGTCGGCAGAAATACTGGGGAGGCGCAAAAGCGTAAAAAGTTCGTCGAGAAAGCGCTGTCGGTGCTGGGAAACGTAGGTATCAATCATACCTCTAAGGTACAATTCATGCGGACTACACTTTGTATCTTGTGCTTTAGAATCATGCCTAAAATTGCCCTGATAATTGCCCTAATAATTGCTTTAGGTTTTGGACTGAATGCCAAAGCCCAAAACATCGTGGTGAATTCTACCTCACCGCGCAACGACCCCATGTGGTTGGTGCAGAATGTTTTAGTTGGACCGAATTTCTTTGTCTACTCGCCCTTAAATCAATTTGGCCTCCCCTTGGCCCAGCCGCCCTCAGTGCAGCTCGGCAAGTTCACCTGCGCCAACCCCGCCTTTGGCCTCGACAGCGGAATCGTTATGGTTACTACCGACGCAATTGACGTGGTGCCGGGCCAGGCGGGAACGTTTACTACGTACCCGACGCAAACTCCGAGCGCTAATTTGACCTCGGTACTCAACGCCATTGGGTCGACCAGCTCAAGTCAGTACGACCGCGCCTCCATTCAATTTGACTTTCTTGCCGGCGGAGACAGTGTCCAGTTTGACTACATCTTTGGGTCGAAGGAGTACACGGGCTACACCTGCTCTTCGTTCAATGACGTGTTCGGATTTTTTCTGATCGGGCCAGGAATTAACGGGGCACCGCTCTACCACCCCAACGGCTCGCTCCGCATCGATACCGTGAATCTGGCAACCATTCCGGGTACCAATACTCCGGTAGCGGTGAATACCATCAATCAAGGCTACCCCTCTGGAGGTAATTCTGCCTCGAATTGCCTGGTGGCCAACCCCAATTATGTGGCGCATGCGTCCTACTACAACGCCAATACGGGCGGTGCCAGCATTGTTTCCTTGGAGGGCTTTACCGACGTATTTAAGGCAAGGGCAGGGGTTGTTTGCGGAATTCCCTACACCATCAAACTAATGATTGCCGACGTGAGCGACGGCATACTGAATTCTGCCGTATTCCTCGGTGCACGGTCCTTTAAACTGCCCGAAATCAATCTTACACCGACCACCAACGCGGGGGCTTCGTTCACCGATACGGTAATGGTCGAAGGCTGCGCCAAGAGCTACCTGCTTTTTGAGCGAAAGGGTGCGACCAGCGACACCCTGATTGCCCAGTTTAACTACGTGGGTACGGCCACAACAGCCGATTTTGCAGGCGGACTTCCCGATACCTTGATACTTCTTCCGGGCCAAACCTCAGATACCCTATGGTTTGAACCAATAGACGACGGAATCGCAGAACCCCTGGAGTTCTTGAGGGTCCGCATGATGCCGGTTTCTACCGATTGCGCCGTGTACCCTGCGGATTCTGTGGATATTTGGATTCGCGATAGGGTTGAGGTGCAGGCCTTATTGGCCATAGATCAGGGCAACGATACCCTCGATTGCCCGGGATCGAGCACGCGACTGAGAGCAAGCATACAAGGGGGAGAGGGCGTCAAGCGAGGCTACTGGGAGTCCGACAGCCTTCAAACAGTGCTCCTGACCGTGACCCCTGCCACGACTACGACCTACCGATACCTCAGTTGGGACGAATGCAGTACGGTTCCGCGCGTCGACAGCATCACGATTTATGTGGACCCCTACGATTCCATTCAAACGTCTTCAGACACGCTTTACCTCTGCCCTGGGGATGGCGTGACCCTCAGGGCTCGTGCCAG
>JABMNC010000030.1 GCA_013205365.1 Cryomorphaceae bacterium | reverse complement strand
GCAGAATGGCGATTCCCTATTATCGGCTCAACCTTTGGCGCCCTGTTTGTGGATGCAGGCAACGTATGGCTCACTGCGGCGAACGCCCGATCGGCCCAGTGGAATCTGATGTCTGACCCAGAACTGCTTAAAGCGGTTGCTTTTAATCCCCTGCGGATGCCCGAGCAAACGGCATTGGGGGCGGGATTTGGACTGCGCTACGACTTTGATTTTTTCATTGCGCGAGCGGACTGGGGCCTGCAGGTCTATGATCCGCGCCGGCTTTCTACCGGCGAGGCCTGGTGGACTCCAACCCAGGCGCTGAAGCGCAGCGCCCTTCAAATTGCCATCGGACTGCCCTTTTGACGAAGCCATTTTTTGCGAAAGTTGCCAACAGAGTCGGCAGAAAGGTCATTTTTTTGCTAGGTTTGCACTTTGTCTCTTATAATTAAATTTTATGGCATCCGACCGCATCGCTAGCCTTCTCGGCAATCAAGCCGACTACCTTTTGCAGCATGAGTGCACCAAGGTTCGCCGGGGAGACATTCACCTCCCCTCGCCCAACTTTGTAGACGACTACTTCGGGCCCAGCAACCGCAACAATCCTTCCCTTAGGGCCCTTTCTACGCTGTACGGCTCCGGTCGCCTGGGCAAATCAGGGTATCTAAGTATTTTGCCCGTTGACCAAGGGGTGGAGCACAGTGCAGGCGCGAGCTTTGCCCCCAACCCCATCTACTTTGACCCAGAGAACATTGTCAAGCTTGCCATTGAATCCGAGTGCAACGCTGTGGCGTCGACCTTTGGTGGTTTGGCCATGCTCAGCCGCAAGTATGCCCACAAGATTCCGTTTTTGGTTAAAATCAACCACAACGAGTTTTTATCGATGCCCAACCAATTCGACCAAACCATGTACGGCAGCGTTGAAGATGCGTGGAACATGGGCGCAGTAGCGGTCGGAGCCACGGTTTACTTTGGAGCAGAAGAGTCGCGCCGCCAACTTCTTGAGGTAGCCGAAGCCTTTGAACGCGCCCGAGAACTGGGCATGGCCACCGTGCTTTGGACCTACACCCGCAATACGGGCTTTAAGCAAGACGGCGTAGACTACCACAGCGCTGCCGACCTGACCGGTCAAGCCATTCACCTTGGCGTGACCATTCAGGCTGATATAATTAAGCAAAAGCTACCCACCAACAACGGCGGCTACAACGCCACCAAGCACGGCAAAACCCACCCTAAGGTTTACACCGACCTGAGCAGCGACCACCCCATCGATTTGACCCGCTACCAGGTTTTGAATTGCTACGCAGGCCGTGTGGGACTCATTAATTCGGGCGGAGAATCCAAAGGTGCCAGCGACCTGTCGGAAGCCGTAGCCACCGCCGTCATCAACAAACGCGCTGGCGGACAAGGACTAATCCTGGGGCGCAAAGCTTTTCAGCGCCCGATGAAGGAAGGCATTGACCTGCTCCGCACTATTCAGGACGTTTATTTAGATTCCTCGATTTCGATCGCCTAACTGCGCAGCTCATGCCTAAATGGTTTCAACGCAAAGGAGAGTCGATCACGACTCCGACCGAAGAAAAGAAGGATAGCCCCGACGGACTATGGCACCTATGCCCAAAATGCAAGGTTATGGTCGACATCGAGGAACACAAGGCCAAGCTTTGGGTTTGCAGCAACTGCGGGCACCACAATCCCATAGATGCAGCCGAGTACTTCAGCTTTCTCTTTGACGGCGGACAATTCGTGGAACTCGACGCCAATATTGCCTCGGCAGACCCTTTAAATTTTGTGGATACCAAGGCCTATGCCGACCGGCTGAAGGCGACCCGAGCCAAGACCGGCCTAACCGATGCGCTTACCAGCGGCACGGGTGCTCTCGACGGCATAAACGTTACCATTGCCGCCATGAACTTTAAGTTCATCGGGGGCTCTATGGGCTCTGTGGTGGGTGAGAAAATCGCTCGCGCAATCGACCACGCCCGCCTGAACAAGCAGCCCTTTATCATGGTCAGCAAATCGGGCGGAGCCCGCATGATGGAAGCGGCCTACTCCCTGATGCAGATGGTAAAAACGTCGGCAAAACTCGCCCAACTCGACGAAGCGGGCCTTCCCTATGCCTCGGTGCTGACTGACCCAACTACCGGAGGCGTGACGGCATCCTATGCCATGCTCGGAGACATTCACATTGCCGAACCCGGTGCCCTTATTGGTTTTGCTGGCCCTCGGGTGGTGAAGGAGACCATCGGGAAAGACCTTCCGGAAGGATTCCAGACCGCGGAATTTTTGCTGGAACATGGCTTTGTCGACCAAATTTCTGAGCGTGCAAAACTTAAGACGACCCTAGCGAACTGGCTTAGGGCCGTGCTCAATGAGGCCCCTCCCCTCGCCTAGCGTCGGGCACTTCGGTATTTTTAGTATCTTTGCCCACCTCGAACGTCGAGGCATATTACAGCACAACCATCGAAATCGATCAAGGCATGTACCTAAATCCTGAAAAGAAGCGTGAGATCTTCTCCATTCACGGCGAATCTGATAAAGATACCGGAAAGCCTGAAGGCCAAATCGCATTATTTACTTATCGTATTAACTATCTTACGGAGCACTTGAAAAAGAACCGTAAGGATTTTAACACCGAGCGTTCTCTCGTTCGCTTGGTGGGCAAGCGCCGTAGCCTTCTGGACTATTTATACAGCACAGAAATTAACCGCTACCGTGCAATCATCGAAAAACTCGGCCTACGTAAGTAAGGTCGTCCTCGTACGATGTCTACGCTAAGGCAATCCCAAAAAGGTTGCCTTTTGCTGTTCCTAAACGAGACCCCATTAATTCGCAATTGAGAAAATGAAAGCTCCCCTACCCGTAATCCAAGAGATTACACTCCCCGATGGTCGTACCATCACCCTAGAAACTGGCCGCATGGCCCGTCAGGCCGACGGTTCGGTCTTAGTCCGCTGCGGCGGCACTGCCCTTTTAGCTACGGTTGTAGCAGCTCCCGAAGCGCGCGAAGGCGTGGACTTCATGCCCCTAACGGTGGAGTACAAAGAGAAGTTTGCGTCTGCCGGACGTGTTCCAGGCGGATTTCTAAAGCGCGAAGGCCGCCCAAGCGACCGCGAGATTCTCGTGGCACGTCTGGTTGACCGCGTGCTTCGCCCCCTCTTTCCGGAGGACTACCACGCAGAGACCCAAGTAATCATCACCCTGCTGTCTTTTGACCCAGAGGTAGCTGCCGACAGTCTTGCCGGTCTTGCTGCGTCTGCGGCTTTAGCCGTGAGCGATGTGCCCTTCAAGGGACCCATCTCTGAGGTGCGTGTGGCCCGTGTGAACGGTGAATTTGTAATTAACCCAAGCCCAGCGCAGCTTGAGGAAGCAGACATCGAAATGATGATCGGAGCCTCAAGCGACAGCGTAGTGATGGTCGAAGGTGAAATGAATGAGGTTTCTGAAGGCGAAATGCTCGAAGCGATTCGCGTTGCCCATGATGCCATTAAGGTTCAATGCGCCGCTCAGGTTGCTCTTGCAGCCCACGTAGAAGGAGCAAATCCCAAGCGTACTTACAACCACGAGAGCCACAATCCCGAGCTAAAGAAGCGCGTCCATGAGGCCACTTACGCCGGAGCCTTTGAAGTAGCCGGCCGAGCATTGACCAACAAAGCCGAGCGCAGTGTTGCATTCAAGGCGGTCTTTACCGAGTTCATGGCCACCATGACCGAAGAAGAGAAGAGCCAGCATGCTTCACTCGCCAAGGTTTACTACCACGATGTTGAGTACCAAGCAATGCGGAATCAAATTCTTGAGAACGGCAAGCGCCTCGACGGACGATCCACTACCGAAATCCGCCCTATTTGGTGCGAGACTGACGTGCTTCCTGGTCCGCACGGATGTGCCCTGTTCACCCGCGGCGAAACGCAATCGTTTACTACCGTTACGCTTGGAACCGCCTTGGACAGCAACCGCATTGATGCTGCCACCTTTATGGGCGACGAGCGCTTTTACCTGCACTACAACTTCCCTCCTTTTTCTACGGGAGAGGCGCGCATGCTCCGAGGAACCAGCCGCCGCGAAATCGGTCATGGCAACCTAGCCCAGCGAGCTCTTAAGAAGATGATTCCGGCTGAGAACGCCTACACCATTCGCATCGTTTCGGATATTCTAGAATCCAACGGTTCCAGCTCTATGGCTACTGTTTGTGCGGGAACGCTTGCACTGATGGACGCCGGTATTCCCATTACGCGTCCGGTTAGCGGAATCGCGATGGGCTTGATTACCAACCCTGAGACCGGCAAGTTTGCCGTACTAAGCGACATTCTTGGCGACGAGGACCACTTGGGAGATATGGACTTTAAGGTTACCGGTACTGCCAATGGCATCACCGCATGCCAAATGGACATTAAGATTCAAGGCTTGAGTTTTGAGATCATGGAGCAAGCGCTTAACCAAGCCCGCGACGGACGTGCCCACATTCTAGCTAAGATGCTAGAGGCCGTGCCTGCAGTGCGTGTTGAGCTGAAGGCTCACGCTCCTAAAATGGTTCGTCTTGAGATTCCAAAGAACTTTATTGGAGGTGTCATCGGACCCGGCGGTAAAGTCATTCAAGGCATTCAAGCAGAAACGGGAACAACCATTACCATTGAGGAAGTGGGAGACTTTGGCCGCGTAGAAATTAGCGGAATTGACCCTGACGGAATGAGGCGCGCCGAAGAAATTGTGCGCGGAATTTGCTTCATCCCCGAGATTGATAAGATCTACGAAGGTGTAGTTCGCGGCGTTCAAACGTTTGGAGTGTTCGTAGAAATTGGTCGCAATACCGAAGGCCTACTGCACGTTTCAGAAATGGACTGGAAGCGCATTGAGAATCCGTCGGACCTCTACCAAGAGGGAGACCGTGTTCAAGTAAAATTGCTTAGCGTGGACGATAAGGGCAAGCTTCGCTTGTCTCGTAAGGCACTGCTTGAGAAGCCTGAAGGCTATGTGGAGCGCGAAGAGCGTCCGCGCGAAGACCGAGGACCCCGCGAGCCGAGAGGCGACCGTGGAGACCGTGGCGGACGCGATGGATACCGTGACCGCGGACCCCGCAGCGAGCGTCCTGCTCGTGAGGAGCGTTCTGAGGGTGGCGACAGCGAGGGTTCCCCGTCAGAAGGCGGCGAGAACCGTGAAGACCGTGGCCGAAGCGAACGCAGCCGTCCCCGAGGCGAGCAGCGCACTGACCAAGGCGATCGTCCAGCACGCGAAGACCGTCCAGCACGCGAAGACCGTCCAGCACGCGAAGACCGTCCAGCACGCGAAGACCGTCCAGCACGCGAAGACCGCCCAGCACGCGAAGACCGCCCAGCACGCGAAGACCGCCCAGCTAGGGACGATCGTCCGCGAGCCGAAGGAAATCGTGGAGGAGGTAACCGTGGAGCAGGTGGACCAAACCGTGGCGGAAGCCGCCCCGGAGGTGCAAACCGTGTGAAGCGCAACGACTCGCCCAAGGAACCAGAACGCAAGGGCTTTTTTAGCTCGCTTTTTGGCAGCCGCAATAAATAATTAAGTCATTTATTCGTTTAATTTTAGCGTTCTAAGAATCCGCCCATGCGTCAGTTAAAGATCACCAAGCAGGTCACCAACCGCGAAACCGCTTCGCTGGACAAATACCTGCAAGAGATTGGTAAGGTTGAGCTCATTACCGCCGATGAGGAGGTGGAGCTTGCCCAGCGAATCAAAGCAGGTGACCAGCGCGCGCTCGAGAAGTTGACCAAGGCAAACCTTAGGTTTGTTGTTTCGGTTTCGAAGCAGTACCAGAATCAAGGTCTTACGCTTCCTGACTTAATTAACGAGGGCAACCTCGGCTTGATTAAGGCGGCACAAAGGTTTGACGAAACGCGCGGATTTAAGTTTATCTCCTATGCGGTTTGGTGGATTCGCCAATCGATTCTTCAGGCCTTGGCCGAGCAGAGTCGTATTGTGCGGCTTCCGCTGAACAAGATCGGATCCATAAACAAGATCAACAAGGCCTATGCCTCGCTCGAGCAGCAGCACCAGCGTCCGCCTAGTGCCGAAGAAATTGCCACACGACTCGAAATGAGTGAAATGGATGTGAAGGAGTCCTTGCGCAACAGCGGAAGGCACGTGTCCATGGATGCTCCGCTCGTCGAAGGCGAGGACAGCAACCTCTACGACGTTTTGAATTCGCACGACAGTCCGAATCCTGACGACGACTTGATGGTAGACTCCCTCCGCACTGAGATTGAGCGATCACTGTCTACCCTGACGCCTCGCGAAGGCGACGTAATTCGACTTTACTTCGGACTCAACGGGCAGCACCCTTTGACGCTCGAAGAAATTGGCGAAAAGTTTGACCTCACGCGCGAGCGTGTTCGGCAGATCAAGGAGAAGGCAATTCGTCGTCTTAAGCACGCTACGCGAAGCAAGATTCTTAAGACCTACTTGGGTTAAGACGAAGGCTGTACCTTAGTGGGCATGAAAGCTGCCTCACTGAAATTACTAACCGCAATGGCCCTGGCTGCTGCGGTTTTTTCATGTTCACCCGCCCAGAAAGCCCTTCGCCGCAGCGCGCGTCTTGAGGAGTCCGGACTGTCCTATGAGGCAACCGTCTCTGCAATTCAGGCTTTAGAATCCAAAAGAAGCAGTGTCAACGCCGCCGCCGAGGTCAAGCGCCTGGGCAATCGCGAGGTGGCCCTTCAGGTGGCGGAATTTCGCAAACTGAATTCGGCGGTCGAAACAGTGGGGGCCCTAGATGCCTACGTGCGCGCTAAGGACCTTGAGGACCGTGCCAACCGAGCCGGGGTGCTTCTTACCGGAACCGCCGAAGCCGCCAGCGAATTCGCAAGCGCCCGCGCCGGCCACGTAGCCAAGCTGCGCCGCGAAGGAGCCTCCGCCCTTGCAGCCCAGGACTACGACGGAGCTGAACGCCTGCTCACGCAGGCCCTGAAGTACGACCCCGACAACGAGGTACTCCGCGGCGAATGGCGCGAAGCGGTCGCAACACCGATGTACCAAGAAGGCATTCGACGCCTTCAAAACCGCATGTGGAGAGGCGCCCACGACCAGTTCTCGGCCATGGAGGCCAAGATTGGTACTACCTACCGAGACAGCCGCGCCCTAATGGATTCGGCCGTGGCCGCGGGCCGCGTTACCGTAGGACTCCGCGACGTCATTGCCCCTACCCGCCAAGAGATGAACCTCGCCGTGGGCCTCAGGGGGGAGCTGTTCAGCCAGGTTCGTGCCTTGAACGACCCCTTCATCGAGTGGGTTGACTGGTCGGAGCAGGCGCGCTTTGCGGCGACGACTCAGCCCGACTACATTATAGAACTTGAAATGACCGACTGGACTGAGGTTCCAGGCACCATGACGCGCTACGAGCGCCAGGGCTACCGCCGTGAAACCTACGACGTGAAGCAGCCCGACGGCAGTACCAAAAAAGAGGAGCGCTTCATCAAGGTGCTCTACTACGACGTCGACTACCGGGTGTACGTGCGCGGAGCACTCAACGCCAAGCTGATGCAGGGCAGCCGGATTTTAAGCCAGCGCGAAGTTTCGGAGCAGATGGAACGCATCATTGCCAGCTCGGAATACAGCGGCGACGCAGGCAATCTTTACCCCGGGCAGTGGTCCAGTATTCAAGAAGACAAGCCCGGCGACCGCGTGAACCGCGGATCCAAGTCGTCGCTCGACGGACGTTTTCGCACGCGATTTGATCCGTCGGTGGTGCCCATGATGCGCGACCAGGTTCGGACGGCCCTGGCGGCAAAGGCAGCCCGTGAGCTGCGCGCGGCCATTGCGGACCCCAGCTTCATGCCCTAGATGGTAACTAGTAACTGGTTACTAGCTGAAGCGCCAAAGGCGCAAAGGCCATCCTCTTGAATTTTTCTCGTAAAACTTATCCCAAGTTTGCACGGTTTACCTAATAGTATTCGTAAACTTCGGCCAACCTAAACGCATCTTAATGTCTTCACTTCGCGCGATTTGGCGCATATTCGCGGCCTGCTGGCTCTTTGCGCTGCTGGCGCTTAGCTTGCCCCTGATTCGCCTTGTAGGCGGTCCACGACGGGCCCACCGCTTCTTTTTGGGCTGGATTGGGGCGATGCACCGCAACCTGAACCTCAAAGTGGAACGCATCGGGGACTTGCCCAATGAACCAAGCATTTTGATGGGCAACCACCCCTCGTACCTCGACATCTTTTTGTGCTACGACCGAAGGCCCACGCAATCGTAGCTGCGAGAGAGTTCAAATGGTTTCCATTTGTGGGATGGGCGGCCCAGGCCATTGGCGCAATCTGGGTGCAGCGCAAGTGCCCCGAATCGAGAAAGCTTATCGTTCCGTGCATTCTCGAGGCCTTGCGGGCTCAACGCAGCGCATTTGTTTTTCCTGAGGGGCGCACGACAGACGGGGTGCTTCCGAGCACCGTGCGCGTGGGCATGTTTAAGGCGGCAGCCGAGGCGGGCGTGCCGGTGACGTATGTCGCTATCCGCTACAGCACCCGCAAAGCCGCCTACTATCACGATTTAAAAGGCGGATTCGTTCCGCACCTATTCAGGCATTTGTGGACGCTGCTGCGCGAGCCCCAGATTGCGGTTTCGCTGCGCTACAGCCGCCCGCAGCGCTTGACCTGCCCTGAGCGCGGAATGCAGAGGTTTGAAAACTTCGTGCGGTGGCACCTTCGGCGCGACGTACCTTTGAAGACTGCGCACGCAGGCTTTGGGGCTGACCGGTTTTGACAGCAGGCCGAGGCGGTGTGTAAGCATGCCGAGCTATCCTGATGTCGCTCGTTAAAAGATGCAGGGAACAACAACAGGCGAGTACAACTACGCTCTTGCCGCTTAATTTTCTTATTGAAGATTAGGCTTGTTTCGCGCCAGGCGTGAAAGCAGGACATCCCTCGAAATCCCGGTCCCACGGAGTTCGATTAAGGGGTGCCGAAAATGAGGGAACCGGAAGCCACCGGCCACTGAGGGCTTCTTAAATTTTAGTGGCTAAGCTTAGGGTAGGGTGTGGATCCCCGGCCTTCGGTCGAAAAGTAATGACCCACTAAGCATGTAGAAAGCACATGGTTTCCTTGTTTGGACGTGGGTTCAAATCCCACCAGCTCCACAGGTTGATTTCAGTGACCAAAGAAAGCGCCCCTCGGGGCGCTTTTTTATTTTACAAGGATTGTGGCAGACAAAAAGAACCTACAGAATTACTGTAGGTTGCTGCTGGAAACGCCCGAAATTCCAAATTGCTGAATTAGAGGATAGTTCTTTTTGTACGATTTAACTATCTTGTTGATCGTGTTTAGCGGACCGCGGGTTCGAATCCCGCCCTCACCGGGGCTTATTGGATTCGGCTAACCCGAGTAGAAACACAATATGGGACACTGTCTTGTATATTCTTTTCCAGGGGAAAATAGACTGACTCGTCCACTTTGAGGGTAATATGCCCATTGAAGTGACCATTAAAGAGAAAAGCCTGATTGGGTATTTCAAATACTCAATTGGACAACGTTTTACGATCAAGTTTTGATGAGCACATGTCGAAATAAACGTTCCTTACCGTTTAATTATTGAAAAGCCCAATAATTTCTCCACTATGATATAATTCTATCACTAATTTTTTTTGGTACTTATAGACCTTTGATACTAACAAAATCAAATTTCTAAATCCTATGAAAAAACTAGCATTTCTAGTTATTATCAACCTTCTATTGTTCAGCTGTAGTAAGGAGGTATATAAACCAAACACTAGCTATAAAACGATTCAAAACACGAACTCTGACACATTACACAACTTCTCCATCCCAGCTTTTCCGGCGTCAGTAATTCATGTGTTACACCGAGAGTATGTTTTAGATAATCCTGAACTCGAACTAACTTCTGAGCTCATGGATGAAGCATATGTTAGTCACATGGAAAACCGACTCCAAGAGTTATATGTTGGAGAAGCGTACACCGGGATGTTGGAATATACAGATGACATTTTATCTAGCGTTATATCGAATTTAGGGTCATACGTCGATTCCGTTGACGCATATGATGTCGATACCATTCCAAATTTCTGGTCGGAAAAAAATGAAATGAACCTTGATTCTACCGAATCAGAGGACTGGGTTGCTTTTGATGAATTGGCCGCAAAGTTCCCTGAGAACCCAGCGACACTTCAGGAGATATTAACGTTAGACTCAACGCTCAGCCAGTCTGGGAAGACACAACTCAATGGTTGTCAATTTGCATATGCATACTTACTCTCATCATATGCCACACCTTGGGCTGCATTCAGGGTGTATCAATCTGGTGAACGTGCTAAGTCGCAAGAAAAACTTCACTACAATAATATAAATGGCGTTGACACTGAAGGTGACGCTTATCGACACATTGTATGGAACATGCTTATGCGCAGGTACGTTGGTAATGTAATAGCGTGGACCACGTCTGGAGTTAATGAGATCTGTGGAAATAACTCTTGCAGCTCAAGGCAAATGGACTTTCACAATAACTATATTGGCCGAGTAACAAAGTATGAGCTCTTCAGAGATCGTAACAATACCGGAAACTGGGCCTGGGAAACCTGGTGTAACAATGCCTACATTTGGGTGTCTAATAGTAACAATAATGTAGATAAAAGTTTGGTTTGGCGCAATTCAAGCGGTGCAGAGATTTTAAATTGCAACCAAATCCAATCGTTCTGCAACTTCGCAATACATGTACATAACATTAGTTGATTAACCATGAAAAATTTATTGCTAATTATTCTATCGAGCATTTTCATGTATTCGTGTTCCAAGGATTCCGTCTACATTTATGACTTTATTCTTGCTAATGAATCAAGTGACACCATACTTGTAAAATATCAGTGGCGTGGTGATGAAATTATGGACACCATTAAACCATTCAACCAGATTGGAGTTTCCAATGCACGGCATACCGTGAATACAAATATTTTATTAACTGAATCAGAGATTCAGAATAATTACACTTGCTATGCTTGGAGTTCGGACTCTGTATATCAGGAGGATTTAACTGACTTGACTAAATACATTTATTCAACGTCTATGGAACAAATGGGCGTTTTCCAAAAACTTACTCAGTGTAAGTATGTTTATGTGATCAAATAGCCTAATTCAACTAAAATTGAAGCCGGACTCTTATGAGTTCGGCTTTTTTTATGATTGACAGTGACGGAGAGTTAGGGATTCGAACACTCAGACCTGAAATTCATTGTTAATCATTGATCAAATATTAGAAACCTTAAACCCTGAAATGCAGCAGGTTGGAATTTTGGGCGATTCCAGCAGCCTTCTACAGTAGTAATGTATGTAGTTTTGGGTTTCACAATCGAAACGTACAACATTGATATTTGAGGCGATATTTGCATCCGGGACTCTCCATGTTCCGCTCTTCATTCGACCTATTGGGATGACCAAAGACCTATGTGCAAATTGAACCACGCACTAAGTCATGAAGTTCACTTAGTAAGGGTTTTCGCTCAAGATCTGCGGAGACGGGATTGCGTCCCGGTGCACCTGGCGCCCGGGCGCGTTCCCCGGACGGGGGTGCTTCGGCTCGAGCGTACGCGGCGCGCCTCGCGCGCCGACTTCTTTTTTAGGCCCCCGGCACTAATGAAGAGGCTCTCTCGCCGGGGGCTTGGGACTTGATATCTAGTTTTTGAGAGTTCCAGACTCGTTGTTTCTGCGCAGAGCGTAAGGTCGTGCAGGATGCCATTGGAATCTACAGGATTACTGTAGATGGCTGCTGGTAACGCCAGAAATTCCAAATCGCTGGACTTGTGCGTGATAGAAATCGGAGTTACTGTGACTTTAGAAATTGACGTCTTGTTATGCGGGTTCGAATTCCGCACTCACCGATTCCCAGTGCAAACGCGATGCGTGTCTGCAGGGAGTACCTGTGGTGTTTTTTCATGGGGACAAAAGTCCCCATGAACACAATCACCTAACGAGGCAAACCTATAAGATCTGTTTGGGCCCTAACCCATAATTAGTGATCTCGATGTTCGAATTCCTCTTTGGTTCGCATACGAACGCCGCCTTTGGCATTCTACCATTAATTAATAGGACCAAAAGCCTCCGCAGTGAGTCGCCCTTAAGCCGATTATGGCTTCTTAACGCGCACGTCCGTGGTAGCAACCGCCCTAATGCTGCCGTTCTGGTAGATCGGAACCGAGCGCGTCTTCATCCAAATATCGCCGCCGCCTTCGTCAAAATAGGGCTCCGTCCAAACGGACGTTGCCTGGTCAATGGGTGCCCGAAGCCATGACTGGCTGTTGATTTGGTAGGCGGAATCCATTAAACCGTTGCTGTAAACCAATTCCACTCCATCCGGACGGTAGACGTAGGGGCTGCTAACCACTAGGCCGTTGGTGTCAAGAAGGGCAACCGTGGCGCCATAGAAGACACTGGGATGCGAACCCAGGTAGGTGGCGATGCGGACTTTGAGCGCCGAAGTGTCGGCCGGGAGGCTAGCCTCAAGCTCCGAGGCAAAAACCGCGAGCTCCTGTGCTACGAAGGCTTGGTCGTCGGCGTCGGCAGCAGGGACTTTTTGGCAGGCCGTTAGGGCAAGAGCAAAAGCGGCTGGAATAAGGAAGCGAATGTTCATAAGGGTTGTTTTTATTTTTTATAAAGATAGGCGATTGAGCCCGGACTGCTCTCGATCAAAGAACGATGCCAATTGGGGATAGGGCATAAAAAAACCGGCCCCTCGCGGGGCCGGTTCCGTTTAAAACCGTTTTGAGCGCTTAGCGTACCACCTGCAAGGGCAAGGTTTGCACGCTACCCTCGGCCTCAACCTGCACGAAGTACAAGCCACTGGACCACTGAGCAAGACTCAGCAGCAATTCTGACCCGCCCTCGGCAGAACCGCTGGCAAGCGACTGCCCCATGGCATTGATCAGACGGTAGCTGCAAGAACCAGCCACCTTACTCAAATCAACACGAACCAAGTCGCTGGCTGGGTTGGGGAACAAGCGAACCGAACGAAGTCCGTCTTCGCCCATGCCGATACCGCTGGCGGTCAAATCAACCGACTGGTAAATCTCCTTGGTGGCCATGTCTTGAATCCAGACCATAACACCAAGGTCGGTGAAGTCCTCTACCGTGTGGGCCGTCGCGTGGTCCACAGGAGCAGATGCATTAATCGGCAGCGTGTAGGAGCCATTGAAGGTGTAGGAAAGGTTGGCCGTCTGCATCACCCCGTCGGTCAGATTGCTGAGCGCCGTTCCATTTTGGTCTGGAACCAACTTCTTCATAACCTTATAGAAGACGGTCTCGCCGTTGGACTTAGAATTCTGAGTAGTGGACTTCTCATAAATTGCTACCTGAAGAGAAAGCGCCTTATTGATGCTTACAAGCGGAGTGGTATTGATGACCATGTCTACCTTCTTGGTAGCCGCGTCAACCGTATAGTAGCCCGCTAAATTCATGAAGGACGGAACCCCCTTGTACTGGTTGAGGATGGGCTGGGTGATTTGACCCGCGTGTCCGTTCCAGCCGCCATCAATTTGGGCGTTGGGAACCGAATTAACCCCATAAAGGGTGCGCTTAGCGGCCGCCTCTAACGTGTAGTAGGGATCCCCGGTGCCAGGCCAGCTCATTTGGTACTTGAGGTAGTTAATCTCGCCAGCTGTTTGCTGGTCCATTAGGTTCTTAAAGGTTGTATTGGCTGGAGCACAGGGGGCACAGGTTGAAGAAGTGAATACCTCAATCAAGGGACGTCGAATGGCTATGCTGTTTACCACCACGACCTGCTTGGTCACGGTGTCGTTGCTCGGGTCGCTGTCGGCCTGACCGTTGGGGTTTGAGGTCCAAAAGTCGACGGTGTAGGTTCCCACCGCAGTAGGCGTCCAAGCCTGAGGGTGAGTGAGCGTGGTCGTAGCCGCTGAAGCAACGTTGAGGGTAGATACGGTTCCGCTCACTGGCGTTCCACCGTTGATGCGGTAGTTCAGGGTTGCACTGGTGATGGCATTGCTTCCGCCGTTGAGGAACTTGGCCGTCATGGTAAACGGAGCCTGGCCCAGGACCAAGAAATCGTCTACGGTTACCTCGTTGCCGATGAAGTTGTTGGCGAGCTGAACGCCCGGAATGAACTCGTAGTACTTGTTGTCGGCGGCCGTGGCGTCGGTTCCGGCCTGAATCGCTACGCTGGGCGAACCCGCCACGGAATAGGCCGTGCTGCTGTTGACCTGAATTCCAATGGAAAGAGTGGCGCCAGTGCAGGAATTGCGCTGGTCCACTACATAAATTTTGTTGGTAGTTTCTTCAAGAACCATAGACCAGTAGGTCCAGCAGGTGCTGCCCACCTGACCGTAGGACGAGAACATCACCCACTGCTGGCGATTGGGAGCAGTTCCGAAGGTCTTGGTCACAATAATATCGTTGGTTCCGACCGAAGCCAGACCCCAGATGCACACTGAATTATTGGGAATGCTTGCGTCGGGCAATGCGGCCTTGGTGTAGCTCGGAGCAGTCGTGGCAGCCACATCGAAGGTTAGAATTCCTGAAGTAGAAACCTTAAACTGAGTAACTGCGCTGCCATTGAACTGAAAAGCAAAGGGTAGCGTTTGGGTAGACGACCAAGCCGGTGTAGCCGCTGGAGCGGTAGAAATAGCCGTCCACGTCGCTGCTAAACCGCCGCCAACAGGGTATTCTCCGTCGGAATTGAGTCCGCCTGGATTGCCATTGACGGTGCTCGGAAGATAGTAGTACTGGGCAGAAACCGAGGCTCCGGCGAGTAGAAAAACCAAAATGGCAAGAGTGCGTAGGATGTTGCGCATGGGTGTAAAAAATTATTTAGAGACAAACTTATGCATTATTGAGCATAAAAACCACAAACCATCACTGCGAAAAGGCAGGCAGCCCCCGCCCTTGACGTCCGCAAGAGGCAGCTC
>JABMNC010000155.1 GCA_013205365.1 Cryomorphaceae bacterium | reverse complement strand
GACATTTTAATCGGCTGCTTCGAGGAGGCCGTCGAACAACCCGGAACCTCCGCCAAGGAATGACCGCCGCCGAAATTGTAGCCCAAATGATGCGCCACGACGCCTTCAGCACCTGGTTGGGTGTCGAGGTTCTCGTCGCGGAACCGGGACACTGCATCCTGCGGGCTAGGGTGCGGCCCGAGGCGACCAACGGTTTTGGCATTGCGCACGGCGGTATCGCATACAGCCTTGCCGACAGCGCCCTCGCCTTCGCCAGCAACGGTCACGGCGTTCACGCCCTCTCTATTGAAACCAGCATCTCGCACCTCAAGCCGGCGTCTGCCAACGACCTTTTAGAAGTCGAAGCCATCGAGCAGCAGCGCAGCAAAACTTTGGGTCGCTACGACGTGCGAGTCCGCCGCGACGGCACAGACATAGCCCACTTTCGAGGAACCGTATTTTTTAAAGACAAGCCATGGACACCCGAAGCGCATTCTTAGTAGACGGCATACGAACCCCCATTGGCAGCCTTGGAGGCGGCCTTAGCACCGTCCGCGCCGACGATTTGGCGGCCCATGCCATTCGCGAATTAATGAAGCGCCATCCCACGATGGACTGGTCCGCCCTTAATGATGCCTACCTGGGCTGCGGCAACCAAGCGGGCGAAGACAACCGAAACGTGGCGCGCATGGCCACCCTCCTCGCGGGACTTCCACCGAGCGTACCGGCCGAAACCGTTAACCGACTCTGCGCGAGCGGACTCTCTGCGGTGATTCACGCCGCGCGCGCAGTTCAAGCCAACGAAGGCGACCTGCTGCTGGCCGGTGGCGTAGAACACATGACCCGTGCGCCCTTCGCCCTGTCTAAGCCCTCCAAGGCCTTTGGAGGCGATAGCCAAATGTTTGACAGCACCTTCGGCTGGCGTTTTGTCAATCCCGAAATGACCCGTCTTTATGGCACCGAAGCCATGGGCGAAACCGCCGAAAACCTGGCCGACCAGTACCAAATTTCGCGCGAAGACCAAGACGCCCTCGCCATGCGGAGCCAGCAGCGCACCGCCGCCGCCGTGGCGCGAGGATTTTTCACGGGCGAAATTGCTCCGGTGTCGATTCCGCAGCGCAAAGGCGATCCAATCTGGTTTGCCCTCGACGAATTCGCCAAGCCGGCCACAACACTCGAGGGCCTGGCGGGGCTTCGGCCTGCGTTCCGCCCCAAGGGAAGCGTCACGGCCGGCAATTCCTCAGGCCTCAACGACGGGGCTGCTGCGCTGCTCATCGCCTCAGACTCTGGCCTTCGACAGCACCAACTTAAGCCCCTTGCTCGCATCGTCTCAAGCGGCGTAGCGGGCGTTGAGCCCCGCATCATGGGAATCGGACCCGTGCCCGCCACCCAGCTCGCCCTGAAGCGCGCTGGCCTGACCTTGGCCGACATCGACCACATTGAACTGAACGAAGCCTTTGCCGCCCAAGCCCTGGCTGTAACGCGCGCACTCGGCCTTGACGACCTCGATCCGCGAATCAACCCCAACGGCGGCGCCATAGCACTGGGCCATCCCTTGGGAATGTCTGGTGCTCGCCTCGCCCTCACAGCCGCACGCGCCCTTCAAGAAACAGGTGGACGCTATGCCTTAGTCACCATGTGCATTGGCGTTGGCCAAGGCTATGCCCTGGTTTTGGAACGGGCCTAAGGCCCCTACTAATAGTTTATTAACTGCTCTAAAGCAGCGCGGACCTTCTCTGCGCTCGGCAAATACGCTGCTTCAAGCACCTTGTTAAGCGGAATCGCCGGGGTATCCTCGGAGCCCAGCACCCGCACCGGAGCGTCGAGGGACTGAAAGCACTCCTCTTGGATGCGGGCCGCAATGGATCGCGCAAAGGGCTGAACCGAAGGCTCTTCGGTGAGGACCAAAATGCGTCCGTGCAGCCTGGCCCGCTCAAAAACCAGGGTTTCGTCCCATGGCGAAAGGCTTCGGAGGTCCAATACCTCAACCGGCATGCCCTGGCAGGCCTCCAGGGCCCAATAAACACCGCGGCCGTAGGTAACCACCAAGACCGTAGGCTCGTCGCCGGGCTCCTGCTCGCGAACGATCCGACCCATACCAATGGGAACGACGTAGTCCGAATCGGGTTCCACCGTTTTTGCCCCCTCGGTGCCCTTGATTTTGGACCAATACAGGCCTTTATGCTCCAAAACCACTACGGGATTGGGGTCGGCAAAGGCCGCCTTTAGCAGTCCCTTGAGGTCTGCCCCGTTGGAGGGATAGAGCACCTTAATGCCCCGAATCGCCGTGAGCACCGACTCCACGCTCGACGAATGGTAGGGTCCGCCACTGCCGTAGGCACCAATGGGAACCCGCAAAACCATGTCGGCAGTCCACTTGCCGTTGCTGAGGTAGTGAGCGCGCGAAAGCTCTGTGAATAGCTGGTTCAATCCCGGCCAGATGTAGTCAGCAAACTGCACCTCTACAATGGGTTTTAGGCCTACCGCGGCCATTCCGACCGTGCTTCCGACGATAAAAGCTTCCTGAATCGGAGTGTTGAAGACGCGATCGTCACCAAACTGCTGGGCGAGGGTTGCGGCCTCGCGGAACACACCCCCAAGTCGGCGCCCCACGTCTTGGCCGTAGAGCAGAGCTTCGGGGTGGGCTTCGAGAATTTCGCGCACCGCAAAGAGCGCACAATCCACCATCACCGTGGGCACACGGCCAGCGGGCTCCCTCAAACCACGCTCCTGGGTCACCGAGGTCGGGGCTAATCGGTGCGTAAGCAAGTCGCTAGGGCTGGGGTCTGGCGCCAGCAGAGCCCGATCGTAGTCCGCCTGCACACGCGCTCGGGCCGCATCAACCAAGGCATCAAGCTCCGCGGGTTTGCGCCCGTCGGCCAGCAAGGCCGCCCGCAGTTTGGGAAAGGGGTCTTGAGCCCGCGCCTCGTCGAGGTCGTCGCGGTACCACTCCATGCGCACGCCCGAAGTGTGGTGGTTCAAAAGCGGAACCTTCGCATGCACCAGCACCGGTCCGCGCTTTTTGCGCATGGTGCGCAGCACGTCTTTTAAGGCAGAATAGCAGGCCGCGTAATCGGTTCCGTCCACCTGCACGACCTCAATACCCATAAAGCCCTGCGCAAACTGTGCCGCGTTACTGGACCGGACCTCATCGGCCTTGGCCGAAATGTCCCAACCGTTGTCTTGCACCAAAACCAACAGGGGCAGCTGCTTGAGCGCCGCCATTTGAAGCGCTTCACTCACCTCTCCCTCGGTCATGGCCGCATCGCCAATCGAGCAAAGAGCAATGGGCCGGGCTCCGTTCCATTCTTTAGTCAGCCCCTGCTTCTCGCGGTACTGAATTCCCATGGCGGCCCCTGCAGCCGGAATCGCTTGCATTCCCGTCGCCGAAGACTGGTGCGGAATCTTAGGTTTGTCGGCATCGCGCAGCGAGGGGTGGCCATAATACGTGCGTCCGCCCGAGAAGGGATCGTCGCGCTTAGCCAGAAGCTGGAGCATAAGATCATAGGGGCTCATGCCAATGCCCAAAAGCATGGCGTCGTCTCGGTAGTAGGGGTAAATGAAGTCGGTGGGCTCTAGCTGCAGCGCTACCGCCAGCTGAATCGCCTCGTGGCCGCGCGCCGTGGCGTGCACATAGGTGGCCGTAACCTCCTTATTGGCCTCATAAAGCTCCGTCATGGCCTTGGCGGTTGCCATCAATTCAAACGCATGCAGCGCGGACCCTTTCTTCATCGTTTGCCAAATTCATACGTGAGTCCGAGGCCCATAAACTGCTTGGTTTGAATGCCTGAAGCATCGAGCTTTCCGTCGCCATTGAGGTCGCGAAGCAGTACGTCGCGGTCAAAGAGGTTTTGGCTTCTCAGGGTTAAACTGAGCGGACTTTTACTCTTGTACACCAACAGCAAATCGGAATCCAAATCCACGCTGAAGGGCGATTGAAGGTAGTTCGCGAAGGCATTAAGCCTGAAGTCGACCCTGACCCCCCCATTAAACGTATGCTGGTACCGAACATTGCCGTAGAGGCCCAACTCCTGGCGAAATTCCTGGCCCGGAATCAGTCCAAAAACACCCTGCGCGCTCAAGCTGCTGTCTAAAACCCAGGTAAACTTAGCCGTCAGGGGCGAGGCATAAAGGTCAAAGCCCTCGGTCTTGTGTGTAATGCCTAGTCCCGCAATTCCGTAGGCGGGAGCAAGGGCTTTTGAAACATAATCTGAGTCACTAGGTTTGGCAAAGCCCTTAATAAACTGCGTTTTAAAACTTGAAAATCCCGAAATCTTCCAAAGCGGATCCTGGCGAATCAGGTAGTCAAAGCGGGCAGCGTACTCCAGCTTGTCGTCAATTTTGCGCGAAATGCCTTCTTGAATGTTAAGGCTATAGGTAGCGTCTAGAAGCTGCTCCAAGCGCCACGGTCCGCGTTTTGAAATAGCCTGCTGGCGCACAATTAGGCCTGCCGCAAGGTTGTTTTGTCCGCCCGAATTCCATTGGCGCAGCACGGTTTGATTAAAGCTTAGGCCATAAATGGCGGGGAACGACCATTGAGTAGTGTCTGCCGCTCGAAGCCAAAAGCTACAAAGCAGTGCCGCAGCAAAAAGGCGATTCTTCACGACTTGCTCAAAATAGCCTGAATTCGGCCCTGCGCCTCCTCAGTGCGCACCAATCGACCTGAAATGGCAGCACGCTCCAAAAGCAGCTCACCCCAGTGCTCGGTTCCATGCCACAGCGTCTGCTTGAGGGCTACGGTAGCCTCGACCGACTGGCCTGCGAGGCGCTCTGCTAGGGCATCCACGGCGGCATCCAGAGCCACCGCGTCGTCGACCACCTGGGCGTATAGTCCGTACTGCTGAGCCCAGGCGGCGCTGCGAAACTCCGTGGCGTCAATAGCCAATTGGCTCATGGCGCTGTGGCCCATTTTGCGCTCCACTGCGGGTCCGACCACAAAGGGTCCGATGACCACCGCGAGCT
>JABMNC010000154.1 GCA_013205365.1 Cryomorphaceae bacterium | reverse complement strand
ATGCCGATCGGTCGCTAGGCAAACGCCAGGTGCGCCTGGCTTATGTGCTCAAGCAGTCCGCACTGGCACGGGCAATGGACGTCCTCGAGCAGGGCCTTGCCTCCTACCCGGGTCGAACTCTCTAAGGGCGTGGTAGCAGAACGGAACGCTTCACTGAAGCCCTACAACAGCTTCGGACTTGACGTTCGTGCGGAACGCCTCTACCATTTGGAGTCTGAGATGCACCTGCTGGAGTACCTCGACGACCCCGAAGGCTACGGCCAGCACAGCCTTCTCTTGGGCGGCGGATCCAACATGCTGATCGCAGGCGATATTAAGGGATCTGTGGCTCGTGTGGCTTGGACCGGACGGCGCCTGATCGAAGATGGCGATGGTTTTGTTATCGTCGAGGCGGCAGCAGGCGAAAATTGGCAGGACTTCGTGCAATGGACGGTAGATCAGGGCTGGGGAGGCCTTCAGAACCTGTCATTGATACCCGGACTTGTAGGAACGGCCCCCATTCAAAACATAGGGGCTTACGGCGTGGAGACCAAAGACAGCTTTCACTCCCTTCGCTGGATGCGTTGGGCGGACGGTGAAATTGAAGAATTCTCTAATGCACAGTGTGAATTCGGCTACCGCGACAGCCTGTTTAAGGGCCGACTCAAGGACCAAGGAGTAATTCTCTCGGTGCAGTTCACGCTCAGCAGCCGGAACCATACCCTGGTTACTCATTACGGTTCCGTGGCCGAAGAATTGGCCCTTAGGGGCGCTGAGGCAGGGCTGCGAAGCATTGCAGATGCGGTAATGTCTATTCGCCAAAGCAAGTTGCCCAACCCAGCCGAACTGGGTAATTCGGGGTCCTTCTTTAAAAATCCAAGCGTGGACGCCCTAAAAGCCGCAGAATTGGCTCAAGAATACCCCAATTTAGCGCAGTACCCCCAAGCCGACGGACGCGCAAAGCTGGCTGCAGGCTGGCTCATTGAGCAAGCGGGATGGAAGGGACGTCGACTGGGCAATGCAGGGATGCATGCCAAGCAGGCCCTGGTGCTTGTGAACTATGGCGGTGCTAGTGCCGCAGAGCTCCTTGCTGTGGCTCGACAGGTTCAGGCCGACGTGCTTGCAAAGTTCCAAATTGCCCTTGAAATGGAGGTCAACCTAATTGAATGAGTATTTGAAGGACTTTAGCCTGGCTCCCTTGCGAAGTCTGACGAGCTAATGGGTATCTTTGCACCATCGCATGGCACTACTAAAACTCTCCCTCATCGCCGCAGTAATGCTCGGAATCGGAATGCTTGGCATTGCCATTAAGATTTGGGGCAAAAAAGACGGGAAGTTCGCAGGAACCTGCGCTTCACAGAGTCCATTCCTCAATCAGAACGGTGAAAATTGCTCGTTATGCGGCAAGGAGCCGAGTGAGCAGTGCGCCAAAGACTAAACTACTTAAGGGAATTGTAAATCTTCACGCCTCCCTTGGGGTCGCTGTAGATTAAAATCGCATCCCACTCCGGATGCCCTGCGAGCCACTGCTTGGTGCCTTGCATTCCAATCACCATAGCCATTGTCGCATAGGCATCGGCCTCGGCGCAGGTGGGCCCGATTAGGGTAGCGCTGAGCATGTCGGTGGGAGCCGGCCAACCCGTTCGGGGGTCTATGCTATGCCCGTATTTAAGGCCTGTTGCGGAATCAACCTGAAACTTGCGGTAGTTCCCTGAGGTCGCCAGGGCACGGTCGTCCAGTTTAACCGTGAGCTGGAGGCTACGGTCCCCAGAGGTCAGGGGTTTCTCGATACCCACCGTGAAGGACTTGTCTTCGGATTTTTGTCCGAAGGCGCGGACCTCTCCCCCTATTTCTACGAATGCAGCAGTGGCGCCGCGCGCGCGAAGGGAGTCAAGCAGTACATCCACCGAATGCCCTTGGGCGAAAGCATTGACGTTGATTGGACGAGTTAGGGTCATAGGGCCCTTGACCGGAGCGATTGGGGTCCATTTGACCCGGAGCATTAGGGAGTCCACGAGCAGTGAGTCACGCGCAGGGCCTTCGCCGCTGGGCAGCAACTGGCTCCCCCCGGCCGTGAAGCCCCAAGCCTGTAGAATGGGCTCCAGAGAAGGTTCCACAATGGAGTCGGTCGCCTCGCGAAGAACTCCGGTAATGAGCAGCAAATCCGCAAGAATGGCAGAAGGACTGACTGCCTCACCCCTATTCAAACGACTAAGCTCCGAACTGGGATCCCAGACCGAGACGGCCGAGTTGTACTCCTGAAGCCAGCGGGCAATGTCTGCCTCAGAAACACGGAGCGAATCGCCGTAGGCCCGAACCACAAAAGTGCTTCCCTGCGCTTCGCCCTCTACTGCAAATTCTTGCGACGAGCTTGCGCACGAAGCCATCATGACGGCGGATAAAAGCAAAAAAGGGCGCCATTTGGCGCCCCTTATGGCAGACTTAACCACCAAAATCATCAAAGGCAACGTTTTCGGGAGGGACTCCGTAGTCGTCGACCATCTTCAAGACGGCCGCGTTCATCATGGGTGGTCCGCAGAAATAAAACTCAATGTCTTCAGGCGCTTCATGAACCGACAGGTAGTTATCGATCAGT
>JABMNC010000153.1 GCA_013205365.1 Cryomorphaceae bacterium | reverse complement strand
GGATGGATTCGTTGTAACGCCATCAAGGATTCCCATGTCGTGGGCTTCTCTGATTTCGGCTAGGTTTGCAGTGTCGATGAAAAATTTCATGGCAATAAATCAAATAAAGAGTTTAGTCCGCCCAAAGGTCGGGTTATTTTTGTGCAATGCAAGGCCAAACCCCCTCTGACTTTTCAACGGAACTACTGCGCGACTACCGACTCGGAATCCTAAGCCGAGAATGCTCGCTTTTGGGCCGCAAGGAGGTCTTGACGGGCAAGGCCAAATTTGGCATTTTTGGCGACGGCAAGGAGCTCGCTCAGCTCGCTTGGGCTAGGGTTTTTCGCAACGGAGACTTTAGAAGCGGATACTACCGCGACCAGACCTTTATGATGGCCATCGGGGCCCTCAGCCCGAGGCAGTTTTTTGCCTCCCTCTACGCAGACACCGACATAGAGCGCGAACCCAGCAGCGCAGGCCGCCAAATGAACGGCCACTTTGCCACTCCAACCCTCAATGCAGACGGCTCATGGATGTCCTTGGTGGACCGCAAAAACGTTTCTGCCGATATTTCTCCCACAGGAGGTCAGATGCCCCGCCTGCTCGGACTCGCTCAAGCCTCCAAGGTCTATCGCTCCCTTGGAGTCAGCAACGCATTCAGCCACGAAGGGGGAGAGGTAGCCTGGGGAACCATCGGCAACGCATCTACGTCAGAGGGTTTGTTTTGGGAAACCATCAACGCGGCCGGGGTCATGCAGGTTCCCATGGTGGCCCTTGTTTGGGACGACGAGTACGGAATCTCGGTGCACGCAGAGCACCAAACGACCAAGCAAAGCATTTCTAAGGCATTAGCAGGCTTTCAGCGCCAGGCGGCCAAAAAAGGACAGCCCGAAGAAAAGGGCTACGAAATAATTGTTGCCCGAGGATGGAACTACGCGGAGTTGATTGCTGCCTTTGAACAAGCCGAGAAGTTTGCCCGAGAAGAGCACGTTCCCGTCCTGCTTCATGTGAGAGAAATGACTCAGCCACAGGGGCATAGCACATCAGGGTCGCATGAACGCTATAAGTCTAAGGAGCGCCTTCAGTGGGAGCTTGACTACGACTGCCTCAGTCAGTTTCGCAGCTTTTTACTCGGCAATAAAATTGCCAAACTTCCCGCTCTCGAGGCCATCGAAGAGGAGGCCCGTTCCGAGGCTCGCGATGCCATGAAGCTAGCCTACGAGGACTTTTTACAGCCCCTTCGCCGTACAAGAGACCAGGCAGTGGCGTGGCTTGAAGAACTTCAATGCGAAGACCTCGCTTCGCCCCTGCGCGCCGACAAGGCTCCGCTTCGTCGGGATTCCGTAGCGGCGGTTCGCAAGGCCATTCAGCGCACTCTTGCCAGCTCAGGTAAGGTCTCTGGCGCTCCCCTTTGGGTCGAAACCCAGCTCAGGCAGGGCGCCTTGGACTATTCAAGCATGCTTCACAGCGGCACTGCGCTCGCCGTTAAAGAGGTTCCGGCAGAATTTACTGCCGAGGCCCCCTTGGTCGACGGTCGGGTAATTCTGCGCGACAATTTTAAGGAGCTTTTTACCCGGTATCCAGAGGCCATGATTTTTGGCGAAGACGTGGGGCATATTGGCGACGTCAACCAAGGCCTTGAAGGCATGCAGGCGGAATTTGGCAGCGTTCGCGTCTCTGATACGGGAATCCGCGAGGCAACCATTGCCGGTCAGGGCATAGGTCTGGCCATGCGCGGACTTCGCCCGATTGCCGAGATTCAGTACCTGGACTACCTGCTTTATGCCCTGCAAATTCTTTCTGACGACTGCGCCACCCTGCGCTGGCGGACCGCAGGAGGCCAGAAGGCTCCGCTTATAATCCGCACTCGCGGCCACCGCCTCGAGGGAGTGTGGCACAGCGGATCGCCCATGCAGTTGCTGCTCGGCTCCTTGCGCGGAATGTACCTCTGCACCCCGCGCAGCATGGTTCAGGCTGCAGGAATGTACAATACCCTGCTGCAGGCCGATGAACCGGCCGTGGTCATCGAGTGCCTCAACGGCTACCGCCTCAAAGAACCCTTGCCCACCAACTTGGGCAGCTTCACGGTGCCCCTTGGTCGTCCCGAGGTACTGCGGTCGGGCACCGACGCTACGGTGGTTTCCTACGGCTCCACGCTGCGGGTAATCATGGAGGCTGCGGCCGAACTTGAAACCCTGGGTTTGTCTATTGAAGTTATTGACGTGCAAACGCTCCTTCCCTTTGACTTGGACGGAGCCTGTGCGGCCTCACTCAAGCGCACCAACCGCTTGCTCGTGGTGGATGAAGACGTTCCGGGCGGAGCCTCCGCCTATATTATGCAGCAAATACTTGAAATTCAGGGCGGATTCAGCCATCTGGATGCCTCT
>JABMNC010000152.1 GCA_013205365.1 Cryomorphaceae bacterium | reverse complement strand
TGGTTTTTGAAACCCCCAGCCATGGCGAAGTTCTGATTCGGCAGATTGCGGGGGCAGTGGCCCGACGAATAGCGGTCTATGTCAAGCCCGGCCAACCCGTATCGGTTGGCGAAGACGTAGGATTTATTCGTTTTGGCTCGCGCGTGGATGTCTTCTTGCCTTGCGATGCAGAGGTTTTATGCGCCATCGGCGATAAGCCCCGTGGCGGAGAATCGGTAATTGCCCGACTGAAGGCCCACTAGCTGCGCGGAACCAGACGCATGGCCTGTTCAAACAACTCGTCGGGCGAAACCGAAGAATTATCGAGCACCACGGCGTCTTGGGCTTGGAGAAGCGGGCTGTCGAGGCGTTCACGGTCCTCCTGATCGCGCTGAAGCAAGTTTGCCTTAACCTCCGCCAGGCTCACGGCACCCGGATTGGCCGATTCCATTTCGGCAAAACGCCTAGTGGCGCGAACGTCTGCGTCGGCAGTTACAAAAAGCTTCAGTTCCGCGTCCGGAAAAACTACGGTTCCAATGTCGCGCCCGTCCATGACCAGGCTTTGGCTGTGGCCCATGGCTTGCTGCTGGGCAACCAGGCGGCGGCGAACCGGAACCAGCGACGATACGGAGCTTACTACTCGGCTCACCTCCATGGTTCGAATGGCCTCTTCAACATCTTCGCCATTGAGAATAGCACGGTTCCGCCCACGGGCATCGCGGGCAAAGGCTAGATTGACCTGATCCAGGGAGGCATTGATGGCCCTGGCATTGATTGCGTCGGGCGCTGCCCAACCCTGCCGAATGGCATAAAGTGCCACCATGCGGTACATGGCTCCGGTATCGATGTAGAGAAATCCGAGTGAGGCGGCAATGCGCTTGGCGAGCGTGGACTTGCCCGTCGATGCGTAGCCGTCCACGGCGATGCGAATAAGCGTCATAGGTTGCGACTGAAGGAAAACTGGGTAAACCGTCCGGCCACGTGGTAGACGCTTTGCGACCACTGGAACTGGCTTTTGCCTGCCTTTAAACCAAAGCCAAAACTTAGGCCTGCATTGGTTCGGCGCGTAGGCAGCTGCATCTCGAGTTGGCGCCTAAAGTCGTAGCCAACCTGAGCGCGCAGGCGACCGCCGAGCTCTGCCTCCACGGCAGCCGAAAGGTGGCGCAGGGCAAGATTCGCAAAAGACGGGGGCGTGTAGTTAATTTGCCCAGTCAATGGGTCGCGGACTTCCCGCAGAGGGTCGTAGCCGGCCAAGTCCCAGCGCTGAAGGTCGCGCATTGCGAGATGCAGACGAAAAGGAGCGTATCGAAACTTGCGGCTGACTGCGGCGTGCAGGGCCGTAGGCAGGCTCTCGTGCGTCGACCCAAGCGGATCAAGACTCAAGCCCGCATGCTGTAAAACCAAGGCGGCATGAAGTCGTCCGCTGTCGGCTACGTAGGTGGCTCCCAAGTCAGTACTCAGGGCTTGCGCTACAAAATTGGAAGCCGTTTGAAGCGTCCAACGAACCGTAGCACCCAATAAAATTTGGTTCCCTCCCTTGAGCCCTAGGCTTCTGGCAAGGGTGAGGCGAGGTCTTGACTCCTGAAAACGAAATTCACCGAGGACCGCGCCGACCTCACTGGTCTCGGGCATAAGGCCTGTATTGAGGTAGTCCACTCCCAAGGCATAAAACCAGCCGGAACGCTGCGATCCGAAACTCATATGCCCCAAACGGAGTCCGCTCGGGAGCAAACCTGTGCTTAAGACCATCTGCCGACCCATAGAACCGGCCGCCAGTGAGGGGTTGAAGGTCGACGAGGCCGCATCAGAAGGGTGAGCCCAGGCCGCGCCAGCCAGTGAGGACCAGCGCGCAGAACCCGCTGTATTAATGGTAGACCATGAATGCGTTTGGGCTGCGCCCAGCATCGGCAGGCCGAGCAAAAACAGAGCAAGTCGCATTCCCACAGGGCCAAGTTACAATTTGCCCTGGCTTCCTGAGGATGCGAGCAGCGAAGCCTCCGCGGGTGAAGCGGTCGTGGCAGGCTTGCGAATGCTCAGGACCTTTGCATTCTTCACCTTCTTGTCGGTCACGGAGTAGGCCAGTACCTCACGCATGGTCCGCACGTAGCGCACCTCGAGGCCCTTGAGGTATCCCGCGGGGATCTCGTTCACGTCGCGCTGGTTGTCGGCGCACATTAGCACCGTTTTGATTCCCGCGCGCTTGGCTGCAAGCAGTTTTTCGCGGATTCCGCCCACAGGGAGCACCTTGCCTCGCAGGGTGATTTCGCCGCTAAGTGCCAATGCATTGCGAACTTTGCGCTGGGTAAAGAGCGAAGTCAATGCGGTTAGCAGCGCAATTCCAGCCGAGGGACCGTCTTTGGGAACGGCACCTTCGGGCACGTGGAGGTGCACGTCGTACTGACTAAAATGCTCCGGCTCCAAACCAAATTCGGCGGCGTTTGCCTTTAAGAAGGTCATGGCAAGGGTGGCCGACTCCTTCATGACGTCGCCGAGGTTCCCGGTAATACTGAGTCGACCGGTCCCCGGAGCAATCGTAGATTCTAGGTACAAAATTTCTCCGCCCACGGGGGTCCATGCGAGGCCGGTGGCTACGCCTGCAAGACCCTCGTCGGCATAATCGTCCTTGCGAAAGCGTGCCACTCCCATAATCTTGGTAAGGTCTGCCACTGTGGGCTTACCTGGGAATTCCTTGCCTTCGGCCTTTGCCAGGGCAGCCCTGCGAATGAGTTTGGCAATGCGCTGGTCAAGCCTTCGCACGCCTGATTCCCGCGTGTAGCCCTCAATCAAAGCAGCGGCCGTAGAACTATCGAGCTTGAGTTCCTTGGGCCCCAGGCCATGCTCGCGCAGCTGCTTGGGCATCAAGTGGTTTTGGGCAATTTTAACCTTTTCTTCGCGGGTGTAGCCCGTGACCTCAATGAGTTCCATTCGGTCGCGCAGGGCGGGCTGAATTCCGCCCAGGTTATTGGCTGTTGCTATAAAAAGAACCTTCGACAGGTCGTAGCCCATCTCGAGAAAATGGTCGTGAAAACTGTGGTTTTGTTCTGGGTCAAGAACCTCAAGCAGCGCGCTCGACGGATCTCCCTGCGAACCCATACCCAGCTTGTCGATCTCGTCAAGAACCATGACCGGGTTGGAGACCCCTGCCTTCTTGATCTGCTGCAGAATGCGGCCCGGCATGGCTCCAATGTAGGTCTTGCGGTGCCCGCGAATCTCTGCCTCGTCACGCATTCCTCCAAGCGACATGCGCACATAGGGACGCCCCAGTGCTTCGGCCACGGAGCGGCCCAGCGAGGTCTTACCCACCCCCGGAGGTCCGTGCAGGCAAAGAATCGGACTTTTAAGGTCGCCCTTGAGCGCCAGTACAGCAAGGTGCTCTAGAATGCGCTCCTTGACCTTCTCCAAGCCAAAATGATCCCTGTCGAGAATGCGTCGGGCCTTCTTGAGGTCGTGACGGTCCTTGACCACATGACTCCAGGGAAGGTCGAGCATGAGCTCCAAATAGTTGCGCTGAATTCCAAAATCGGGCACCTGCGGATTCATGCGTTGAAGGCGCACAAGCTCCTTTTCAAAGTGCTGAGCCGCCTCCGCGGGCCAATTTTTTTCAGAAGAACGCTGCCGAAAAACCTCAAATTCAGCCTCAAAACTGTTGCCCCCGAGTTCCTCTTGAATGGTGCGCATCTGCTGCTGCAAAAAATACTCGCGCTGCTGGTGGTCAAATTCCGTGCGAACCTTATTGACAATATCGTTTTTAACCTCGAGCAAATGCTTCTCCTGACTGATGTGCTTGAGCACCTGCTGGGCCCGGCGCTTGAGGTCGTCTTCTTCGAGGAGCAACTGCTTTTCGTCTACCTGAAGATTGGTATTGCTGGCAATAAAATGCAGCAAAAAAGTATCGGACTCAATATTCTTTACGGCGACCTGCGCCTCGGTTGGAATGTTGGGACTCTCCTGAATAATTTCTAGGGAAAGCTCGCGAATCGTAGACATTAGGGCCTTAAACTCGGTGTCGTCGCCTGCGGGGACCGCCTCGTCCAAATACTCCACTCGGGCGCGGTGGTAGGGCTCGTCTCCGAGAATTTCAAGAATACGAAAGCGTCGCTTGCCCTGCAAAATGGCCGTAATGTTGCCGTCGGGCATTCGGAAGGACTTGACCATGTGCACGAGGGTTCCAACCTTGTAGAGGTCCTCTGCTGTGGGCGTTTCAGTGTCAGCATTGCGCTGCGAAACCACCCCAAAAAGCTTGGTGCCCTTCTGTGCCTCCTGCAAAAGAAGAATGGACTTGTCGCGTCCGGCCGTGATGGGACTCACCACCCCGGGGAACTGAACCGTGTTGCGAAGCGGCAGCAGGGCAAGTTCTAAGGCAAGATCCGCCTCGGGAACTGAGTTGTCTTCTTCGTTGGTGATTAGCGGTATTTGGTCCGTATCCTCAGACAGGAGCGAAAAACGTGTGAATTCCATAGGCCGTTTACTGGGCAATGGTTGTGCCAGTCCGCAAGGAAGCCGTTTGAGCAAAAATTTCAGACAAAATGTCGGTAGTCGTTTGCTCCAGGCTAAGCCCGCGGCGCGCCAAAACACGCTCTGTGGTGGCAAGAACCTTGTCAATACGGTACTCAGTCATACCCTGAGGTCCGCCCCAGGAGAAGTCCGCAATAAAGTTGCGTGCGAAACCAGCGCCAAAAACGTTGCAGGCAACGCCTACCACGGTACCCGTGTTGAACATCGTGTTGATGCCGGCCTTGCTGTGGTCGCCCATCACAAGACCGCAGAACTGCAGTCCGGTAGGTTCAAAACGACCGCTGGAATAGCTCCATAGCTTGACCTCGCTGTAGTCGTTTTTAAGGTTGGAGTTGTTAGTGTCGGCACCGAGGTTGCACCACTCACCGAGCACGGCATTGCCCAAAAAGCCGTCGTGCCCCTTGTTGCTGTTGCCCCAGAATAGGCAGTTATTGACCTCGCCGCCCACCCTACTGCCTGGGCCAACCGTCGTGGCGCCATAAATTTTGGATCCCATCTTGAGCTGAGAACCCTCGCAAAGGGCCAGAGCTCCTCGCACCAGGCTGCCCTCCATGATTTCGCTGCCGGCACCCAGGTAAATGGCTCCGCTGCGGCTGTTGAGCACACTGGCTTCGACCAAGGCGCCTGGTTCCGCAAAAATGCGATCCCCAATCAGGGTATTGGTGCTGCTCAGCGGAGCCGAGCTGCGTCCGCGCGTCAGGAGGTCAAAGTCGGCCTCTATCGCTTCTGCGTTGAGTGAAAACAGGTCAAAAGGCCTTCGGACCATGTGCACTTTAGCCCTGAAAACAACGGCTTCATTGGCGTCGTCCCCGAGGCTGGCAAGCCATTCTCCCTGGGCATCCACCAGCTTTTGGCCCGGCCGCAGAGCCTGCACCGCGTCGACCAGTTCTTGGCCTGCTAGGGCTGCTGCACGCAGATGGCATCGCTGCTCCGCGGGGGGCTGCACCAAATTAAAAAGTCCGCCCAAGTAGGGAGCGGAGCGGTAGGAAAAGCTTGACTTGGGGAGCCTAAGCAGCCATTTCTCGCGAAGCGTAAGAATACCCAAGCGCAGGTCTGCAACCGGACGAGTCCAGGTGAGGGGCTTGAGCGTATCGCGCTCGTCGCCATCGTGGAAGATGTAATGCATCTCCACTAAGTTAAAGGCTTACTTCGTGAATTTCGCGTAGCGGTTGCGGAACTTGTCCACACGGCCTGCGGTATCAAGCAGCTTATGCTTGCCGGTGTAAAAGGGGTGCGAGTAGCTCGACACTTCCATCTTTACCAAAGGGTAGGCAACGCCATCTACCTCAAAGGTGTCTTTGGCGTTGGCGCAGCTGCGAATTAGGGTAACGTCTCCGGTGCCCATGTCTTTAAAGGCACAGACGCGGTAGTTGGTGGGGTGTAGGTTTTCTTTCATCGCTTTGTTGTTTTGGATCGAGATTTGGCCCGATCCCCATTTTTTGCGGAGGGCAAATGTACAAAATAGTTTGTTTGATAGCCTAATTTCCTTGTGAAAACAAGCCTTTGACTTTGACCGTACCAAGAAGGGTAATGCCTTACCGAACTTTGCTGCTCCCAACCATGACTTTCAAGACCCTTTGAAACCCCTTAAGAACCTACTAAGCCTGGCCCTACTCCTGGTCTTTGCCCTGGCTGCCTGCCGGCCTGAGTACCGCTTTGCCCCAGAGCCCGTAGGCCTGGTCCGCAGCCAAGACACGGTATTTCTCGACACCGTTTTTGCCACCGTGGGCAGCTCGACCCGCAGCATTAGGCTGGTCAACCCGAGCAGCTACGACGTCAACCTAAGCCGCATTAGCCTCGGCAGGGGCAGCGAATCCCCGTTCCGCTTTAATGCCAACGGCCAGCCGGGCCCTGAGCTCGAGAATGTGGTGGTTGCCGCAGGAGACAGCATCTGGATTTTTGTAGAGACCACCGCCCCCCGTGGCGACGGCGAAATGCTTTGGGAGGACTCTCTGCGCATCGAGCAGGGAAGTTTTTCACAAAACGTCTACCTCGTGGCTTTGGCCTGGGACGCGCACTTTCACTACCCCAATCGAGTCCTTACTATAAGGCAGGATCCACCCTTTGCGGACCTTCTAATTCCCTATGTAATGCTTGGGCCCAACGAAGTATGGGGTTCCGACAAGCCCCACGTGGTCTATGGCTACGCCGTGGTCGACAGCGCGGCCACCCTCGACATTAGCGCCGGGGCCCGCGTGCACTTTCACAGCGGTTCTGGCCTGTGGATTTCTTCGGGCGGAACCCTTCGGGTGGACGCAGCCAATGCCGGAAGCTTTGAAAACCCTGTGCTCCTTCAAGGCGACCGGCTCGAACCCTTCTACCGCGACATCGCTGGGCAATGGGGCGGACTTTTAGGCGGAATCTTCATACAGCGCGGGGCCCGAGCCGAAATTCAAAACGCATGGATACGCAACGGGACCCTGGGCATCCGCTGCGACAGCGTGGCCGAGGGCGAGCCCTTTAACTTAATCCTTAGGCGAAGCCGAGTGACCGACTTTAGCCGTGCCGCCGTCTACAGCGGCCACGGAAGAGTCCGCCTCGAGAACAGCGTTTTGGCCAACTCCGGACTTTACCAGGTTTATACCCTGGGCGGGCGATTGGAGGCCGACCACTGCACCTTTTCCAATAACTTTCCGGGCGCTCGTTCAACCCCCTCGGTCGGACTTTTCAACCGATACGACGACGGGACGGGGACCTTTCGGTACCGCGGATTGCTGCAGGCCGACTTTCGCAACTGCATTATTGACGGAGGGCTGGAATCCGAGATCGGCTTTGGCCACGGGAGCCAAGCAGCATTCAACTACCGATTCGAGGGGTCGCTCCTCAAGCTCAACCGCTTCCCGAGCACTGCCGCCTACGACGTGACCGACCCGGCGCGCTTTGGCGGATGCATCTTCAACAGCCCAGCCCTATTTGAATCCGCATCAGAATACGACTACCGACTTAAGTTGGGTTCTGCGGCGCTGGGAATTGGCTGGCCTGGGGCGACCGGATTGGTTCCGATCGATGCGCTTGGGCAAGTCCGCCCAATTCCTGCGGACGCAGGCGCCATTGAAACGCTTTAAGCGGTTCATTTAAAGGGCGCGGACCCCAAAAGCTTTATTGTGCCCCGAGGCTGGCTAAAAAAGCCGGAGTATCCCTGCCGTCGGCATAGTCCCAAAGGCTGGGGAACTGACTTTGGCCAAAAGGGGTCCTCCCGCGGCCAACGGTCGTTTGTAGCTGGTCTGACTGGGCATCGAGCCAGGACTCAGCCTCTGCTGCCGTGGCATGCTGGGAATAGTGCAGCACCGAAAGGGGCGGCTTGAGGGTAGGGTGCTCTCGCAGCAGGGTCCAGTTGTTTTCTAAAAAGGGCTCGCGGTTGAGCATGAACAGGGCCCGGTAGTAGTCGTAGTTGGAGCCATAACGGGCGTGCTGGGCCAAGTGCGCCCACTTCACCCAAGACGCAAAGAGGCGCTGCAGGTCAAAGCCTTGCTCAATGGCCAGGTGGGTAACGCTGCGGCAGCCGCGGCCAAAGTAGCGAAAGAGATCGTCGGCAAGAGCATCGAGTTCGGCGTCGGTGCTGTCTTGGGTGAGCACCGCCGCAGAGGTGCGCGGCCCCCGAAGGATGCGCGGAATCCCAGAAAAATACTGATCAAAGTGCGCCACTGCTTGGTCGCCGCCCGTGGCGATGAGGGCCTCTACCCCGTTCATGCGCTCCGCACTTTGCAGGTCGGCGCTGGGGTCGAGCTTTTGAAGCAGGTCCATCACGGTCCGGGTCAAAATAGGGTCGTCTGAGGAGGGCTTAAAGCGAAGCCGATGGCCGGCCAAGTAGATGCAAAGCAGGTCGTGAAGGGCCACTAAGGGCAGGTTTCCCGCGCCCACAAGGCCTACCGTTTTAGGCGAGATATCCGTCTTAGGCCAATGGGACTTCCAGGCAGCCAAGGTTTGCTTGGTCAGAACTCGACTCCATGCGCCGAGGGCGTCCGCGGTAAATGCTGGGGCAAACCATGGATTCCGCGCCGAAGCCTCCGCCAACAAATCGTTGTCGTCGATTAGGCTTTCGAGGGCTCGTCCGAGCTGTTCAAGAACAAAAAAACGGTCGTCGAGCGGGGTGGATTCGGGCATTAGGGCAGCTAAATGGGCGTATCTTTGGCCCTCACAAAAGTACGCTTTAAGAATGGCCATCACGATTACCGACGAGTGCATCAATTGCGGAGCATGCGAAGCTGAGTGCCCCAATAATGCCATTTATGAGGGCGGCATGGAATGGCGTTTTGCCGACGGAACCAAACTTCAGGGCGATCTTGTCAGCAAGAGCGGCCTCCAAACCGACGCGGCCACCGCTCAGGAGCCCGTGAGTTTTGAATACTACTTTATTGTGACCGACAAGTGCACGGAATGCGTAGGATTTCACGAGACTCCTCAGTGTGCCGAGGTTTGCCCGGTGGACTGCTGCGTTCCTGACGAAGACCACGTCGAAAGCCGCGAACAGCTCGAGGCCAAAAAGTCCTTCCTGCACCTGGATTGATGCAGCGCATTGCCCTGATTCTGATTGCGTTATTCGCCAGGACAGGGACCTCTTGGGCCCAATCCTCAGGCATTGAAGCCTACCTTGAGGTAGCTCGCAGCATGAGCCTCAACGACGCGGCCCGCACGGTAGCCCTAGACAGCTTAACGAGCATTAGCCTCAGAGCCCTCTCTAATTCCCGTTCCACGTCGGTTCAACTTGCCGACAATGCTCTGCGGGTCGAGAGTCCCGACGGCAGCTTTGCCCTGGTAAGCCTCAATGCCCCCTTGGGAGACGGCAGCTATGCCTACCGAGGCCTGGTGGGTCGCCCCGACGATCAAAAGGGCTGGACCTGGAGCATCCTGGCCGACGAAGCCTGGCCGGATGCAATCGTTTACCGCATTGTTCACACCCGCTACCGCCGCCGCAACTACTACCTGACGCTGTGGTACAAACCCCACCAAAATGGCATACAAGAGAAGGGCATTGACCCCGTAATTCTCACGCGGAGTCGTTTGGTTTTTGGCGCACGGGTATTTGCCGTGAAATCCTTCAACGACGAGGTCTTTAAAAAGCCACCCGAGCGGCTTGTACTGCGCTACGGCCCCATGGCCTCCGTCGCCCTACGGCCCGAAAAATCCGGAGTTATACTGGTCGACGAGGTGGCTCCGGTTCGCGACGCAGCCAAGGGAGCCTACCGCTACTACGGCCCAACAGCGGTGCAAAATCGCCTCATTTTTAGCCAGGGAAAATGGCGCTTCGAAACACTACCCTAACCTATGCCCCCTACCTTTACCCCCATGAAAAAGCACAATTTTACCGCAGGCCCCTGCATTTTGGCCTCCGAAGTATTAAAAGGTGCGGCCGCAGCCGTTCAAGACTTTGAGGGAATGGGGCTGTCGCTTCTTGAAATTAGCCACCGCGACAAGAAGGTCGTAGCAGTTATGGAGGAGGCCCAACAGCGCGTGCTTCAGACCCTTGGACTAAGCGACGACTACGCCGTTCTCTTTCTACAGGGCGGAGCAAGCAGCCAGTTTGCCATGGTTCCGTTTAACTTGCTTCGCAGCGCGGGCAAGGCAGCCTACCTGATCACCGGTACCTGGGCCAGCAAGGCCCTCGAAGAGGCCAACAAACTTGCCCCTGGGCAGGCGGTGGAACTCGCCTCGAGCGCCGAGCAAAATTTTAGCTACATCCCCAAGGGCTTCGCGATTCCAAGCGGACTCGACTACGTTCACTACACCTCCAACAACACCATTTTTGGAACCCAGATGAAGGCCTTCCCCAAGGCCGACAGCCTGATGGTCTGCGACATGTCTTCTGATATTTTTAGCCGCCAACTCCCCTTTGACCAGTTTGACCTGATCTATGCCGGGGCCCAAAAAAACCTGGGCCCAGCTGGCGCTACATTGGTGGTGGTCCGCAAAGAAATTCTAGGCAAGTCTGGGCGGGCAATTCCCACCATGTTTGACTACCCCATGCACATCAAGGGTGAATCCATGTACAATACTCCACCCGTGTTTTCGCTTTTTGTGAGCCTCTTGACCCTGCGATGGATGGATTCCCAGGGCGGACTTTTGGAGATGGAGCGCCGAGCCAATGCCCGGTCTGCCGCCCTTTATGGCGAAATTGACCGCAATCCGCTTTTTAAGGGAAGCGCCGCTGCCGAGGACCGCTCGCCCATGAACGCCTGCTTTTTGCTCCATGACGAGGCCAAGCACCAGGCCGTTTTTGATGCCCTCGCCAAAGAAGCGGGTCTCGTGGGCCTCCCGGGGCACCGCAGCGTCGGTGGGTACCGCGCCTCGATGTACAATGCCCTGCCGCAGAGCAGCGTAGACGCCTTAGTTGAAGTGATGCGCGAGGTCGAACGCCGCGCCTAATATTTTTTTTAAATCCGCTACCATGAAAATCCTTGCTAACGACGGAATCGCGCCCTCTGGGCAGAACAAACTTGAAGCAGCTGGCCATAGCGTGCTCACCACTAAAGTTGCTCAAGAGCAATTGGCGGACTTTATTAACCAAGAAAGCGTAGACGTACTCCTGGTGCGCTCTGCCACTACCGCAAGGGCTGCTTTGGTGGATGCCTGCACGGGGCTCAAAATGATTGGGCGAGGCGGCGTTGGAATGGACAACATCGACGTGGACTATGCCCGATCCAAGGGCATCACGGTATTTAATACCCCAGCGGCGAGTTCCGAGAGCGTGGCCGAGCTCGTTTTTGCCCACCTCAGTGGCCTTTTGCGGTTTTTGCCCGACAGCAACCGAAGCATGCCCCTTGATGGCGACAGCCAGTTCGAAGGCCTCAAAAAAGCCTATGCCAAGGGCTCTGAACTTCGCGGTAAATTCATTGGAATTATAGGATTCGGCCGGATTGGTAGAGCAGTAGCTCGCCAAGGCTACGGGCTGGGAATGCACATTGCCGCCCACGATCCCTCGGTGACCGACGGGAGCTTTGATGTTCAATTTGCCGACGGACAAAGCCTAAAGTCCTCCGCTAAAATGATGGGTCTGACTGAACTTTTAAGCACCTGCGACGTCGTGACGGTGCATGTCGGAGGAAGGTCCGAAGTATTGGGCACAGCCGAACTAGCAGCGATGAAGAAGGGTGCCTACCTGATTAATGCGGCCCGAGGCGGAGTGGTCAACGAAGAAGCCCTCCTCAATGCCTTGGACGCCGAACATTTGGCGGGAGCAGCCCTGGATGTGTTTACCAACGAACCCAATCCGCACGTAAACTTACTGATGCACCCCAAGCTATCGCTGACCCCCCACATTGGAGCGGCAACCGAGGAGGCCCAGGATCGCATCAGCGCCGAACTGGCGGACATCATTATCGCTCAGGGCTAAAATGCCTCGTTTTGAGCCTTTTGCTGCGGTGCGTCCGCCGCGTGCACTGGCCGGATTGGTCAGTACGCGGTCCTACATGACCTACAGCGAAGAAGAGCTCGCGCACAAATTAGCCAGCAATCCCTTCTCGTTTTTGCACGTACTCCAGCGGCCGTCGCCGCAAGAAGAAGCGCGCTTTAAGGGAATTCGGAACGGATTTGAAGCGTTTATGGCAGACGGATTCCTCCGTGCAGACGACCGGGAGCATTTGTACCTCTACCGCCAGCAGTGGTCCGGGCGAACTTTTTTGGGCTACCTCGGACTCGTTTCGCTTGAAGACTACCGCGATGGCTCCATCCTTAGGCACGAACAAACCATCGAGGCACGAGAAATTCTCTTTGCGCGCTACCTGCAAACCACGGGATTCCACGCCGAACCCGTTCTGCTTACCCATGCCCCCCAAAGCCAACTGAGCGAAACAGCGGTGCAAATTCAAAGAACCGAGCCCCTGCTTGACTTTGCCACTACCGACGGCGCCACCCACAGCCTCTGGATGGTTCCCTTTGCGGAGCCTATTCAGGCGGCACTGGCGCAGCTAAGCCACCTCTACATTGCCGACGGACACCACCGCATGGCCTCTGCGGATCGCCTGGGCGAAGACCCCTATGTCATGGCCTTCTTGGTTGACAGTGGGCAGCTCCTAATCTCTTCTTTTCACCGGCATATTGCCGGCAAAGCAAATGGGGATTGGGCCAGTGCATTGGGTGCAACTCCCCTTGACCATCGGCCTGAAGGCCTTCCCAAGGAGGGTTTTTATGCCCTCGACGAACGCGGGTGGTGGCGGTTTAACCCGGCGGACTTAGCCTTTCCCGAGAGCGCATGGCTCTTCGAAAACGTACTGCGGCCCTTCTGGGGAGTTTCCGACGAACGGCATGATGCCCGAATCCGCTATGAGCCAGGCCTGGTCGATTTGAGCACCGTAGAGGGCGAACGCCGCGACCAAGAGACGGTCTTTATACTGCCCAAACCCCATTGGAAGGGCATCGAGGAACTCGCCGACCGGGGCGAAACAGTGCCGCCAAAGTCTACCTACATCGAGCCCAAACTGCGCTCTGGAATCACCTTATATGCCTGGAAGTGAGCGTCAACATTGAAGCCTACCGCGACCTGATGGCCACGCTGCCGGTAGAAGCTACCCTGGTTGCGGTCAGCAAGTTTCAACCGAACGAAGCCATCGAATCGCTCTACGCCGCCGGCCACCGTGATTTTGGTGAAAACCGTGTGCAGGAGCTTGCCTCCAAGGCCGCCGTACTCCCGAAGGACATTCGCTGGCACATGATTGGCCGGATCCAAACCAATAAGATTCGGGAGTTTGCGCCCTTTGTGCACCTCGTGCACAGCGTCGACCGAACCGACGTCTTAACCGTCCTTCAAAAGGAAGCCGCACGGGCAGACCGAACGATCGACATTCTACTCCAGGTCCACATTGCCCAAGAAGAAACCAAGGCGGGATTCAGCCCCGAAGAAGTGCTAGGGCTCTGCGCGGTTAACGTGTTAAACGAATACCCCAACCTGCGCATCGTGGGCCTCATGGGAATGGCAAGCTTTACCGAAGACCGCGATCAGATCAGGCGCGAATTTTCACTCCTGGCAAGCCTGTACCGCGCCGCCCAAGAACAGCTTGGGGTCGGCCAAATCACCGTGCTCAGCATGGGAATGAGCGGCGACTACGACCTCGCGCTGGCCGAGGGAGGCAACCACATCCGTGTGGGTTCACTGCTGTTCGGGGCGCGAATCAGCCAGTAACTAGGAACCAGTAACTAGTTATGTACGCAGTAATAGATCTCGAAGCAACCGGAGGAAAGCCTGGAGAGGAACGCATTATTGAGGTCGCCATTTTTATGTATGACGGCCGCCGCATTGTGGACCAGTTCATTACGCTGGTCCGTCCCGACGTGCCCATTCCGCCCTTTGTGCAAAAACTCACCGGAATCCGCGAAAGCGATGTTAAAACGGCACCCCGCTTTCACGAAATAGCAAAGCGCATCGTGCAAATGACCGAAGGCGCTGTGTTTGTCGCCCACAACGCACCCTTTGATTACCGCATCCTGCGAGAGGAATTTGTCCGACTCGGCTTTGACTACCTGCGCGTAGTTCTAGATACCATACCCTTGGCCGAAAAATTTATACCCGGCATGCCCTCCTACGGCTTGAGCACCCTCTGCACGGAGCTCAATATTCCGCACACCCGCAAGCATCGGGCCGACGGAGACGCACGCGCTACGGTCCATCTGCTTCAAATTCTGCTGGATAAAGACCGCGAGAAGTTCATCGAAGGAGTTTACCTCAAGCAGCCGGCGGCCACGGGACAGCATAAGTTTAGCGTCCAGATCGAACGCTACGTCAAAACCATAGGCCTCTACTACCTGTTCAATACAGACGGTAGGGTACTCTACGTCGGCAAATCAGACCAGCTTAGGGTGCGCATTGACCGACATTTTTTGTCTACCAGCGACAAGGCCCTAGCACTTCAGACCGAGGTGGCCAGCATTCGCGTCGAGGAGACCGGCAGTATTCTGCTTGCGGACATTCTCGAGCACGAAGAGCTTAAAAAACTTAAGCCCCCTTACAACCAAGCTAAAGACAAGTACCGCCTGCGCTTTGGCCTCTTCGCCATGGAGACCGACCGTGGCCTGCTTTGGGATGTGCGCGGAATTCAACTTGAACCCCCTTCGCTTCAGGTGGATTCGGTGGCCGACGGAGTTGCCCTACTCAGCCGCTGGGCCGAGTCCCGCAACTGGAACCTTGCAGACCTGCTGGTACCCCGCCTGCTCCCCAGACAAACCACCGAAGGGCGTGGCCGAGAAGGCCTGCCTGCCACCTTGGCAGATGCCCATCAAGCACTCGATTCGTTTTTGTGGCCCGAGGGAATCGCGATTTACCAAGACAAGGGGCGGGATCCGGGCGAAAAAGTAGTTTTTGTAGTGGACTCTGGCAGGCTCATGGGCTACGCCTTTGTGCGCCTGGAGCAGGATGTTGAAGACTTGCCTTCGCTCAAGAACAGACTCACTTTACTCAGCCAGGTGCCCTACTTGCGAAGTTTGCTGTCCGATTATGTGCAGTCTCAAAGGGTCAAGATGGTCCGGCCGGATTTTTTGCCTACTTTCGAGGAAGACTAATAAACCTTTTGACATGAAAAAGTTTGCTGCATTGGCCCTAGTTGCCTTGTTCTCTATTGCCTTCACCGGCAGTATTCTCGCCGAAAGCGCTAGCCAGAGCCGGAGCGAAGTGGTTAAAGCCAATAAGAAAAAGAAGAAAAAGGGTGCTGAAGCCAGCTGCGCTCCAAGTGAAGCCAAAAGCTGCGGAACTGCTGCCCCTGCGGGTAAATCATGCTGCTCTAAGCCTGCCACCTCAGGGGGAACCGGCAAGTAATTTAGCTAAACCTGCTCAGAGGCAGGATTCTTCTTGCTAAGACCTTTGTTATTGACCATTTCGCTCTAGGCCGATGGCCTTGGCAACCGCTATAATTTGACCGCCACCGAGCCGATAAACTGGGTCATCCTGTTGTCGGTGTCAATGTCAATGCCGCCCACCGTAATGGACTCTCCAAAGGCCGAGAGGGAGCCCTCATAGCGCAGCGAAGCCTGAAGCGGTCCAAGCTTTAAACCCAAACCTACTTGGCCTCCCCAGCTGCCGGTTCCGGTCTGCACGAGGCCCAGTCCGCCAACCTCGCTCAATGCAAGAGAATAAACGGGGGCCACAAATCCAAAGAGTGGCCCGAGCTTCACGCCCACTTCAACGGGGAGATCCAATCGCAGCATGGACCAGTCCACCACAGTGGGAGTGACGCTGCCGTCCTGCAGGAGCAGCTGCTGGTTGAGCCCCGTAAGCCAAACTTGGGGCTGCAGGTAGAGCAGTCCGGCAGAGGCACGGGTGTAACCGCCCACGTGGAAGCCTCCGCGACCTGAAGCCATGGGCGTAAAGGTTGGGTCAATTAGTGGATTGAAGCTTATGCGCAGGTCTGCCAAGTGATAACCCGCCGTCAATCCCTTAGAAAATTGGGCCAAGGCACTGGGAACATGGAGCATCATTAAGGCCCCGAACAGAAGAATCCTGATCATACTAAAACTGATTTTAGGTAGTTCTCCACATTGGCCAAAATTCGGCCCTCTGCATCCATCGAAGAGGCTGGCTCAAAGGTTTTGCCCGTAAGGAGCTCGTAGAGATGAATGTAGCGCTTCGATACGTCCAGGGCCCATTCGTCGGTCAGTTCGGGAATGGACTGCCCCTCCTTGCCCTGAAATCCCTCGGAGATCAGGAACTGGCGAACGAATTCCTTGCTGAGCTGTACCTGGTCCTCGCCCCGCGACTGGCGCTCCTGAAAGCCTTCGGCATAAAAGTAGCGCGAGGAATCGGG
>JABMNC010000151.1 GCA_013205365.1 Cryomorphaceae bacterium | reverse complement strand
GGGCCAGCCCGGATTGGCCACAAGCATCACCCAAAAGGTGCCGGTGTCGCTAAACGTGAAGGTCGGGAGCGCCAGCCTCGAGGTATCGTCGCTGCGGCTGGGGTCGCCAAAATCCCAGTAAAAGGTCGAGGCATTGATGCTCTGGTGCCTGAAGGGCACGGTAGCGCCAATACAGATTTGGGTTGGGTCGTCGATTTCAGAAATAATCTTGGCTACGATGTTGGCTTGGCAGGACGTCACATTAAACTGGTAGTCCCGCCTTATGGTGTTCAGAAGGGTGCCGTTTCGCCATTCTTCTACGCAAATGGTAAGCACAAACTGGCCGGTTACCGTGAGCCTCCCGGTGAGTGTTCCCGTTGCTCCATTAATACTTAAGGACGGATTTCCCGGTATGGGATTGCTTGCCGTAGCGGGGTTTAAAAAGCCAATCGGCGAATAGGGCGGTGGCGCTGGAGGGCTGGGCATCGGTGAGTTGAATCCGGTTCCGTTGTCTTTGCCTCCTCCGTGCAAGGGGCTGCATAAAACATAGTGCAGAGAGTCGCCGTTGGGGTCGGTTGCCGAAGTGGGAATGCTCAAATTTTCTTGGTTGCAGAGCACAATGGGAGGGAGGCTGTTCCACTGTGGGCTGCTGTTGCACAGGTCGTTGGGCGGAATCCGCGCAACTAGGGTAGAGCCCCAGTCGTCGGGCGTTGGGATGTTGCTAATGGTCGCATTTCTGCAGCAGCGCTGGTAGGTAATTACGTATCCGTTGGCTCGGGCAGGCAGAGTGATGGTGGTGATGTACACGGCGTACTCCGTGCAGATGTTGGGCGGCGCCTGAAGGCAGGGGTTGCCGGTGCTCGAGGGCACGGGAATGGTCGGCCCCTTATTTACCAAGAGGTTGTGCAGCAAATTGGGTTGGATTCCGTCGTAAATGCCTATGGAGGATTGCGGATCCAGCTGCGCCCCTGTGGAGTTGCAGTCGCGGTAGACCACAAGGCGAATGGTATACTGGTTGTTGCCAATGCAGGTATAGGTCAGTTCTCCACCAACAAGGTGGGCTGACCAAGCTTGGCTGCTGAGCAGCAGCAGGCTCAGGAGGACAAGGAGACGCAGTCGGACCATTTTAAGAGCAGATGCCCGTTTAAGGGAAAGTACTTCAAGTCTTCGGGGTCTTGGGCTACGGCGAGGGCAAAGTCGCCCCCCCACGCGCCAAGGCTCTTTATGGTTGCACGAACGCCAGGAAACCTATTCTGCACGCGCTCCATCTGGAGCCATGAGGCGGTGCGGTCTTCGAGCTCATCGATGGCCCGCGACCAGGCTTCTGCGTCCTTGCTTGAAGCTAAATGACGCGACAGTGCGCTTATTGCATCAAGCTCACTGGCCAAGGGCTCTCTGCGGATCTTAGCAACCTCGCGCTGGCTGTCTTGCTTGCCGCCCAGATAGACCAAGCCAAAGTGCTCATGGGGCCAATGGGCCGAGGCTATATTATTCCAAACCGCGCTTCGAGGCCCTGTCTTTTGGTAGACAATAGCTCCCCCGGCACGCGCGCAGGCCACATCAAATCCTGAACCTTCGGAGGTTTCAAAGTGAAGCTCCATCGGGTCAAGACCAGTCCACTGGGCAATCAAATCGACGAGCGACGACGACGACCCCCATCCCCAATTGCGGTTAAACTCGAGTTTGGTGCTCACGCGCCCCCGGCGGGGCAGGCTTCCCTTGAGTTTTTGGACGGCATTCAGAATCCGCGCCAGGTAGGGGTCTTGGTTTGCGACGCAGTCCATCCAGACGCGGTCCTTGCTGTCTTTAGCGATCCAGTGCAGTTCGCAGTCCGCCTCTTCGTATCGGAGCGTTTGGCCTTTTTCAGTGGCTATGGCTAAGGCCTCCGCGCCGTGGAGCACCCAGTATTCACCACTCAAGAGTAGTTTTCCAGAGCTCCTAAATTGACTCATCGCACTACCCCTTCGGCTTGCGGAATCGGGATTCCGCGCAGTCGGCAAAATGCCGCTACTACTTCGGCGTGGTGCGGGACCTTATCGGCAAAAAATGCAGTGAGTTCTGCTTTTTCAGCATCACTGGCCTCAAGCTGGTTGAGGATGTTCAGCAGGTGCATTTTCATGTGGCCTTTTTGAATTCCAGTGGTGGTCAGGGCCCGCAGGGCGGCAAAATTTTGCGCCAGTCCAGAGGCCGCAATAATGCCCATAAGTTCCTTTGCGCCAGGGTTCCCCAATGCTTCAAGAGCCAGCTGAACCATGGGGTGCAGCTTGGTTAGTCCGCCAACGGTTCCCAGCGAGAGCGGAATTTCGATCCAAAAACGGAATTCGCCTTCTTCAATCGAGCAGTGGGTCAGCGAGCGGTACTGCCCGTCGCGCGACGCATAGGTGTGGCAAGCTGCCTCTACGGCCCTAAAGTCATTGCCCGTCGCTAAGACTACAGCGTCAATACCGTTCATGATGCCCTTGTTGTGGGTCGTGGCGCGGTAGGGCTCCACCTCTGCAATGCGCACGGCCCGCTGGAACTTACGTGCAAATTCCTGCACGTCCATGCCAGAACCGTCGTCTAGGTCTGCAATTGCACAGCGCACCTCGCAATGCACAAGGCACTCCGGAGTGTAGTTGCTTAAAATGCACATCACCACCTCAAGGTCTCCGCTCGCAGTGCCGGCATCGGTCGCAGCCTCAAGTCGAAGCACCTTTGCCATTTCCTCCAAGCAGGAGTTGATGAAGTTGGCGCCCATGGAGTCCCGGGTTTCAAAGCGAACCTCCAGCTGAAAGTAGCCGTCCATCGCCTCGCGACGGTCCTTGAGTTCAAGGCTGAGAATTCCACCCCCGCGGGCCCGCATGTTGGCGGTAATGCCTTCGGTTGCCGCAAGTAGTTCTGGAGTTATACGGTCCAGGAGTGCGGCAAGGGCCGACGCGTCTCCATTAAAAGTGAAGTGAATGTGGCCCACCTTGGTGGTCGAATGCACCGTAGAATGAAATCCGCCGCGGTCCATCCAAAACTGGGCGGACTTAGCCGCCGCCGCCACTACTGAACTCTCTTCGATGGCCATAGGCAGGGTATAAACTTGGCCATTAATGAGGAAGTTTGGGGCCACGCCCAGGGGCAAAAAGTAGTTTGCCACGGTGTTTTCAATAAACTCATCGTGGCGCTGCTGCACGGCGTCGTCGCTGTGGTTGTAGGAGGCAATCAGTGCCAGGCCCATTGCGGGGTCCTTGAGATGCTCCTGGCTTAGCCAGGCTATTTTTGCGGACTTGCTAAGCTTTGAAAAGCCGCGGATTTGGAGGTTGCTGCGCTTCATTGTAAAAGGATACCGCAAAAGTAACCCCTTATTGGCTTTGCGGTTCAGCAAATCGCCAGATTGCCGCGCCCAACGCGTAGGCGAGTGCATCCCAGGGATCGCAGGTAAAACGCGCGTCAAAAGACGGAATCCACCATTCAAAGGCCAGCGACAAGGCTAGGGTAAAGAGGATTACCGACCCCCAGCCCAACACCAGCCTGGGCCAAATTCGTCGAGCCATCATGCTGGGAAGACCCAAAATAACCGGAACAGTACAGAGGGGGTCCAAAAAAGAATCGAGCAACAGAAAATACAGGCCGAAGGCTAAGGCTAACTGGTGGAGGCTAAATGCGGCCAACGCCGCCAGGCTTACCCAGTTTAAACGGCGACCCAATAGGCCATCCATGCGAGTGCTCCTCCTAGGGCAAGAACGGCCCAATGCGCAATCCTGCCGGCATTAATCAGGCCTCGCTTCCAATTAGAAATTTGAGGGTCCTTGTTCCATTCCATCGCGGGCATATCAAAGGCTTTAAGACGTTCGGGATTGCCCTGGTTGGCAAAAGTGCTGTGAATTGAGCGCGGGCTTCCGCAACCAAGGCATTGCTGCGCATCATCGCCCCATTCTTCGCATTGTAAGCATTTCAAATGAGTAGTCACAGCGCAAAGGTAGTCCTCTTGCCAAGGCCATGGCCTCTTTTTGGAGTCTTAAAAATAAAAAGGCCCCGCAGTAAAACTGCAGGGCCTTGCGATCTTGTGGTTCGGGGCGGAATCGAACCGTCGACACATGGATTTTCAGTCCATTGCTCTACCAACTGAGCTACCGAACCAAAATCGGAGTGCAAATTTAGGGCAAAAAGACGAACTACCTTTGAAAAACCAAAATGATTGCAGTAGACGCGGGTAATACCCTGATAAAAGTGGTCGTGTTTCACGACTCCGGCTCCCTGGATGCCATCAAAACCTGGCCTGCAGCAGCCTATGAGGAGTGCTTAAATTGGCTCAAAGAACAACCCGATTCCATTTGGATTGCGGATTCTTCGGCCCGTGACTGGCCCCTCGGTCAGCAGGTTTCTGCAGCGTCCAACTGGGGTTTTGACCTCGAGTATTCCGCGCAAATTGGCCTGGATCGCCTGGCCTCTATGCGGGGAGCGATTCACCGCCATCCCCAGTCTGCGGTTTTGATGGTTTCTCTGGGAACCTGCCTCACCTACAGCTACTTGAACCAAAGCGGAGTTTTTCAGGGAGGAGCCATCGCTCCGGGTTGGGCGGTCCGCCTCAAGGCTATGCACCATTACACCAAAAGTTTGCCCGCGCTGCCCACCGACGACCTGACCTCGCCCGCAGAGTGGAATAGTTCGGATCCCCGCACCTCGAGCAGCGCCCAGAGCATGATGCGCGGAGCATTTCAGGGTATGATTGACGAAATTGACGCCGAAGTCGAGCGTTTTTGCGCTATTAACAAAGATTTAAACGTAATTATTCACGGAGGGGACGCTCCATCTTTTGTCAATCACTTGAAAAAGGGCATCTTTGCCAACGAAAATTGGACCGCCCTCGGACTTTGGGCGATGTCGCGAAATTGAATGAGCCCCCGCACTACACTAGCCACTATTGCCCTAATCGCCTCTCAGGCGATGCTCTCGCAGCAGCAGTCGGTTAGCCCCTATTCGCTATTTGGCGCGGGTTGGGCCCTGCCCCAGGCCAATGCATACCAGCAGTTTTTGGGTGGAGCCAGTGCAGCCGATCGCTCGTCCTGGTACATCAACCCCGACCAACCCGCAGCCCTGTCTGGCATAAAGTACACCACCTTGGATTTTGGCGGACAATGGTCCATGGTTCGTCAAAACGACGGCAGCAATAAGGTTGATAACCGCACCGGTGGTTTTAATTCTTTTGGCATTGCAGTCCCATTGGGCAAAGGCATGGCGCTCGCCGCCTCACTAAGGCCCTACAGCGCAGTGGGCTACGATTTTCAGCAGTCGGGCAAGGACTCTGCTTTTGGAGACTGGATTCAGCGATACACAGGCCGTGGAGGAATCAGCGCATCCGCATTTACCTGGGCCTGGTCTCCGATTAAGTACTTATCGGTTGGCGCAACGGCGCGCTACTTGTTTGGTTCGGCAGACCGAAGTACTAAAGTCTACTTTTTGGATTCTCGCTTTGACTACGCAGGCAAGGTGGAGCGGGTTTTGGTAAACGACTGGCGCTGGAGTGCTGGTGGTCAATTCATTCTTCCCATAGGGTTGAACGAGCTAATTGCAGGAATTCAGTACGAACCCAAGGTTGAGTTGTCGGCGATTCAAAACTATAATTGGTACAGTTTTAAGACCAACAGTGAGGGCGGCGAGTTGCCCCTAGATACCATCACGGCCCTAAACGGGGTTCTGGGTTCTGTGGCTATGGGCGGGCGACAGGCCATTGGTTTGCGCTGGGCTTCGAACCGCAAAAATGCATTGCTCCCTGCCTGGTCTTTGAGCGGACACTTTGAGCAAACTAATGTCGGTGATCATCGCGACTTCAATCAAAGCACTTCAGGTAGCTTTCAGGGGCTTTCTAAAACTTTTATTCTGCAGGCAAGTGTTGTCCCGGCTCTAGTTAAGACCTCTCGCAAGCTGTCTTCGTACTTTAGTCAGGTCCAGTATGTAGGCTCGTTCCGCAGCGACCGCTACGGCCTCTACGTCAACGAGACAGAGCTCAAAGGCTGGAGTGGCAATATTGGTTTAGCCATGCCGGTGGGGGGGCGAAGTTTCATACCTGGAGACGTAAAAGTATCTACCCTTCACTTTGGCCTCAATTTTGGAGTTAATGGTTCGGTAACCAACGGCTTGGTAAGGGAGCAATACCTTCGCGGCACCGTTGGCCTCACCTTGAACGATCAGTGGTTTATGAAAGCAAAATTTCGTTAGTGTTATGAAGAGAATTCTAGTTTTAGTTCTGTCCTTAAGTATTTCTGTTGCCTCCTTGGCTCAATCCAATTGGGGTAATAGCGCAACCGATTCCATCGTATGCTACGAGAAGTATAACACGTTCGGGTCTCTGTACAACAGCAAAGCCTATGCAGAGGCATACGAGCCTTGGAGGACGGTGTACGAAACATGCCCCAAGGTTAAAGAGGTAATTTATATTTTTGCCCCTAAGATTCTCGACGCAAAAATCAAGGAAGCCACCGACCCGGTGCAGCGCGAAGCATTAATTCGCCTTCTGCTGAGTACCTACGACCAGCGCAATGCCTACTTCCCAGGTAAAGAGGCTGAAGTCAATGCTCAAAAGGCCGATAACTTTTGGACCTACTACCCCGACAATGCTCCGGCAGCCTACGCCATGTACAAAGAAGTCTTTGCGCTGGATCCTAGGGCATTGCAGCCGGCCTACCTCAATAACTACTTCAATGTGGTCATCAAGCTGTACAAAGACGAGAAACTCAATTCCGCTGGCTTGGTGGAGGGCTTTAACGACGTTTCTGAAGCCATTGAGCTGCAGTCTAATGAGCGCAACGTACTCATTGCTGCCCTGGTGAAGGATACCAACATTACCGAGCGTGAAAAGCGGAATCTAGAGGTCAACAGAAGGCTACTTGACCAGTCTGAGAAGTTGATTGCGAATATCGAGAAGGGCATCGCCCCTCTTTTAACCTGCGAACGCCTCACCCTCATTTATAACGACTCGACCTTTGCGATCCACACTAGCGATAAGAATTGGTTAGTACGCTCTCTAAAGATGCTTTCTAAGGATCGACCTGGGGTTGACGGAACCACAGACTGTACGGACAATCCGATGTATATCAAGGCTGCATCCGCGCTCTATAAATTAGACCCAAGTGCTCAAGCCGCCCGGTCAATGGGCCTCTTGAGTATTAAGAATGGCCTCTATGCCGATTCCAAGAAGTATTTCGACGACGCTATTCGCCAGGAGGTTGATCCCAAAAAGAAGGCCAAGGACTGGATGAAGCTCGCGCAAATTGCCGAGAAGCAGGGCCAGCTCGCAGAGGCCAAAAGGGCCTGCTTGGAGTCTGCTCGCGCTAATCCGGAGTCTGGAGAGCCCTACCTCTTTTTAGCCCTTATCTACGGCCAGGCAGCGGACAGCTGTGGCAGCAATGCCTTTGAGAAGAATGCTGTTTACTGGGCAGCCATTAGCATGGCTAACCGTGCGGCTTCGGTCCAGCCAGACCTGTCGGCCAAGGCAGAGTCATTAGCCTCATCCTACGGCAAGAATGTCCCCGATAAGTCCATTGCTTTTCAGTTCAACTACAAAGAAGGTGATTCCTACACCGTCGGATGCTGGATTAACGAGCGCATAGTTGTTCGCTTTTAACCACGCACTACTTTGGGCTTCGGCCTTCGCTTTGGTCTCCTGCCGAAACGACAGCCAAGACGTGCAGAGAATTCATCGGGCGCCTGAGGGTCCAAGCTCGACTCAGTACGGAATCTCGGTAGTCTATTCGGATACCTCGGACTTCCATTGGTCCCTTAAGGCCTTGAAGCTTGAGGAGCAGCGTCTCGACGGTACTGCCCAAAGCGAAGTTTTTAGCGGAGACGTGACCGCGGTTCAGCTGCTGCGGAGCAAGCCCACAGGTACCAGGCTTCGTGCAGACCGCGTGGTGCGCAACATTAAGGACCAAGTTTGGGTCCTTTCGGGTTCGGTTATGGTTACTAAGGGAAGCAATAAATACCTAAAAACAGAATCCCTGGAATGGGATCGTCGAACAGGTAAAATCCATGGCTCTGGCTGGGTAGAAATAAACGATGAGGGTCAGACCCTGAGTGGAATTGGCTTTGAAGCGATGGAGGATCTCTCAACCTACAGCATCTTTGAGGTGTCTGGCCAGTTTGACAGCAATTGACCACAAAAAAATTATGAATAAACCCGCACGCTGGAGAGTACTCGAATGGATTTACTACTTTACTGCAGTTCTGTCTGCGGAGGCTGCCTGGTCCCTGCGGAATTATGATTCCTCTCGGTCCCTACTTTTTGCGGGGTTTGTGGTCCTTTCGCTTGCAATGGCCCTATGGAGGCGGAACCAACGCATCAAATCCTCCAAGGAATCTTAGTCATGATTGAGTCTGCACTAATTCTTGTTTTTTCGCTTGCGGCGTCGGCATTTTTCTCGGGAACCGAGATTGCCTTCCTGACAGCAAATCGACTGCAGCTTGAGATCGACCTTAAGCGCAAGGCTGTTCCATTTTGGGTAGCCCGTTGGGTGGAGCATCCCCAGCAGTTTTTAGTGACTTTACTGGTGGGGAATACCCTTGCCTTGGTGTTGGTTGGTGCGCAATCGGCCAAGCTGATGCATCCTTATTTTTCGCCCCACATGAGCCTGCCGGCCGCACTTTTGGTCGAGACCTTGATTTCTACCGTCTTTGTTTTGTTTATCGCCGAGTACATTCCCAAGGCCCTGTTTAGGGAGCAAGCCAATCGGGCCTTAGTTTGGGGAGCACTGCCTGCCTTGGCGTTTTATGTGTTTTTTTGGCCCATTTCTTATGTGTTTTCAAAGCTCAATACCGCAATCATAAAGAAGCTCGGCACTGAACCCGTTTTAAGCGGAAGGGCTCGGATTTTTGGTCTTGCAGACCTGAACAATCTTGTGGACGAGGCCAGCCAAAAAGAAGAGCAGGACCCCGAGGTGGAGCTTTTTCGCAATGCCTTGGATTTTGCCGAGGTGAAGGTGCGGTCCTGCATGGTTCCGCGCCCTGAATTAGTGGCCGTACCCGAGAGCATTGATTTAGAAGATTTAAAGCAAAAATTTGTAGAAAGTGGTTTTAGCCGACTGCTCGTTTACCGCGAAAGCCTAGACGACGCCTTTGCCTACGTGCATCAATTTGAGTTGTTTAAAAGTCCGCGCAGCCTCAAATCAGTGCTGACACCCTTGTCATTTGTGCCGGAGGCTATGAATGCCCAGGATGTCTTTCAGCAACTTATCAAGGTCAAGCGCAGCATGGCCCTCGTGGTCGACGATTTAGGAGACCTTGTGGGAATGGTCACATTGGAGGACATTATCGAAGAACTTTTTGGTGAAATCGACGACGAGCACGACCAGGATTCGCTGGTAGAGCTCGTTCTGGCTCCCAATAAATTTCGGCTCGACGGACGGCTTCAGGTGGACTACCTCAACGACCGCTATGAACTGAATTTACCCGAGTCCGAGCGGTTTACCACCCTGGGAGGCATGATTACTGATTTGGCAGGCAAGCTCCCAGAACCCGGTGATTCGGTGGTGGTTGGTCCCTGGCGCCTCGAGGTAGAGGGCATGGAGGTGCAGCGCGTCAAGCAGGTACTGGTGCGCTGGGACGCCTAATTTTTGGGCTTCGTGGAGCCCTTTACCGGTTGTATATTCGCGACCTTATTTATATGTAGTTATGGGACTTTTTGAATCAATTCGCAGCCGTTCTGGCCTTGTTGTTGCAGTAATCGGACTTTCTTTGGTGGCCTTTGTCCTTACGGACTTCATGACCTCCGGGAGTATGCTTTTTCAAGGCGACCGCGACCTGGTGGGCCGCGTCGAGGGAACCAAGGTTTCCTACATCGAGTTCAATAAAGAAGTTGAGGCACTGCGCCAAAATCCCCAGTACAGTCAGGCATCGCCACTCCAGCTGAGTGAGCTGGTTTGGAACAATATTCTCAATGAGCGCCTTTTGATCGAGCCTATGGCCGACCTGGGCTTTATGGTAACGACCGAAGAATTGGGTAGGGTGATCGAAATGACGCCGTCCGTTCGCGAAATGCAAGGACTACAGGATCCCAATACAGGCCAATTTCGTCCTGATTTGCTGCGAAGTGCCCTTCAAAACCTTCGCGACCAGCGCGAGAGCTCTCCAGAGGCAGCCGCCCAATGGGACAGTTGGGTCGCCTACGAGAAGGATGTTAAGAACCAAACGATGAGCAGTAAGATTAACGATGCTGTGGCTGCGGGAATGCGCATGCCAGTGAGCATCCAGATTGCTCAAAACTCCCGCAACAACCGTCAACTGCAGATGCAGGTGGACTTTATGTCGGTCTCTGACGTCAAGGATAGCGATGCGGTAGCGAGCGACGAAGACTACAAGGCGCTTTATGAGGAATACAAGTCGAACTTCAAAATAACCACGCCGCTCAGGGATGCTCTTGTCGCTGATTTTGCCTTGGTCCCTACAGACCAGGATCTTGCCAAAACGCGCGAAGAACTCCTGAAAATTGCGATTGATTTTGCCGCGTCTATTGACGACAGCGCCTTTGCTGCAGCGAATACTGACGTCTTTGTGCCAATTACCCTGCGCCCCGAGTCGTCCATCAGTCCAACGCTGCTTCCGTTTGTTCAGGGCAAGCCCTCTGGTTTTGTGTCAGAACCCGTGCAAGAAGGCGACCTCTACCGCATTGCCAAGGTAATGGGCCGCGCCTCCTTGCCCGATTCAGCTCGCGCGAAGCATATACTTATTGGTTTTGCTGGAGCGGAGCGCTCTCAGGCCACCCGCAGCTACCAAGAAGCAGAGCGTTTAGCCGACAGCATTCTTAGCCTTGTCAAGGCAGGCGGTTCGTTCAGTGATTTGAGCAAGCAGTTCAGTAACGACGTGGTGGCGGCATCCAACGATGGAGACTTGGGTTGGTTTCAGCCGGGTCAAATGACGCCCGCTTTTGAGTCCTTCTGTTTCGAGAAGTCCAATGGTAGCATTGACGTGGTCAGTACCGAATTCGGCTTTCACGTGGTGCAGGTAGTGGGCCAAAAGGGAGGCCGTCCGGCTCTTCGTCTTGCAGAGGTGGTTCGCAGAGTAATGGTAAGTCCAGAGTCTGAACAGCAGGTTTATGCTCGCGCTGGTGAATTGGCCAAGCTTTTGCAGGGTGGAATGAAGCCTGAGGAAGCCGCTATAAAGGTGGGTGTACCGCTTATGCCCGCTCGGAATGTGCGTGCCATTGATGCTTCGGTTCCGGGGATGAACGACAACCGCGAGGTGGTTCGCTGGATCTTCAACGAGGAGCGCGAGGTGGGCGAAGTAAGCGTGGTAAATAACAACTACAAGTCATACAGCGTAGTTCAACTGACGGCGATTTATAAGGAGGGATACAAATCGCTAGACGCGGTCAAGGAAGACCTCAAGACCCTGGCACTTAACCGCGCTAAGGTGCGGGTTTTGGCAGAGCGTCTTAAGTTAAGGACTAAGCCCGAGTGGGTTGATGCGTCTGCTACTATGGCCTCCCCCTACTTGGCAACGGGTCGAGAGCCCAAGGTAGTGGGCATCGCCTCTGGCAATGCCGTTGGCTTCACGTCGGGTATTATTGAAGGCAGTAACGGAGCCTATCGCGTTAAGCTCGTGAACGTATTTGACGCCCCGAGTTCCATGTCAGCCGCTGACGTAGCCTCAGAAAACAATCGATTAGGCAGCAATGCGCAGCGCATGCTTCTGCAGTCCCTTATGCAGTCGGCTAAGGTTGTGGACAACCGCGGCGCTTTCTATTGATTGGGAACCAATGGGGGGCCTAGAGGCTTTCCCATCGGTAGGCATCCCAGCGCAGAAACACAAAAACCATTAGGCTAAAGGCCCAAAGGGAGGATCCTCCGTAGCTAAAGAAGGGCAGGGGTATGCCGATTACGGGCATGAGGCCAAGGGTCATTCCGACGTTGACGGTGAAGTGCACCAAGAGAATACTGGCAATAGCTAATCCGAAGTAAAGACCAAAGGAGTGTTTTTGGCGCTGTGCGAGCAAGGTCAGCCTGATAATCAATCCTGCAAAAGCCAGAAGCACGAGGAAGGAACCGATAAAGCCCCACTCTTCGCCAACGGTGCAAAAGATGTAGTCGGTGGTCTGCTCGGGAACGAACCTTAAGCGCGTTTGGGTTCCCTGCATGTAGCCTTTGCCAAAAAGTCCGCCGGAGCCAATTGCAATGAGTGATTGTGCCGTTTGGTAGCCGGCTGCGCTGGGGTCGTCCACTTGACCGAGCAGCAATTTGATTCGAATTTGCTGGTGGGGCTGCATCACGTTTTCAAACACTTGATTGACGGTACTGGCCCAAGCTAGGGCTGCAATCCCCAGCCAAATCGCGGGGTGCTTGAGCAATCGAATGAGCGGCATGCGCTTTCGGGCGCGAGAAACGATAAGGCTTAGCAGCGAGACGGAGCCAATGAGCAGGCGCATGGTTTCTGGACTCAAAGCCAAGGCTAAAAGAGAAACTACACCGATTCCAATGCTTCCAAATAGGTAGTAGGAGGGCATTCCGGCGAAGTAGAACACTAAAAGGAACGAACTGAATACCAGTGCTGACCCGGCGTCTGGCTGCAAAAGAATGAGGATCATTGGCACAGCCACAACAATCATGGGCAGGAGCCGTCCGCGCCAGGTTTGCATGGGAGAACCGCCCCGCTCTAGGATGCGGGCCACCATTAATGCAGTGCCAAGTTTGGCAAATTCCGAGGGTTGCAGGCCAAAAGAACCAAGGTTGAGCCAGGATTTGTTGCCCCCGCGTTCCACACCAAAAAATAATACCGCGACCAAGAGTATCAGGCTAAAACCATAGACGGCCCATGCCAAAAATTCAAACAGGCGTGCGTCTGCCAAGAGCACGATTAGAATTAAAAAGCTCGCAAGGCCAATAAACCGAAGTTGTTTGCCGGCTTCGTGGTCCCAGCTCCACTGAAATTCATCGCCAACGGGGGTGACCGTCGCCAAAATATTGAGCCAGCCGAATACCACCAAAAAAACCACTAAGCCGACGCTGATAAGGTCAAGTTTGCCAACAAGGGGAGTTGCGTTCGTGCGGTTCATCGTAGGCGTGTCAGTAGGGAGGCAGTGCAGTTTGCACGGAATTTACTCGGTACTCGCCAGTTAGGCTGCCTTCGACCATTCGGCGATAAAGATCGGGTCTTGAAATGGAGTCGTGCAGGTAGGACTCCATCATTAGGCTTGCGATGGGCGCGGCCCAACGAGATCCCCAGTAGCCGTTCTCGACTATGATGGCGATGGCTATTTTGGGCTTATTCAAGGGTGCAAAAGAGGTAAAAATGGAATGGTCTTGTCCGTGCGGATTTTGCGCGGTACCGGTTTTGCCAGCCATCATCAGGCCCTCCAGCCTTGAGGCTCTCGCGGTGCCTGACTCAAAGACATCACTCATGCCTGCAACGATCACTTCAAAGTGTTTGGGATCAATGGTGGTTTTATTGACCTTGGTGTACTGCTCGTCGCTAATGGCTTTTTGGTCGATGGCCCGCACCACATGCGGACGAATCCACCATCCACGATTGGCTACGGCGGCCACCATATTGGCGAGCTGTATGGGGGTCACGGCGAGCTCTCCTTGCCCAATGGCCAAAGAAATTACCGTAGGAGCCTTCCATCGGTCGCTTTGGTATACTTTGTTGAAGTAGCTTCCGTCGGGTACAAAGCCCTTGCGGCCCGTTGGCAGGTCAACCCCTAAGTAGTCGCCCATGCCGAAGCTCTTAATGTGCCGGTGCCAAGAATCAATTCCCTGGCTCGCGCTCGGGTACTTTTCAAGGACCTTTTTCAAAATTTGGCAGTGGTAGTTGTTGCAGCTCTTGCTTATGGACCCCCTTAAATCGAGCGTGCCAGCCTTGCAGTGGCAGCCCACGTGCAAAGATCCAAAGTGAAACCCGTCGATGCAGGTGTACTGCGTTTCGTTGGTCACCACACCCTCCTGCAGGCCGATTAAAGCATTTAAAATCTTGAAGGGAGACCCTGGCGGGTATTCGGCAAGAATGGCTCGATCGTAGAGGGGCTTATTGATGGAATCGCGGTATAACACCGTATAGTTTTGAGAACGGTAGCGGCCAACCAGGGCATTGGGGTCGTAGTTCGGCGCCGAGATAAGGGCTAGAATTTCGCCCGTACTGGGTTCGATGGCCACAATGCTGCCGCGCTTGCCCCGCATCAGCTCCTCTCCGAGGGCTTGAAGTTTGGCGTCAATGGTTAAGGTTAACTCTGCCCCCATGACAGGCTGCATGTCGTATTCACCGTTGGCAAAGGAGCCCACGTCGCGGTTGCGGTTGTCAACTACGATGTACCTGCGTCCGCTTACTCCGCGAAGCTCCTCTTCATAAGACGATTCAATGCCCGAAATCCCGAGGTAGTCCCCAAGGTCGTACTCGGGGTGGCTCTTCATTACGTAGTCGTTGACCTCGCCAACGTAGCCCATAACGTTGCCCCCGTAGGCCTGGGGGTACTTTCTAAAGGTCCGCTTGCGCATAGAAACCCCTTCAAAAATGCTAACCTTCTCTTGGAGGGCAGCGTAATCCTTAATCATCAGCCCCCTAAGGATTGCAAAGGGCCGGTAGGGAGCCTGGATGCGCGCCTTTTTGAGCTGCTTGCGCACGCTGCTCAGGGGCTCCTGCAGCACCTCGGCCAGCCTTGCGGTATCGAGGTTGCTGAGTCTGTTCGAGATAACCTCCACGTCGTAGGCAATTTGGTTGGTAGCCAAAACGACTCCGTTGCGGTCGCGCATTATGCCCCTCGGCGCATAAATCTTCTCAATTCTCTGGGCATTGTTGGCCGCATCGAGCGTGTACCGCTTGTCAATGAGCTGAATGTTGATCAGGCGCAGGGCAAAGACGGCAAAGACCACGATGACCCCGATAATAAGAATCCGACTTCGTATCATCCTTTAGTGGACTTGGGATAGAACCATCCAATGGCAGTGGCCAAGGATCCGCTGACCACAATATTGATTAGGCTTCGCAAAAGGACCAAGGACCAAACGTGCCCGTCGTGGCTGGCCCAGAGAAAGAGCCAAACGTGATGGAGACCAAAGGACAGCAGAAGCAGCGTGAACCACTTGCCCAAGCCCAAATCCTGGGGGGCGAAGGGAAGCTGCTCCTCGGCGGCGCGCGGGATTACGGCATTGAGCATCCAGGGCCGCATGTAGGCGAGCAAACTTGTCGCCATCAGGTGAAGTCCGCCACTTCCTTCGTGAAAGTCCATAGCAAGTCCCATCAGTGCGCCAATAATGAGTAGTCCGTAGCGATTAAAATTGGCGGGAGCCAAGACAATTACCAAGGGGTAGAGGTAGGGACTTAGGTAGCCGCTGACCTCAATCTGGCTCAAAACCAAAAGCTGCACAATCAGAACCCAAAAAATAAGGCTAAGCCAGGAACCAATTCTCGTCATGGTGCGATGCTGTCTCGTTCTACTTTGCGAATGCTCACAGCGGCCATCACCACCTGCTGCCGATAAAGATCCGCCGCCAAGCGGACCAAAGCAGTTTTGGTGAACTGGGTGGAATCAATAGAAACCCGATCAATGGTTCCAATTAGCCATCCCGCCGGAAAAAGGTCGGACCGCGCGTCGGTGACCACTCGGTCTCCTTTTTTGAGGTCTGCCTCGTAGGCTACGTCTACGAATTCTGCGAAGCGAGCATTGGCGCTGTGCCACTGAAGCGTACCAAAGTGCCCGCTGCGCTCGGCGGAGGCCGAAATCCGCATCGACGGGTGGCTGAGTGGGGTTACGCGGCTGAATCCGTCGGTGGTTTCATAGGCAATGCCAATGATGCCTCTGCTGCCTAGAACGGCAAAGGGAGGCTTGAGCCCGGCATCACTACCGACATCAATCAGGCCCCAGGGTTCGGCGCCATTGTGGGCAATAAACATCAATCGGCCAGGAACAAAATCAAATCCAAATTCTTCATAGGCCTGCACGGGCGGTTTGCTGCTGTCTGGCTCTGCGGCACTGCGAACCCTAGACAACTCCGCAATGAGTGCGGAATTTTCTTCTCTTAGGTTGAGGTAGGTTTCCCAGCCGTTGAGCCATCCGCGCCATTGGGCTTGGCGCTGTAAAACCTGGGCCCAATAAAGGTTTTCATGCGCGAGCGACCGAGCGTAGGTCAAGCTCAAACCCAAAGTTTGAAGCAGCAGCAAAGAGAGAACCATGCGGTACCTTATGAAAAACCGCAGAATGTTTTGCATGACTTATCGCATCAAAAGAGTGCGGTACTTGTCCAGGTTCTTGAGCGCAATACCGGTCCCACGAACCACCGCACGAAGGGGATCTTCAGCCACATACACGGGAAGGTCGGTGCGTGCCGAGATGCGCTGGTCGAGTCCGCGAAGCAGCGAACCGCCGCCGGCCATGTAGATGCCTGAATTGTAAATATCGGCAGAAAGTTCAGGGGGCGTTAGCGACAAAGCCTCCATTACGGCCTCTTCAATTCGCATGAGCGACTTGTCGAGTGCGCGCGCAATTTCTTGGTGCGAAATATCGACCTGTTTGGGCTTGCCCGAGACCAAATCACGACCCTGAACGCTCATGTCGTCGGGAGGCGAGGGTAGGTTTTCTAGCGCGGACCCCACGTTGATTTTGATCTGCTCGGCAGTGCGGTCTCCCACATACAGATTGTGGTGGGTGCGCATGTAGTAGGCTATGTCGTTGGTAAAAACATCGCCGGCAATTTTAATCGACTTGTCGCAGACAATTCCGCCAAGGGCAAGGACCGCAATTTCTGTGGTTCCGCCACCGATGTCAATAATCATGTTCCCCTTGGGCTCAAGAACATCAACACCGATACCAATTGCAGCAGCCATTGGCTCGTGAATGAGGTAGACTTCTTTGGCGTTGGCGTGCTCTGCCGAGTCGCGTACGGCGCGCTTTTCGACTTCGGTAATTCCGCTTGGAATGCAAATGACCATCCTCAAAGACGGAGCAAACCACTTATTCTTAAGTGCCGGAATGCTTTTGATCATTTCGCGAATCATGTGCTCCGAGGCAACGAAGTCCGCAATAACGCCGTCCTTAAGGGGGCGAACCGTGCGAATGTTTTCGTGCGTTTTTCCATGCATTTGCATCGCCTCGTGGCCAATAGCAAGAATGGCATTGGTCGCGCGATCCATGGCAACAATGGACGGAGCGTCCACGACAACCTTGTCGTTGTGAATGATTAGGGTGTTCGCGGTACCGAGGTCGATCGCGATGTCGTAGGTAAGAAAGTCAAATAATCCCATAGTCTAGTTCAATGTTTGAAGTGACGAAATCCAGTCATAACCATAGCCATGCGGTTTTGATCGCAGTACTGAACGCTTAAATCGTCCTTAACGCTACCTCCTGGCTGTATGACCGCTGTAATTCCTTCTTGATGTGCAATTTCGACACAATCCGGGAAAGGAAAAAATGCATCCGATGCCATAACCGCACCTTGCAACGAAATTCCGAATGATTTTGCCTTGTGAATGGCCTGCTGTAGGGCGTCAACCCGTGAGGTTTGCCCTGTACCAGAGGCTAAAAGCCGGCGATTTTTAACCAGAACAATGGTGTTGCTCTTGGTGTGCTTGCTGATGGCCGAGGCATAAATCAGGTCATGATTTTCTGCCTCAGTGGGGGCTATTTTGGTTGCGACGTTTAAATCGTCCAAGCCGTCCCTATGGTGGTCGCACTCTTGAATCAGTAGTCCGTTCATGGCGGAACGCAGTCGGTAGTCCGCCGATTTTTGAGGGCGGATTTTGGCCATAATCCGGTTCTTTTTGCCCTGGAGCAGAGCCAAGGCTTCGGGCGCAAAGTCTGGAGCCAGGAGCACCTCAAAAAAGAGCTCGTTCATTTTCTCTGCCGTGGCCAGGTCGAGCGTTTGGTTGCAGGCAATTACCCCACCAAAGGCAGAAACGGGATCAGACGAAAGGGCTGAAGTCCAGGCTTCGCTCAAGGTTGCACGGCTGGCCATTCCGCAGGCGTTGTTGTGCTTGATAATTGCTACCGTGGCGTCGGGCCCATCGAGGCAGTAGTCCATCGCGGCCTCTACGTCCAAAAGGTTGTTGTAGCTCAATTCTTTGCCGCAAAGTTGCTCGAGCCGCGCATTCAGATCGCCCACAAACCAGGCTTTTTGGTGCGGATTTTCTCCGTAGCGCAAGGCCATTCGTGGACCCTGAAGGGCGGCAAAGGGTTCGTTGCTGCCGGTCATCCATGCCGCAATCTGCGCATCGTAATGCTGGCTGGCCCTAAACGATGCGCCGGCAAAAGCCCTGCGCTGCTCCATGGTAAGGGTTCCGCCCTGAGAACGCAGCAGTTCAAGCGCCTCGCCGTATTGAGAAGTGGAACTTACCACCCAGCAGTGCTCAAAATTTTTGGCGGCAGCCCTTAGGAGCGAAATGCCGCCGATATCAATCTTTTCTATAATGTCTTCTTCTGCAGCGCCTGAGGCAACCGTGTCCTCAAAGGGATAGAGGTCAACGACCACCATGTCAAAGCTCGGAATCCCAAAACGTTCGACCGTGTCGCGGTCGTCTTTGCGGTTGCGGCGCCATAGAATCCCACCAAAAACGAG
>JABMNC010000150.1 GCA_013205365.1 Cryomorphaceae bacterium | reverse complement strand
ATGACCATCCTCATGACCAGCCTGCGCAAGGAACTGGGCGTTCTGCAAGAAAACGGAATCCGCCTTAACGCCATTGGCAACCTCGATGCACTGCCCTCAAGGGCTCGCCGCCAGCTCGACGAGACACTCGAGGCGACGGCGGGCAACAAGCGTATGGTACTGACCCTAGCCCTGAGCTACGGCGGGCGGCAGGAACTCGTGGATGCCGTGCGCACCATTGCCACGCAGGCCGCTTCGGGCCAGATTGACCCTCAAACCATAAGCGAAGAGCACATTGCCAAAGCTCTCTGGACCAGCCCGATGCCCGACCCTGATTTGCTTATACGCACCAGCGGGGAGCAGCGGATTTCAAACTTCATGCTCTGGCAAATTTCGTACGCAGAATTAATCTTCCTGCCCGTACTTTGGCCTGATTTTTCGAAGAAGGACCTTGTTGAAGCACTAGAAGAATATGCCCAACGAGAACGCCGTATCGGCAAAACAAGCGAACAACTAAAGCAATGAACCGCCTACGCAGCATCACCCTAGCAATTCTGCTGCTGGTCACGGGTTCCGTCATGGGCCAAATGCCTGCAGGATCCAGCGTCGAAGTCACTGCGGGAATCGACTACGAAATCGGGGGGATTTTGGTAACGGGAGCCGAGGAGCTCGACCCCTCGATGGTGACCCTGCTCAGCAGCTTAAGGGTTGGCGACATGGTGCAGTTTCCGTCTGAAAAAATTGCGGACGCCGTGCGAAACCTCTGGAAGCAAGAATTGTTTGAAGACGTTCAGCTCTTCATCACGGCACGCAACGGTGGGGTCGTCTACCTCGAGTTTCGCCTTAAGACGCTTCCCAAACTCAGCAAATACTTTTTTGTAGGCCTGAGCAAGGCTCGGCAGGATGCACTGCGGGAGAAGCTTGGTCTGAGCCGCGGAACCATCGTTTCGCAAAATTTGCTGCGCAATTCCGAGTCCATAATTCGCAAGAGTTTAATCGAAAAAGGCTTCCCTGACGCCACCGCAAAAATTACAGCCGAAGCCGATACTTCTTTTGCCCAGGCTCAGGTGCTGCGCATTGACGTCGTGCAGGGTCCGCGCCTGAGAATTGACGACATTGTTTTTGAAGGGAATACAGCCCTTAGCGGGGGCAAGCTTCGACGCGCCATGGACGAGCTTCACCGCCTTCGGTGGTGGAATATTTTTCAGTCTGCGAAGTACCTCGATGACAAGCTTGAAGGCGAGCGCGCCCTCATCGTCGAGGCATACAACCACGCCGGATACCGCGATGCCCGCATTGTGCGCGACACCACCTACCGCCTGATGATTAAAGAGAAGGCCCGCGTGCGACTGGTATTTACCGTCGAAGAAGGCCAGCCCTACTACTACCGGAGCGTGCGGTTTTTGGGCAATTCCAAGTACGATAACGCGACCCTGCAGAGTATTTTAAGAATTGATGCGGGCGATCGGTACGACTCTAAGTTGCTCGCAACACGGGTAAACGGCGACCCTAACGGGAACGATATTTCTTCGCTTTACCTCAACAGCGGCTACCTCTTTAGCAACGTCATTCCGGTCGAAGCGAGGGTTGCCAACGACTCCATTGACCTCGAAATTCGAATTCGCGAAGGGCGTCCGGCCACGGTGCGCAAGGTCAAGGTGGTGGGCAACGAACGCACGAACGACCACGTAGTCTACCGCGAGATCCGCACCCGACCCGGAGACCTGTTCTCTAAGGCAGACATTCAGCGAACCATTCGAGAACTGGGACAGCTTGGGTACTTCGACCCGAGATCCATTAACATTGTGCCCAACCCAGACCCGATGACGGGATCGGTTGACCTTGAGTATTCCGTAACCGAGCAATCCACCAGCCAACTCGAGCTTCAGGGCGGATGGGGAGCAAACATGGTTATTGGTACTGCCGGCCTGAATTTCAACAACTTCAGTGCCAAAAACATGTTCAATAAGAAGGCCTGGCGCCCCCTTCCCTCGGGCGACGGCCAAACGATTAACCTGCGCGCTCAGAGCAACGGAACCTTCTTCTCGTCCTACAACTTCAGTTTTACGGAGCCCTGGTTGGGAGGCAAAAAGCCGAATTCGATTACGTTCACGGCCTACCACAACATTATGAATGCCTCTGGCAGAACCGACAGTACGGCCCAGAAAATCAGCATCACGGGAGTTACGCTGGGTCAAGGGCTGCGCCTAAAATGGCCCGACGACTACTTCACGCTCTACCATGCCATAGAGTACCGACGCTTTGACATCAACAACTACCCCTTTGGTTCTGACATGTTCAAAACCGGTATTGCCAATTCGGTGGCCTACAACTTCACGCTGCGTCGCGACAACCGCGACCTTCCAATTTTCCCGACGCGCGGATCCAGCCTGTCGTTCAACATGGAGGCCACGCCGCCGGTTTCGCTGCTCGACGGACGCGACTACAGCCCGCTGACCACCAACGAGAAGTACCGGTTTAT
>JABMNC010000029.1 GCA_013205365.1 Cryomorphaceae bacterium | reverse complement strand
TCGGGATTGCAGACAATGCAGCCGGTCAGGCAGCCGGCGGCACGAGCCTGGTTTAGGCCCCCGACCACATAGGGGGTGCGGCCGCTGGCCGCGATTCCCACCACCGTATCGAGCGGAGCGATGCGGTGCTCCTGAAGGTCCTTCCAGGCTTGGTCGGCATCGTCTTCGGCAAATTCCACGGCTTGGCGAATGGCGCCGTCGCCGCCGGCGATAAGGCCAACGACCATTCCCTGCGGAACGCCATAGGTGGGCGGGCATTCTGAGGCGTCGACAATGCCGAGTCGGCCCGAGGTGCCGGCCCCAATGTAAAACAAGCGTCCGCCCTGCTTCATGCGGGGCAGGAGCTGCCCTACCAAAGCCTCGAGGGCGGGAATTGCCTCTGCCACGGCATGCGGCACGCGCTGGTCTTCGGCGTTAATGCCCTCAAGAAGCTGGCGCAGCGTCCAGGTCTCGAGGTGGTCGTGGTTGCTAGGGCTTTCGGTTATCACGGTGGGGCAAATCTAGCGTTTGTAAAGCCTGGCCACATAGTAGCCGTCGCTGTGCGGATGCTCGGGGCTGATGCGCACCTCTTCTCGAAGCTCAAATGCCCCGGCCTTCTCGTCCAAAAAGCGACGAACCTGGTCCTCGTTCTCGCTTCGCAAAATGCTGCAGGTGGCATACACAAGAAGTCCGCCCGGCTGGAGTGCCGCAGAATAATCGCGCAAAATAGCGTACTGAATTTCACGAGTGCGGTCCAAATGCTCGGGCTGGAGCTTCCACTTGGTGTCGACGTCGCGGCGAATGACGCCGGTTCCGCTGCAGGGCACGTCAAGCAGCATTTTGTTGGCCCATCCGGCATGGCGCTGCACGTCGGCCGCTGAGCGGATTACTTCGGTGCGCAATCCCTTAACTCCTGCCCTGAGGGCGCGCTTCTCGGCCTCGCCGAGCTTGTAGGCTTCAATGTCCATGCACAAAATATCTGCCTTTCCGCCGGCCAATGCGGCGGCATGCAGGGCCTTGCCCCCTGCCCCGCTGCAGCCATCGAGGATTCGGTCGCCGGGCACAGGGTCGAGGTAGGCTCCAATGCGCTGGGACCCGCCGTCCTGCACTTCGTACCATCCGTCTTTGAAGCTCTCAAGGTGCTGCAAGCGCGGACGCTTGGCCAATACCAGTGCCTCGGGTGCGACGTCGCTAAGTTCTGCGGCAATTCCCTCGCCAGCGAGGCGGTCCAGCACGGCCTCTCGGTTGGTCTTAAGGCTGTTTGCCCTTAGAATTACCTGGGCCGGACGGTTGAGCGCCGCCGCCAATGCCGGCCAGTCTTCCCCGAGTTCTGCGCTGGCCATTTCGTCGAACCAGGGCGCGTAGCTCTGGGCCAAGCCCGTTCCTAAATCCTTGGGCTGGGGCATTCCCGATTCCCGCCAGAGCCAATAGGTCTCAAAAAGACTCTTCAGTTGCTTGCGCTTGATCTGGACTTCTTCGCCATTGAGGTGCCAAAGCAGGGTCCACCAGCGCACTATTTCGTAGCTGTGCTCGGCCACAAAGGCTCGGTCACGAGCTCCCCAACGCTTGTTGGCGCGCAGGACCTGGTCCACCACGCGGTCAGCATAGAGGCGTTGGCCAAAGGTCCGCTCGAGCACTTCGAGCACCCCGGCGACTAAATTGGGGTGCGGAATCATGATTTTTGGGATTGTAGAGCGTATAGTTCCGCATAAAGCCCCGGTTGGGCGAGAAGCTCCAAGTGGCTTCCCTGCTGCACCAAGGCACCCTGGTCGAGCACTAAAATGCGGTCGGCAAGGTGCACGCAACTCAGTCGCTGGGTAATAAGTACGGCCGTCAGCCCATTCAATCGAGCTTTGAGGTTGCTCAAAATGGTAACCTCGGTCTCGGTGTCTACGGCGCTCAAGGCGTCGTCAAAGAGCAGCATGGGCGGCTGCTTCATCAGGGCCCGCGCAATGCTAACCCGCTGTTTTTGACCGCCTGAGAGGGTAACTCCGCGCTCGCCTACCACGGTCTCGTAGCCCTGAGCAAATCCGCGAATGTCCTCGGCCACGTCGGCCAACTCCGCTTGGCGCTCGACGTCGCTGCGGTCCGCGTTGATGCTGCCAAACGAAATATTGTCGGCTATGGAATCGCTGAACAAAAAGGGGTCTTGCGGAACCGTGCCAATCGAAGCCCGAAGAGCCTCCAAATCCCAGCGGCGCAGATCCACGCCGTCGAGCAGAATCCGGCCCTCCACTGGGTCCATAAGGCGGTTCATCAGGCCTACAAGCGTAGATTTTCCTGACCCGGTGCGGCCTACCACCACGATGGTCTCGCCTGGATTCACCGCAAACGAAACGTTTTTAAGCGCTTGAATTCCGCTGTCGGGATAGGTATAGGACGCGTTCTCGAAGGTCCACGCACCCTGTACCTTGGCGCGATGGGCATCCTCGGGGCTTGAAACTGCCGGTACTACGCGCAAAAAGTCGTTGATGCGCTCCATAGAGGCTTCGGCGCGCTGAATGAGGCTCATCACCCAGCCAATACTGGCGATGGGCCAGGTAAGGAGGCTAACGTAGTAAATAAATTCCGCGATAACCCCCGGGCTCAGTCTGCCCTCAATCACGCCCTCGCCGCCGATCCAAACAGCCAAGACGGTGCTGAGGCCGACCAGCAGCATCATTAGGGGCGCAAAAAGAGCGTTGACCCGGTACAGATCGCGGTTGAGCTTGTAGCTCTTCTCTGAACTCTCCGCGTAGCGCTGGGTCTGGTCGTCTTCAAGGCTGTAAACCTTTAGCACGCGAATGCCGCTGAAGGTCTCCTGCGCCATGGTGCTTATGGCGGACTGCTGCTGCTGCACGGCATGGCTGCGCTGGTTGATCAACGTCGACACTCGATAAATGGCCCAAACCAAAACGGGCATGGGGGCCAGGGTGATCAGGCTCAATTTGGGATCGACCTGAATCATAAAAATCAAGGTCAGTCCGGTAGAAAAAGCCGTATTAATCGTGTACATCACGCCCGGGCCGAGGTACATCCGCACGCGGCTCACGTCTTCGCTCACTCGATTCATCAAGTCACCCGTGGAATTGCGGCGGTAAAAAGTCTGATCCAGAGCCTGGTAGTGCTTATAAATATCGTTTTTTAGGTCGTACTCAATATGGCGCGACATAACAATAAGCGTTTGACGCATGAGAAAGGTAAACCCTCCGCGCAGGGCACTGAGAAGCAAAATCAGTGCGGAATAACCCAATAAAGACTTGAACAGCTGAGAGGAGTCGCTTTGAGCGTGAAGCGCTTCCGCCACGGTATCAAAGGCCTCACGAATGTAAATCGCAGGATACACCGCAAAAATGGCAGAGGCTATAACAAAGAGAATTCCGCCCGCAAAATGCCACGGATAGCGAAGAAAATAAGGATTAAGTGACCAAAGGGCGCGCACCCGTCAAAGGTAGTGCCTGGCCCCAAGGCGCTGGCCTCAAATGCACTGGGCAGAATGTACCTTTGAACTATGTTTTTGGCCCCGTCCCAACCCCATATTGCCGTGCTTGGCCTTGGCTACGTAGGTCTTCCCCTAACCCTTGCCCTGGCGCGCGAATTCCGCGTAATTGGCTTTGACATTAAAACCAGTCGCGTAGAGGAACTCAACCGCGGCGAGGACCACACCCTCGAGGCCGACCCCGCTGACCTGGCGCAGGCCCTTCAGCGCGGACTCCTCTTTAGCGCAGACGCTACGTGCCTGGCCGAGGCAAACGTTTACATTGTAACGGTTCCGACCCCCATTGACCAGTTCAAGTCGCCCGACCTCAAACCCCTGCTCGCCGCTTCGGCGACCATAGGCAGGGTGCTCAAGGCAGGCGATGTGGTCATCTACGAGTCTACGACCTACCCTGGTTGCACCGAAGAAGACTGCGTCCCCGTGCTCGAACGGGAATCTGGCCTAAAATTTAACGTCGATTTTTACTGCGGCTACAGCCCAGAGCGCATTAATCCCGGCGACAAGATCAACACACTTGAAACGATTAAAAAGGTCACCAGCGGAAGCACTCCCGAGTCGGCCGAATTCGTAGACGGCATCTACCGCCGAATTGTGAAGGCAGGAACCCATCTGGCGCCAAGCATCAAAGTGGCCGAAGCCTCCAAGGCCATTGAAAACGCGCAGCGCGACGTCAACATCTCGTTTGTCAACGAGCTCGCCCTCATTTTTGACCGCCTCGGAATCGACACTCGCGACGTGCTCGAAGCAGCCGGAACCAAGTGGAACTTTCTCAAGTACAGCCCAGGCCTGGTCGGCGGCCACTGCATCGGAGTAGACCCCTACTACCTTGCCCACAAGGCTCAAAGCCTTGGCTACCACCCCCAGGTAATCCTAAGCGGCCGCAGGGTCAACGACTCCATGGGCATGTTTGTGGCCAATAAGGTGGTCAAGCTAATGATTGGCAAAGGATTACCTATTCACGGCAGCAAGGCCCTTGTGCTGGGAATCACCTTCAAAGAAAACTGCCCCGACATTCGCAACACCCGCGTAATTGATATTGTCACCGAACTTCAGCAGTTCGGCATGCAGGTCGACGTTTTTGACCCATGGGCCGAGCCCGACCAGGTGCGCGAAGAATACCGCATCAACCTTGCCTCAGAGCCCGGAACCGGCTACCACGCCGTAGTTCTGGCCGTTGCCCATGAGCAGTTTGCCCCGGTACGCCGGCAAGACCTGGGATTGGTAGCCAACGGAGTCATCTACGACACCAAGGCTTTTTGGCCCCGCGGCGAAGTCGACGGACGCCTCTAGCCAAAACTACAGGGCCCTTAAGCCAAGGGTCAGGTCTGCAGAATTCCCGGATTGTAGGCGCGCTCGATTGGAGCCTGATTGGCAGCCTGGATGCCCATTGAAAGCACTTTGCGGGTGTCAATGGGGTCAATAATCGCGTCGATCCACAGACGCGACGCTGCATAGTAGGGACTCATTTGCACCTCGTAGCGCGAACGGATGCGCTGCAGTAGCTCCTGCTCGGCCTCGGGACTGAGTTCTTCGGCCCGTGACTTCTCAATTTGAAGCAGCACCTTGGCGGCCTGGTCGCCGCCCATTACCGCGATTTTGGCCGTGGGCCATGCCACAATGAGGCGCGGATCATAGGCCTTGCCGCACATGGCGTAGTTGCCCGCTCCAAAGGAGTGGCCCGTAATCACCGTGAACTTGGGCACCACACTGTTGGCTACCGCATTGACCATCTTAGCGCCGTCTTTGATGATTCCGCCCTGTTCCGAGCGCGACCCCACCATGAAGCCGGTCACGTCCTGCAGAAAGACCAAGGGAACCTTTTTTTGGTTGCAGTTCGCAATAAAACGCGCGGCCTTGTCGGCACTGTCGGAATAAATTACCCCACCAATCTGCATCTCGCCCTTGCCCGACTTAACCACCTGGCGTTCGTTGGCGACGATTCCGACTGCCCACCCGTCGATGCGTGCATAGGCCGTTATGATGGTCTTGCCATAGTCCGCTTTGTACTCCAAGAGAGAGTCCGCGTCGATGAGGCAGTCCAGGAGGGCGCGCACCGGGTAGGGTTTGCCGTCAACCGGCATGCGCTCATAGACCAAGTCCATGGGCACCGAAGGGTCCCTTGCTTCGATGCGGTCAAAGCCGGCCGTCGGCACTGCTCCCAGCTTGTCGACGAGTCCGCGCAGTATGCGGATGGCGTCTTCGTCGTCCTTGGCCTTGTAGTCACAAACTCCGCTAATTTGGGTGTGGGTATTGGCTCCGCCGAGGGTCTCGTTGTCGATTTCTTCGCCAATGGCGGCCTTGACTAAGTAGCTTCCGGCCAAGAAAATACTGCCGGTTCCCTCGACAATGATGGCCTCGTCGCTCATGATGGGCAGGTAGGCACCACCGGCCACGCAGGAACCCATGACGGCTGAAAGCTGGGGGATTCCCATGCTGCTCATCACGGCATTGTTTCTAAAAATTCGTCCAAAATGCTCCTTGTCGGCAAAAATTTCGTCCTGCATGGGCAGGTAGACGCCCGCGGAATCGACCAAATACAAAATGGGTATGCGGTTCTCCATGGCTATTTCTTGGGCGCGAAGGTTTTTTTTGCCCGTCATCGGGAACCATGCGCCAGCCTTTACCGTGGCGTCGTTGGCCACCACCAGGCAGGTGCGGCCTGCAATTCGACCCAGCACGACGACCACTCCGGCGGAGGGGCATCCGCCCTGCTCGGCATACATTCCGTCGGCGGCGAAGGCACCGATTTCAACTTGGGGGGCACCCGGATCCAGGAGGCGTTTAACACGTTCTCGAGCGCTCAGCTTGCCCTGTTCGGCGAGTTTCTCCAGGCGCTTTTTACCTCCGCCCAGAGAGACCTCACTCCACCTTCTGCGGCATTCTGCCACTAAGAGCTTGATTTCGTCTGCGTTGCGTTCGGTGCGTAGGTCTTTTGCCATGACTAAATAGGGTTCAAAGAAGGTGTTTCGAAGGTAGTCCCCAAAAGGCGAATGGGCCACGGCCAAAGGGCCAAAGCACAATGCCGTTTAGCATTATGCCGGACTCCTAGTCGGCAAGCATGGACCATTCTGCGACCCGAGCCCAGAGTTCTTGCTCGTTGGGGGCCGCATCGCTGAGGTACAAAATGAGCCGAATTCCGCCCGGCTGCTTTTGAAAAAGTACGGCGTCGGGCTTGCCGTCGCCCATCAAATCGCCACTCCAAAAAACCTCTGGCGCACAGGTGCTGATGGAATCCACCACGCTGCCGAGGGTATCAAACTGAGCCCATTCCCGCTCGGCCAAGCGATGCCCGACTATGAGTTGGTAGTTCAGGAGCTCCGGGCATTCCGCACCAAGGCCTTGAACGGAGCCTGTGGCATATAGCACGTAGTTGCCGCGGAACATCTTGTCGCGGGAGGTGATCGAGCCAAGGTCGCTTTGGCTTCCGGGCATGAGCACCGAGAACCCCTCGCGCACCAGGCCTAGGTCCGTGCTGTCGAGACGCACAGGGCTTCCAAACAAAAAATGGCTGCCCTGCTCGCGGTTGGTTTTAATGTCAAACTCCAGGTCACCCGACCCTGACGGAAACTCACTCAACTCAACCTTGAGGCGCACTGGGCGAAGCGACCAGGTTCCTTCGACGTCATAAATTCCGTACCAAAAAAGAGACAGGTCAAGGCTCCTAATGTCACCTCGATAGTTGAAGGCCTCGGTGGCAACCTGATACCGGCGCTGGCGAATGGCCTCCACCCTTTTGCGTACGTCGCCGCTCGGGCCGCCCTCCTCGAGCCAGACCAGCAAGGAATCCCTCTTAAAACCTATCGAGGTGCGCAGCATGCGGCCCACCAAACTGTCGCTGGGCCATGACCACCTGGCAGAAGCCCAATCCAGGCGCAAAAGCTGGTTGTCGCTGAGCTGGTCCCAGCGCTCCGCTCGGTCTGCGCGAATGGCGACGGTGTCCACGGTCTGCGCCCCCAGGCCGAAGGCCAACGAGAAGCACGAAACCAGAAACCATCCACGCATCGTCTTTAGGACTTTTTGCGCTTTCTAAACCATTCCCAGCCGTAGTAGGCCGCGACCAGGACCAAGAAGGGAATCAAGTAGCTGCGGGGCTTCCCGTCGCCGTGCACCACCGTAAACAAGCGCTCGCTTCGGATTTTATCAATGCCCGATTTAAAGGAATCCATGCTCCAAAAAATGAAGACCGGCTTGCCCACCACATGGGTTTCTGGTACAAAACCCCAGTAGCGGCTGTCCCAAGAATTGTGGCGGTTGTCGCCCATCATCCAGTAGTAGTCTAAGGCAAAGGTGTAGCTCGTGGCGGGCTGTCCGTCCACATAAAAGCGCTCGCCATCCGGGCCGAATTCACGGGTCAATTCATGGCCCTCATAAGCATTCACGGCATGCTCGTACTTGAGGTAGGTATCGTAGTTCAGCGCAATGGTAGAACCCTTGGCCGGAATCCACAGGGGCCCAAAATTGTCACGGGTCCATGGATACACCAGGGAATCGCTGTGCCCTCCCATCGGATTCGGGAAAATCATTCCCCCTGCCACAAAGTTGGAGTAGTACCACAAAAGGGCCTCGGGAGTGCCGGGTGCGAAGGCGGAATCTCCCGCGAGCGCGTCCATCGCAAACATCGTGTCGATACTGGGCATTTGGGCAAACTTGGCCAAGGACTGGCTCGGTATCGTCACCACATACTCCGTCTCGGTAATCTGAAGTACGTCGCTGACATTCTGGTTGTTAACCGTCATGTTGGTAACGTAGTTGATGTCAAAATCCTTCTTCAGTTGGCGCGGACTGAATCCCTGCCCCGGGCGGGTGCGCACGTAGTGGCTAAACTGCGCGTTGCTGCGCTCCGGGAAGGCAACTGGCTCTCCGTCAATAAACACCTGACTATGGCGCAGTTCCAAACTGTCTCCGGGAGTACCCATGCATCGCTTGACGTAGTGGTCTTTTTTGTCAGCCGGCCGGTCTGGGTCCTGAGGGAAGTTAAAGACCACTGCGTCACCCCTTTGAACCTTGGCCAAACCCGGAAGCCGCAGGTAGGGCAGCTGAACCCAGGTCAGGTAACTCGGCATGTTGGCAAAGGGAATCACGTTGTGCATCAAGGGAATGCTCATGGGCGTATTAGGCATGCGCAGACCGTAGGCAATCTTGCTCACGACCAAATAATCGCCCACCATGAGCGACTTTTCCATCGACGGAGTGGGGATGTTAAACGCTTCAAACGTCATCATGCGGACGGTTCCGGCCGCCACCACCGCCCATAGTATGTGGTTTACCCAAAGAGGCATTCGGCTGCGAATCTCGTCGTTGCTGCGAATGCCGCGCTCGAGCTTGGACCCGTAGTTCAAGTAGCCGAGGTAGAGTCCGCCCGTGGCTGCGGTCAAAAAGATGTACTTGTTCTGCCGAAAGCCAAACATGTGAAGCGTTTCGTAGGCCAAAACCAGGGCCATGGCGTTATCAACCACCGGGATGTAGGCCAGGATGGTCCACCACCAGGGTCGGTCGGCAATCTTGGTCCAGAGGTAGGTTCGGTACACGGGTACAAAGGCCTTCCAAACGGGTATGCCGGCGGCCTGAAAGAATCGCCAGGTAATTGCCGATCCATAAAGGTTCAGAATGAGGTAGTACAGCAGGTATTCCATAATCAATTAAAGTGCTTCTGATGCTTGCCCGTCGGAGTCCTCCTTGCGGAGCCAGGACGCGTAAATTCCATAGTTTTTCGCAATGCGCTCGACCTCGCCCGCCATGAGTTCCGGGGTAATGTCCTTGACTTTTTTGGCGGGCACCCCGGCGAAGACCGATCCCGCCGGCACATGCGTGCCTTCGGTCAAGACCGCCCCTGCGGCTATTATGCTGCCGGACTCTACCACGCAGCGATCCATGACTATGGCACCCATTCCGACCAAGACCCGGTCGTGGAGGGTACAGCCGTGTACTGTCGCACCATGCCCAATGCTAACTTGATTGCCGATGGTGGTTCCGTGCTTTTGGTAGGTTCCGTGAATGACGGCCCCGTCTTGAATGTTAACCTCGTTGCCTATGCGAATGAAGTTGACGTCACCGCGCACCACCGCATTAAACCAAATGGAGCAGCCCTCGCCCATGGTCACGTCGCCCACCACCGTGCAGTTGGGAGCCAAAAAGGTGGACTTTGGAATCTGGGGGTGCATGCCGCGAACGGGCAAAATAAGGGCTTCCATACCCGAATTTACGCCGGAACGACGTCGTCTACCAGCGACGGCAGCATGCGCTGCAGAATGTTCTTGATGCCCTGCTGAAGCGTGAGCGTGCTCGACGGGCAGCCCGCGCATGCCCCCTGAAGCTGAACCTTTACAATCTTGTTCTCGTAGCCTGCAAAAATGATGTTGCCTCCGTCTTGGGCCACAGCAGGCTTGACGTATTCCTCGAGAATTTCAATAATCCGCGCCTCAATTCCGCCTTCAGGGTAGGTTGCAGCAGCATCAGACGACGCATCGGACTCCACTTTTTTGGGCGCTGGAGTCGACGTCAGCACGGGCTTACCCTCTTGAACATGCGCCAAAATAAACTGCCGCAGCTCCTGCGTCACGGCCTCCCACTCGACAACATTGAACTTCTCG
>JABMNC010000149.1 GCA_013205365.1 Cryomorphaceae bacterium | reverse complement strand
TCGGGATCGTGGGGGGCAAAAACAAAGCGCCAGTGGCTGCGTCGCATCAATAGGGGGAGCAAAAGGTCTTCGTCTTGGGCCCAGGTTGAGCCGCAAACTAGAAGAGGCTGGTGGTCTGCAAAGGCATCCCAGTGGGGCAGGGGGGCTTCTCCACGTGCAATGCGCGATGCGGCCGAGTCAAAGCGCCCGTCGCCCAGCATCAGAGCAGGCAGGCCAGCCGCCAAAGCCAATTTCATGCCCGAGGCCTCCTGCAGGCCCAGGAAGGCTGCTTTGCGCAGAAGCTTTCTATCGAGTAATCCCAGCGGGGTCCACCAACGGTGGCCGGGCGGAACGTGGGCAAAGGCTAGCCCAAAGGGTACTTTTTGGCGGATTGCCTGCGCCGCGAGGCCAGGCCAGAGGTCCGTTTGAAGAATGAGCAGAGCCTTGGGCTCGCACTCCTTCAAGAACCGCCCTAGGTAGGGATTGAAGTCGAGTGGGGCGAGGCAGGCAAAAATTCCTTCGGGGGCTTGATAGCGGCTCCATCCCTCCATTCCACTGGGTGAAAAAAAAGAGACGAGCACGCGGCGACCCATGGCGCTCCATTGCTGCAGCAAGGGCTCGATCATCCAAAATTCGCCCCAGGAGGCGCAGTGAACCAGCAGGTCAAAGGGGCCTTTGGGCGGAAGGTTGAGGCGCCCATGCCACCACCGTTTTGCTTTGCGGTGGCCCAGTAAAGCTGCGATGTGGCTTGCCGTACCAAAGGCAATTCCGGCTAGGCTCATTGGTAGTAGCGCACCTTGGGTTGGTCCGTTGGGCTTTTTGCGCTGCTGCTCCTCTTGCCGCCAAGGGGTAGGTACCAGCTAGCCTCTAGACCAATAAATCCGTCCCATTGGGCCTTAATTGAGGGCGGATTCCCACCATAGTAGAGGTCGCGCACGTAGTGGGTCTGCACGAGTCCGCCCCGAAGGGCAAGGCTAAAATTGATCGTGCCATAGGGGTCAAAATAGCTGTAGCGCAAGCCAGACTGAAGCCCGATTCCGCGCCTTAAACGGTCGAGTCCGTAGACAAAGGGTTTGGAAAGCATGGGTACTCCGCCCGAATTGTTGAACCAAATTTTGTGGCTGATCATGGCCGGAGCCAACTCCCAGGCAAAGGAATGCCCCTTGTTCATCCAAAAACGGTTGCCGTAGCCCAGGGCAAAATTGCTTCCGCGGCCTTCGAGGCGGACCATGGCCGGGCTGCCGTTGTTGCCGATTATGAATCCGTCTTCATTGAGTAAAAAGTCAAGAATCTGGCTGGTATTGCGCACTCCGCCACCAAATCGCGCGCCGTATTCGGCAAAGAGGTAGGACCGTTCCAAAATACTGACGTCAACGCGGACTTTGGCCAGGCCGAAGTTTGCATAGTCTGCCCGCCACGCGCCCAAGGCGGTTTCAACGCTTGGCGCCAGGTGAACCTGAACTCTTGGAACCTCTTGGCCCAGAAGCTTTGCAGCCGGAAGCAGGAGGCAGAGGACCCAAACGGCAGATAAATTGCGCATGCTGCTAAGGTAGCACAGGCATTTGGCCTGCGCTAGGCACATAGAGTGGGTTACCTTTGCGGACTATGGCCCAGCACCTGCCGTTTAATCCGCCGATTCCCATGGTCGACCTTGTCGGTCAGCACGCGCGCATCCAATCCGAACTGGACCAAGCCCTTCTCCGCGCGAGCCACCAGGCAGCCTACATTCAGGGTCCCGACGTGACGACATTCGCTGGCGAACTCAGCGCCTACCTGGGCGATGGCGTGTACACCATTCCTTGCGCCAACGGGACCGACGCCCTGCAAATCGCCCTGATGTCCCTGGGCCTCCAGCCGGGAGACGAAGTCATTACAGCCACCTTTACCTATGTGGCGACGGCGGAAGTCATCGCCCTGCTAGGTCTTACTCCGGTGCTCGTCGACGTAGATCCCGATACGTTTGCACTTAACCTGGACCAGGTCCGCGAGGCCCTGACTCTGCGCACCAAGGCTATCGTGCCGGTGCACCTCTACGGTCAGGGTGCGGCTATGGAAGACCTTATGGCCATTGCCGCTACCGCCGGTGTTCATGTCGTTGAAGACTGTGCCCAGGCCCTTGGCGCCCGCTATACCCTGAGCGACGGCCGCATCATGGCCCTTGGTACCCTGGGAACCGTCGGCTGCACGAGCTTCTTCCCGTCGAAGAATTTGGGCTGTATGGGCGACGGTGGGGCTTTGTTTACCCGCGATGCGGCGCTTGCCGAGAAGATTCGAATGATTGCCAACCACGGGCAAAAGGTCAAGTACCGCCATGATGTGGTGGGCTGCAACAGCCGCCTTGATACGCTGCAAGCCGCGGTACTGCGGGTGAAGTTGGCTCGGCTTGACGAGTATGCTGCGGCGCGCCAAGCGGCCGCCGCCCGCTACGACGCCGGCCTCGCCGGCCTGGTGGGAATTCAAACCCCGGTACGCCGCCCGGAATCCACCCACGTCTACCACCAGTACACCCTGAGGGTCGCCGGAGGACGTCGCGACGCCTTAGCCGAGCACCTCAAGGCCGACGGAATTCCGACCATGATCTACTATCCGCTGCCCCTGCACCGCCAGTTGGCCTACCAGAGCAATCGATACAGCGACCAGAGCTTTCCCGTTGCGGACCAGCTCTGCGCCGAAGTCCTCTCGCTGCCGATGCATACCGAATTGACCGATCAGACGCAAAAGCTTATAATCCAATCCATCCAAACCTTTTTTGCCCCATGAAAATAACCGTAATCGGAACCGGCTACGTTGGCTTAGTCACCGGCGCCTGCATGAGCGACGTCGGAATGGACGTGGTATGCGTAGACGTCAACAAAACCAAAATCGACAACCTCAACCGGGGGATTCTGCCGATTTATGAGCCAGGCCTCGACGCCATCGTGGCGCGCAACGTCGCTGCGGGTCGCTTGCAATTCTCGACCGACCTGGCTGCCTCCATCCAAGGTTCAGAGGCCGCCTTTATCGCCGTGGGAACGCCACCGGGAGAAGACGGCAGTGCCGACCTGCAGTACGTGCTGGCTGTAGCCGAAGGCATCGGAAGCAGCATAAACGACTACATCGTAGTCATTACCAAGAGTACCGTGCCTGTGGGAACGGCCGAAAAGGTTCGCAGAGCCCTTAAGGCGGCCCTGGACTCCCGCGGATCCGACCTGACCTTCGACGTAGCCTCCAACCCTGAGTTTCTCAAAGAAGGCGCAGCCATCGACGACTTTATGAGGCCAGACCGCATCGTCTGCGGCGTGGAGTCGGAGCGGGCGCAAGAGGTACTGAGCCGCCTCTACAAGCCCTTTACCCTGAACGGCCACCCGGTGCTGTTTATGGACATTCCTTCGGCAGAAATGACCAAATACGCCGCCAATGCCATGCTGGCAACCAAGATTTCGTTCATGAACGACATCGCCAACCTCTGCGAAATCATGGGCGCCGACGTGAACCAGGTACGCAAGGGCATCGGCAGCGATCCGCGCATCGGCACCAAGTTTATTTACCCGGGTATTGGCTACGGCGGAAGCTGCTTCCCCAAGGACGTCAAGGCCCTGGCCCGCACTGCCAAGGAGCAGGGCTATACCATGCGCATCCTCGAAGCCGTCGAGGCGGTCAACGACGCCCAAAAGAGCGTCATGGTCACCAAGATCAAGGCTCATTTTGGCACGGATCTTCGCGGCAAGCACTTTGCCATGTGGGGACTTAGTTTCAAGCCGCAAACCGACGACATGCGCGAGGCTCCCTCCTTGGTCATTGCCGAATCCTTGATGGCGCTCGGAGCCACCGTAACCGCCTATGACCCCGTCGCTACCGAAGAGGCCAAGCACCAGCTTCAGGACCGAATTGCCTACGCCAGCGACGCCTACCAAGCCCTCACCGGCGCCGACGCCCTCCTGCTGATCACCGAGTGGAGCGAATTCCGCATGCCCAACTGGGACCGGGTAAAGGATGCCCTGCGCCAGCATACGGTCTTTGACGGACGTAACATTTACAGCGGGCCCGAGCTCCGCGCAATGGGATTTACCTACTGCGGAATCGGAGTGCGTTAATTCCGAAACTATGCCACGAATTCTTATTACCGGCGCGGCCGGATTCCTTGGATCGCACCTCTGCGACCGCTTCATTCGCGAAGGCTATGAGGTGGTGGCCATGGACAACCTCATCACCGGCGACCTGCGCAACCTCGAGCACCTTCAAAGCCTGCCCCAGTTTTCTTTTGTGCACCACGACGTGAGCCGCCGCATCGAGCTAAGTGGTCCGCTCGACTATATTTTGCACTTTGCCTCGCCCGCGTCGCCGATTGACTACCTGAAGATTCCGATTCAAACGCTTAAAGTGGGCTCGCTCGGAACCCACAACTGCCTCGGCCTCGCCCTTGCCAAAAATGCCCGCATCCTGGTGGCCTCCACTTCAGAGGTTTACGGAGACCCCTTGGTGCACCCGCAGACCGAAGACTACTGGGGCAATGTAAACCCTATTGGTCCCCGCGGCGTGTACGACGAAGCCAAGCGCTTTCAGGAGGCGATGACGATGGCCTACCATACCTACCACGGCCTTGAAACCCGCATTGTGCGGATTTTCAACACCTACGGACCACGAATGCGCCTCAACGACGGCCGTGTACTGCCGGCCTTCATCGGCCAAGCCCTGCGCGGCGAGGACCTCACGGTCTTTGGCGACGGCAGCCAAACGCGGAGTTTCTGCTACGTCGACGACCTAGTAGAAGGTATTTACCGCCTCCTGCTGAGCGACTACCCGCATCCAGTGAACGTGGGCAATCCCGACGAAATCACCATTTTGCAGTTTGCCGAAGAAATCATCAAGCTCACCGGAACCCAGCAAAAAATTGTCTTTAAGTCCCTGCCCAAAGACGACCCAACCCAGCGCCAGCCCGACATTACCAAGGCGCGTGCAATCCTGGGATGGGAGCCTAAGGTCAGCCGCGCCGAGGGCCTGAAGATTACCTACGACGCCTTTCGCAACCTGCCAGACGACCTGCTGTACAAGCAGGAGCACCGCGACTTTAAAGCCTTCAGCAAGTGAAATCCATTCTCGTTACCGGAGGCCTTGGCTACATCGGATCGCACACCGCCGTGGACCTCATCGCCCGCGGCTACCGCGTAGTTTTGGCCGACAACCTGAACAATACCCGGGCTGAGGTACTCGACGGCATCGAGGCCATTTCAGGCGTCCGCCCCGAGTGGGTCCAGGTGGACCTTGCCGACCAGGCTGCCACCGAGGCTTTTTTGCGGGGTCGCGATTTCGACGGAATCATTCACTTCGCCGCCCACAAGGCGGTGGGCGAGAGCGTTGCTGAACCCATTAACTACTACCGCAACAACCTCAACGCTCTGCTCAATCTGCTGGACTACCAGCGCGCCAAGCCTTCGTGCGGACTCATTTTTAGTTCCTCCTGCACCGTCTATGGTCAAGCGGATGCGCTGCCTATTCCCGAATCCGCGCCCATTAAGCCCGCCGAGTCGCCCTACGGCAACACCAAGCAGGTGGGCGAAGAAATTCTGCGCGACGCGGTACGCGCCTTCGGCCTCAAGGTTATCGCACTGCGCTACTTCAATCCCATCGGAGCCCATGAATCGGCCCGAATCGGCGAACTGCCGCTCGGAGTGCCTCAGAACCTGGTGCCCTTCCTCACCCAGAGTGCGGCAGGCCTTCGCGGGGCCTTGCAGGTATACGGCAACGACTACCCTACGCGGGACGGAACGGCAATCCGCGACTACATTCACGTGGTGGACCTTGCAGCCGCCCATGCAGTAGCCCTGGAGCGCAT
>JABMNC010000148.1 GCA_013205365.1 Cryomorphaceae bacterium | reverse complement strand
AGCTCCACGTGGGCGCCTCCCTTATTGACCAGGTAGGCCCCGCGGGAGGCCGTCATATGCCCTATGGGGGTGATGCTTGGATTTCCTTTGATTTTATCGTAGTCTTCCAAGGCCACGGTGAAGACGAGTTCATAGTCCTCACCGCCGTTCATCATTGCGGTGACAGGATGGATTCCAAATTCTTCGCAGGTGCGCAACACCACCGGATCAATGGGGAGTTTGTCTTCAAAAACTACGCAGCCCAGGCCGCTGGCCTTGGTGAGGTGGCGAAGCTCGCTCGATAGGCCGTCGCTGATGTCCATCATGCTGGTCGGCCTAACTCCTAGTTCGCCCAGAAGGGCAATGATGTCCTTGCGTGCCTCGGGCTTGAGCTGCCGCTCAATCGGGTACTGGTAGTCGCTCAAGTCAGGCTGCAGGTTGGGGTTGGCCAGGTAGGTCGCCTTCTCGCGCTCGAGCACCTGAAGGCCCATGTAGGCTCCGCCCAAATCGCCCGAGACTACAATGAGGTCGGTGGGCTTGGCGCCGCTGCGCATAATAGCCTCACCCTTATTGACTTGGCCCAAAACGGTGAGCGACAGCGCGAGTCCGCTCGGGTTCGACGTAGTGTCTCCGCCCACAAGGTCAACCCCATAGGCCAGGCAGGCTTGGCGCAAGCCGCCAAAGATCTCGTCGAGGGCTTCGACCGGGAAGCGGTTGCTCACCGCCATAGAAACGGTGAGTTGGGTTGGTCGTCCGCCCATGGCATAGATGTCGCTGAAGTTCACCACCGCGGCCTTGTAGCCCAGGTGCTTCATTGGCACATAAGACAGGTCAAAATGTACCCCTTCGATGAGCATGTCGGTGCTCAGGAGCAGGTCTTGGTCCTTCTCAGGCCTCAGAACTGCCGCGTCGTCGCCCACCCCCACGAGGGTCGAGGGCTGAACGTGCACAATTTCGGCGGTTAATCGCTCAATTAAACCAAATTCTCCTAGGTCTGATAAGGGAGTGCGCTGTGGGTTTGGATCTTCAATCATGACCCAAATTTCGGCTATACCTTTGCCGAATTAACAACACCTTTTATGAATCCTAAGCATCAAGCAGCATTTTCAGAATTTATGGATTGGGCAAAAGCCCGTAACGGTGCTGAGCCTGAGTTTATCCAAGCCGTTCACGAGGTAGCCGAGTCCGTTATTCCCTTCATCGAGGAGAATCCGAAGTATAAAAAGGCAAGAATTTTAGAGCGCATCACCGAGCCGGAGCGCACCATTATGTTCCGCGTTTCGTGGACCGACGACGCCGGCAACGTGCACGTAAACCGCGGCTACCGCGTGGAATTCAACAGCGCCATCGGGCCCTACAAAGGAGGTCTGCGCTTTCACCCGACGGTAAACCTGTCGGTTTTGAAGTTCCTCGGCTTTGAGCAAATTTTCAAAAACTCGCTCACGACCCTGCCCATGGGCGGCGGTAAGGGCGGTTCCGACTTCGACCCCAAGGGCAAGTCCGATAACGAAGTAATGCGCTTCTGCCAGGCCTTCATGACGGAGCTTTCGCGCCACATTGGAGCGGACACGGACGTTCCTGCTGGTGACATCGGCGTGGGCGGGCGCGAGATCGGCTACATGTTTGGTCAGTACAAGCGCATCCGCAATGAGTTTACGGGTGTGTTGACCGGTAAGGGACTGAACTGGGGCGGTTCGCTGATTCGCCCTGAGGCAACCGGCTACGGTACCGTCTACTTTGCGCAAGAAATGCTCGCCACCAAAAGCGACGGCTTCAAGGGCAAAAAAGTCGTGATCTCCGGTTCAGGTAACGTGGCCCAGTACGCCGCCGAGAAGGCGACGGAGCTTGGTGCTAGGGTGCTGACCCTGTCTGACTCTTCGGGCTACATCCTCGATAACGATGGAATCAACGCCGAGAAGTTGGCCCACGTAATGCACATCAAAAACGTGGAGCGCGGCCGCATCAGCGACTACCTTAAGAAGTATCCTTCGGCAACTTTTGTGGCCGGCAAGACTCCATGGACTGTTGCCTGCGACATCGCCATGCCTTGCGCAACGCAAAATGAACTCCATGGTGACGACGCCAAGGCCCTGATCGCCAACGGTGTGAAGGCAGTGGCCGAGGGTGCCAACATGCCCTGCACCCCCGAAGCCGTTGAGGCCTTCTCGGCAAAGCGCATCTTGTTTAGCCCCGGCAAGGCGGCGAATGCTGGCGGTGTTTCTACCTCTGGCCTAGAGATGAGCCAAAACTCACTGCGCCTGTCTTGGAGCCGCGAAGAGGTAGACCAGCGCTTGCATGGAATCATGAAGAGCATCCACGCTTCCTGCGTGAAGTACGGTGCCCGCGAAGACGGAACCATTGACTACGTCAAGGGTGCCAACCTCGCCGGATTCGTGAAGGTAGCCGATGCCATGCTCGACCAGGGCGTGATGTAGGCTTTGCTTCACTGCGAATAAAAAACCCCGGGCTCGCGCCCGGGGTTTCTTTTTTTAGGCCTGGCTTAACCTAGAAGAGGCGTGCTGTGGCGAACACCGATGCGTTGTAGAAATTGGGCTGCGAATCCGCAGAGATATTTGCCGGGAGGACGGCCTCATTGAACGGCTTGTTGAAGTTTTGGCGCACCCCTACTGTAAAGCGTTTGAACCCAAGCTCCGCCTGGAGGCCATAACTGAACAGGCTGCCGTAGAAATTCCCCGTAGTGTTTTCGGTAACGCGACCCATCCCGTCGGCACGGTACACTACATGGCGGGTACCACCTAAACGAATTCCCGCAAAACCACCGACAGAAGCACTTAAGCCCTTTGCACGACGCGACGGATTGATGACGAACGAAATCGGCACTTCGAAGTAGCTCATAGACAAGTTGGAGCGGCGCAAATCCACCGCAGCCGGAATCACTTGGTAACCAGACCCCGAAGGAGGATCAAGCTGCAGTACGTTTTGGCCAAAATCGTAGGTGTAGCTTGTGAAGCCCAAGCCGCTACGGATCCAAAGCGGCGTGCGGCCCAATCTACGCTGGTTGGTAACGTAAAGACCGAACGTCGAAGACTGTGCGCTGGCCGGATGCCAAAGGCCCGAATACGGGTCGGTCGAAAGGAAATCGGTGGTCGGCGCCGTCAACAGGGTGTTGGTGCCCACGAGCATCACAAGCCCGTCCAGCTTCTTTTTAAACTTCTTCTTTTTAGGCTCCGACGGCTTGATGTTAAGGGTCAGATCTTCGCCCAAGTTGAGTTCAAGGTTCTCAATCGACTCCTCGAGGTTGTCGGCCCAGGCCTCAGCCATCTCTTCGATGGCCTCGAGGCGGTCTTCGAAGCGCTTCGACAGCTCCTTGCGGCGGCGTTCGGCATCTTCTTTTGAGATGTCCTTATCTGCGATCTGCTTCTGAAGTGCAGCCATGTCTCTGCTGTACTCGGTGATTGCCGCGGCGATTTCAGTGCTCATGCGCTCAGCACGGGTCGCGTTGGTGTCGGCGGTAGGGGCTTCGGTCGGAGCCGGCGGAATCGCCGGCGACGAGTCCTGAGCCCAAAGTTTCGCAGCCGAAAGAGTGAGTACGGCGCTTAACGTGAACGCCTTGAATATAGTGTTGACCATGATTGATTGAGGGATTGATTGAGGTTTGACGCCAGCATTTTGGTTTGGTTGATTCGTCGAAGCACGGGCGCTGGCAAACGCACTTCAAGGGTTAACTGAGCAGGCACCTCGGCCTCGCGGTATTGTCGTACGGCGCTCCAAACGTTTTGCACGTTGGCGGCCAACTGCAGGTATCGGGGGCGCGGAACCTCCGGTGACGGAGCCTGAACGGCAACCACGACCTGTCGGTCCAGCAGAGGAACGAGCTCTTCGAAGGACTCTGCCTCCATGCGGGGCAAAAACGCCAGGTCAAAACGATCCAACCGCTTCTGATTGCTGGCTGACGGTTGCTGGCTGCTGCTAGCTAGTTGCTTGCTGCTGGCTGCTGGTTGCTGGTTGCTTGCTGCTGGTTGCTGGCCGCTAGCTACTTGCTGCTGGTTGCTGGTTGCTGGTTGCTCGCTACTAGTAACTAGCAACTGGCTGCTTGCGGCCTCCGGCCGCAGATCCTGAATCCACCAAGTGCTCACCGCGGCAATAGCGACCGAAGCGGCTGCGGCATAGGGCCACCACAGGGTGCGGCGCTTGGGCTGAGCCTTGGGCAAGCCTTTGGCGACGCGGTCCCAGGCCTCGGGGCGCGGAGTAGCTTGACCCTGGTCGAGGGCATCACGAAACAATTTATCGACGTCTTGGGAACTCATTGCAGATCAAAATTGCCGAGTCGGCGCTGCAGCCACTGGCGAGCGCGGCTCAACTGGGACTTGCTGGTGGCCTCGGTGATTCCGAGCTGCTCGGCAATCTCGGCATGGCTGTAGCCCTCGAGGGCGTATAAATTGAACACGGTGCGGTATCCGTCGGGCAACTGGCGCAAGAGCTCCATGAGCGCCTCTCGGTCGTGCAGCGAATCGGTGGCCGAAGAACCCGAATCGGGCAAGGCGTCCGCGCCAACCCACTCCACCTTGCGGCGACGAAGCTCCATGAGGCACTCGTTCACGGCCGTGCGTCGCAGCCAGGCCGGCAGGGCCTTGGCCTCACGAATCGTGGGGAGTTACTGGAACATGGTAGTCATCGTGCGAATCATTGCGTCTTCGGCTTCTGCCTCCTGGGTAAAATAACGTCGGCAGGTATAGAGTACACGTGGCGCAAGCGACTCATAGAGTGCGCGTTGCGCGTCAAGACGGCCCTTAAGCGCGCCCTCAATGTGTACGTACCATGCTTCCACTAGTTTGGGGCGGAATCCGTACTAAAGATGCCACCGCGAACACAAAGGTTGCACGACCCACTTAAAATTGTACGACCTTTAGGACTCCAATAGTTATTATAGTAAAGAATTCCGTCTGGATGCCCAAAAGAGGACCCAAAATAAACAAAATCAACCGCTCCGTAGATGCGGTTTCGTTAGCCAGCCGCCTTCTGCGCTTTTTTCAAAAAAGACCTGGTCATGTATTCACTGCGGCCGACTTGGGATTTGAAACGGGCTTGACCGAAGAAAAGAGCCAAACCATGGTTGCCAGTGCCCTTGAACTTCTAAACCGGTCCGAGCAGATAACCGCCGAGGGCGACGGGTTTCGACTTAAAATGGACATGGCCTATGCCACGGGGATCATTGAACTCACTTCGAGCGGAGCCGCCTATGTGGTGCGCGGACCAGGCCTGGACGACCTTTACATTCGGCAGGGAAGCACCGGCCTTTCGTTTGGCGGTGACCGCGTAAAGGTTTTGGTCTACCCTCAAAAAGCGGGCAAGAAGCTCGAGGGCGAAGTCGTCGAAGTGGTCAGCCGATCGCGGACTCGCTACGTAGGCATGCTTCAGTCGCACAACCAAGGGGCCTTTGTGCTGACCGACGCCCGCAAGGTGGGCCGAGACTTTTTTGTCTCCAGCAAAGAATTAGGCGGTGCAAAAGAGGGTCAACTCGTGGTGCTTGAACTCATGGAGTGGGTTGATGCCGAGCGGGCTCCGCGCGGCAAGGTGGTCGAAATTTTGGGCGATCGGGGCGAGCACGAAACCGAAATTCACGCCATCATGGAAGAGTTTGGTCTTCCCTGGGTCTTCCCGGCCGAGGTTGAGGCCGAGGCGGCACAAATTCCACTGGCCCTGGATCCGCTTGAAATTGCCCGACGCAGGGACCTTAGAGGCACCCTGACCTTCACGATTGACCCGGTCGACGCCAAAGACTTTGACGATGCCTTGAGCATCCGTCCGCTTCAAGACGGACTATGGGAAGTGGGCGTGCATATTGCCGACGTTACCCACTACGTGCGGCCCGGAAGCAAGCTAGAGGCTGAGGCCATCGAGCGAGCCACCTCAGTCTATTTGGTGGACCGCGTGGT
>JABMNC010000028.1 GCA_013205365.1 Cryomorphaceae bacterium | reverse complement strand
CTTGGTAGGCAAGCCTTAAGAGTGCATTGGGGCTCACCTCCTGCGGATTCGACGACGCCCAAGCAGCCACGTCACGATCGCTTCCCATGGCAAAACCGTCGGAACGAAGCCAGGAACCCTGGGCATCGCGATCAATGCGCAGTCTCTTGCCCTGGCTGTCGAGCGCAAAAAGTGCGGACTGCCTGAAGGGAACCGGCGGTTCGGCACCGACCCATGGCTTCGATGCTTCTTTTGCACTGCGAAAAAGGGTCTGGTTGGCAATCTCGTCCTGCCAAAGGTCTCCTGCGACGGCTTTAAGCCTCGGATCGGAGGCATCGAGCACCAGAACCTCAGGATGGTAGTGCGCGAGCAGCCTTCGAGTGGCCTCTGCCAGGTTGGCAGAAGTCCTGTAGACTTCTTCGCTGCGCTGCGCGGCTACCTGAACCGACTCCGGAACAGGACTTGAGTCCAGCCAAGTCTTAATTGCCTCCGCCACTGGAAGGGCCTCAACCAAGCCGCTGCGAATGGCTTCCCTGGGGCGATCCCAAGCGGCCACAGCCTTGCCTCGCCAAAAAATCCGACTCACCTCATCAATGTCGTGGTCTTCGCTGGCCATCCAAAAAACAGGAACGGTAGGAACTCCCCTTGCCGTCCAATGAGCCGCAAGCGCCACCGTCTCGGCAATTTTAGAATGCACATAAAGCGGACCCAGGGCCGAAACGAGCTGCTGGCCCGCCACTACCGTGACGGAATCAGGGCGAGCCAATCGCTGCAAATGCTCCTGCTGTATAGGGCTGCAATCGGGACCGCTCTGGTCCTGAAGTACCCTCACGAGCAGGGCCCGCCGGTCTTCTGGGAATGCCGAAGCCCTTGTACGCATGGACTCCGCATTCATGACTTCTTGAGCAAAACCGTTCTCAACCACTCGCAAACGAAGGGCCTCAAGGGCGGTGCCGATGCCGCATTCCAGGAGCGGCGCAATCCACTGGCCCGTCATTTTCGAGCCTGAAGATTTCCCTTGGAGTCCATCGGGATGCGTTCACTGAGGTCTCCCATGGCAAAGGAGCGCCGCAGAATTTTCTCGATCAAAACGTCTTCTTGATTCCCTACGGGATCGTATTCCTTGCGAATATTGATATCAAACCAAGAACCGGTAACGCTCCATCCTACTGCGGTAATCCAGTTGCGGTACTTGCGGACCAGCTGAAAAACCGTCTGGTCCGTCTCTCGGTACACCAGTTTGCACAAAATTTGACCCTCTGAGCGAGTAAGCTTGCGAAGCTCCGCCTCAAAGCGCTGCTCCAAAAACTCCTGATAGCGCTTGGTGTATTTTGATCTTTTGCGTGCGGACTTTTCTTGGGCAAGGTTCATGTTGAGTGAATCCAGACGCTCGCCGGCCGCTTTGGCATAAGGGTAGACCTTCATAACCCTGCGCCGCAGGAGCAAATAGCGCTTGCGGGCCTCCACGTCGGTGAAGGTGGGTTTGTCGACAATCAGAATTTCGTCCAGAAAAACCCAGGGAATCGTATCTCCCTCAATTACGGAACCCTGGCCCTTTTGACCGTTGTAGTTGGTCTGAACCTCCTGGGCCCTTGCGGCACCTAGAGCAGTAAAGAGCAGAACGAAGGCCAGCCTCTTCATAGGTTGTACCGTGCTTTCCATCGACTTACCGGGGGCAGATCTTGATTCTCCAAAGCCTCGGGGCGGTAGGATTCCGCCAAAGCAGCGGCCCATTGGGCATTCTCAGGACGGGGCTGCAGGGCATCAGGACTGAAGTTTTTGGCCACAAAACCCGTATCAAAGCGTCCGCTAATAAAGTCAGGATGCTCTAAGACAAAGCGACCAAACCGCAAGGTGGTTTTGACCCCTACAACGGCATAGGAATCTATAGCCTTGATCAGGCGCAGTCGAGCCGTTTCACGGTCTGGACCCCAAGCGATCAGTTTAGCCAGCATGGGGTCGTAGTAGACCGAAACCTCCTGCCCCTCGCGCACCCCGTCGTCTACGCGGATGCCTTCGCCGTAGGGCCTGCGGTAAACCTCCAGGGTCCCCGTATCGGGCACAAAATTGCTACTCACGTCTTCTGCATACACGCGGAGCTCTATGGCGTGACCCTTTAGCTTGATGTCCTCTTGGCGATAGCGCAGCGCTTCGCCGCGGGCAATGCGAATCTGTTCTTCGACGAGGTCCAAGCCCGTGACCTCCTCGGTCACTGGATGCTCGACCTGAAGCCGCGTGTTCATTTCTAAAAAATAAAAAGCACCGTTTGCATCAAAAATGAATTCCACGGTACCGGCTCCTACATAGCCACAGCTCTTGGCCGCCTTGACGGCCGCCTCCCCCATCGCCGAGCGAAGTTCGGGGGTCAGAACTGTGCTTGGGGCCTCCTCTACTACTTTTTGATGGCGCCTTTGCACCGAGCACTCCCGCTCAAAAAGATGCAAATGATTGCCAAACTGGTCCGACAGCACCTGAATCTCAATATGGCGCGGGGAAGCCACAAACTTTTCTACAAAGACCTCGCCGTTGCCAAAGGACTTTAGGGCCTCTGAAGCAGCGTTTTCAAAGGCTTCTTGTACCTCTGACGAAGAGTGAACCATCCGCATGCCTTTGCCGCCTCCCCCCGCGGAGGCTTTGAGCATTACCGGGTATCCAATTTGGTCTGCTACCGCTTGGGCCTCTGCTGCCGTTGGGGAGGCTCCGTCGCTGCCCATAACTAAGGGAACGCCGAATTCCGCCGCCGCTGCCTTGGCAGAAAGCTTGTCGCCCATGACCCGAATTGCCGAGGGGGGCGGCCCAATCCATGCGAGGCCCGCAGACTCAACCTGCTCTGCAAAGCGGGCATTTTCGCTCAAAAATCCATAGCCAGGGTGCACTGCATCCGCTCCAGAGGCCTTACAAACCGCCAAAATGGCGTCGGCATTGAGGTAGCTCTGAGCGCTCGGAGCGGGGCCAACCAGGTAGGCCTCATCGGCAAAATCTGCGTGGGCGGAGCCCCGGTCCGCCTCCGAATAAATGGCAACGGTTTGGATTCCCATCTGGCGAGCGCTGCGCATCACCCTTATGGCGATTTCGCCGCGGTTTGCAACCAAGAGCTTTTTCATTGTCTAAACGATGGCTTTTGCCTGCAAAGTACGCACAGGGCTTCGTACTTTGGCCCTATGGAACTGTATCTTGACTCCGCCAACCCTTCAGAAATTTCTGCGGCATTTCAGCTCGGTATTTTTCACGGACTTACCACCACGCCGACCTTCCTGAAGAGACAGGGCATTACCAATGTGGACCATTGGCTGCTCGAGACCGCAAAACAGGTTCCGATTATTCAAATCGAGGCCCTAGGCAACTCCGCGCTAGAGATTGTTAATGAGGCCAATCGCCTCCTGGGTCTTGGCCTGAATCACGAAACTACGGTATTCAAGATTCCCGTTTCGCTGCATGGCCTTGAGGCCTGCGCGCGCCTGACCAAGGACGGAATCATGACAAACGTGCACCTCATTTACACCCCCCAGCAGGCCTACATGGCCATGAACTCCGGCGCGACCTACGTCTGCCCCTTGGTGGGACGGCTGCAGGATCAGGGCATGGACGCGCTCGCCTTAGTCGACTCAATTGTGGCCTTCAAGGACCGGCATTCCTACTCATCTAAGGTTATGTTCTCTTCGGTGCGCCACAGCGAGCACGTGCGCAATGCCATGGACCTGGGGGTTGACGCCGTAACGGTTCCTTGGTCGGTAGTGCAGCAGCTTCCCAACAACCACCTCACCTCACTGGGCTCAGCGCAGTTTGACGAAGACCACCGGCGCATGACGGTTCGCGTGGAGCAGGTTTTGCGGCCCAATCAGCCCATCGTTTCGCCCGACTCGCCCCTGCGCGAGGCCCTGGTAGCCATGACCTTAAGCGGACTCGGAGCCGTGGTTCTGGCAGAAAACCAGCGCGCAATCGGTCTTTTCACCGACGGAGACCTTCGCAGGCTCATGGAGCATACCAGCAACCTCGACACGAATTCCTCGATCAGAAGCATGCATGCCCTGCGCCCACCCTTGGCCATCTCGGGGTCGGCAATGTTGCAGGAGGCCTTTAGCCGTTTCACCGAAACCAAGGTCGATCAACTTCTAGTAGAAGATGATAATGGTAATGCGCTAGGATTGATTGACATACAAGACCTGAATTAAGCGTGAAAATTCGGGGCTTAGCACTGGATTGGGACGGCGTTTGGACCAACGGCCGCAAGAGGCAAGACGGCCAGTCCGACTTTAGTGAGCACGATACCATGGGCCTTAATCTTCTGCGGTTTGCCCACTTCGACCAAACCGGAGAAGTCCTGAGGATAGCCCTAATCACTGGGGAGCGAAACCCAACCGCAGAATACGTAGCGCAGCGCGAGCACTTCGACCATTTCTTGTTCTACGCCCGCGACAAAACCAAGGCCATCCCAATTCTTGAACAAGCCTGGGGTATTAAGGCAGCGGACTGGGGATTCGTTTTTGACGACGTTCTTGACCTCGCGCTTGCCGCCAAGGTAGGCCGACGCGCTATGGTCCAGTGGCCGGCGACCCAAGCCATACAAGACATCGCAGCCCGCGAAGGATTGGTAGACGACTGGATTCCCACGGATTCCCCCATTCGACAATTTTGCGAAGCCTACCTCAAGGAACAGGGATGGCTGGAGGGCGCCGTAGCAGACCGCCGCTCCTGGTCTGCAAACTACCAGGCTTACTGGGCAATGCGCAATGCCATTTCGCCCAAAATAATCGACCTAAGTCCCTTATAAAGAAGTGCGAAGGGTGCCAAGAACGGCATCCAACTGTGCTTGTATTTGCTTGAGGCGAAGGTCTTCTTTGGCGTCAAGAGCTGCCGCCGGGGCCGCCTGAAGGCTTGCCACCTGATTAGCCATCTGAAGCGCGGCCATAGCAAGAGCATCCTGTTTATCGCCCACGGCATAGCGTTCTTCAAAACGACCCACCGTAGTCTGTAGGAGGGCTACGGCCTTGCGCACCTGCTCTTCTTCGTTGCGCGGAATCGTCAAGGGATAGGTTCGGCCTCCGATTGCAACCTTGATGCGTATTGTGTCCGTACTCATTGCGGAATCTTTTTAATGGCCTGATTAATTTCTCGCGACCAGGCTTGAAGACGCTTGACCAAATTAGCCCGAGCGGCAGCGTCTCCGTTAAACGTTAGCATTAGTCGAAGCTCTTCGTTCTCGCTTCGCAAGGTGCTGACCCTTTGCTGCAAATCTTTGGCCGCTTGGGCCGATTCGGCGAGTACCTGAGCCTGCTGCTCAAGCTCAACCACGGCAAGCCGGTACTTCTCAATCAAATCGTGAACCTGCGATTGAATGACACTAATGCGATCGCTAGAATCCGTCATGAATCAAAGGTAGCAGTTTGGCACGGGAATTTCTATCTTGGAGCCATGCCCAGTGTACGATTTTGGATCCTAGTCTTTTTGCCCTTTTGGGCACAAGGCCAGATTGTGCATCAGCCCGTGGACGGAGTGCTCGCGGTTTCGGGGGAGCTTGCCGAGCTGCGCAACCACCACTTTCACAGCGGAATTGATCTAAGGACCGGCGCGGTCACCGGTAAAAACGTTTATGCCGTGGCCGACGGTTGGGTTCGACGCATCGTCATCAGACCCGATGGCTATGGCTGGGCTCTCTACGTGGACCATCCGAGCGGACATACCAGCGTGTATGCGCACCTTGAGTCATTCAGCCCAGAACTATGGGCCTACGTGCTCCAAGAAGCCGAGCGGCGCAATGCCTACCGCCTCGACCTATACCCTGCTAAAGGCTCCTTGCCGGTTGTCGGAGGCCAAGTAATCGCACAATCTGGGAACAGCGGCGCATCGGGCGGACCTCACCTGCATTTTGAAATGCGAGACCGAGAAAGCGAAGAAATAATGAACCCCGTAGCTATGGGACTCCGCATTCCCCAGCCCCGAGCGAGGCCTGAACTATGGGCTAAGCAAGACGGACGATGGCGCAAAATTGCAGACTCTGCGTCGGTGAATAGCTGGTATGATTTGGCCCTGACCCTCCCTGAACAAGGCTTTGAGGTAGAGGTTTCAGACAGCCTGCGCAGCATTTGGTCGCTGCAGCAATGGAGTTTTGACGTTCAGCGCGGCGCAGACGCTGGACTTGCCCTTGACTTGCATAGCCAGCAAGGCATTCGAGGATTTCACATTCATCCCAGCCCAAGCCAGCCTGCACCAGGCTGGAAGCTCAAGCAAGCATGGCCAAAATCAAGCGGAACCTACTCCCTCGAGGTGCATTCCGGGGGTAGCCCGATTTGGTCAG
>JABMNC010000027.1 GCA_013205365.1 Cryomorphaceae bacterium | reverse complement strand
TCGACTTGCATGTGTTAAGCCTGCCTCTAGCGTTCATCCTTAGCCAGGATCAAACTCTCCGTTGTAGAATTGTTTGACTTTGGCTCTCGAGTACTCCTCATATGGGAATCTTCGGGTTGAACAATCTTTCGATTTCACAATATGTTAAAGAACGTCGAAGTTTTACCTTCCGTCTCCCCTTGGGTCCTTGCCACTTTATCAGTGAGCAAATGTTTCCTTTTGGGGTTGCAAATGTAGAACGTCTTTTTGATTTGGCAATAGGCAAGTGAAAATAATTCGACTATGCCTACCAACTCGCTGAATAGCAGCGATAAAAAGTTACTAAGGATTGCTTTTTGTCATCGGAATCACCTGCCCTGCTTGGGTTTGATGTCCGTTCAGGGCAAAATTTGCAACAGCAAAACCCATCATTTTTGGGCTAGTCGAAGCCTGATAATCGGGGAATGCCTCCGCCAGCATCTCTGTTTGAACCGCTCCGAGGCATAGGGTATTGAAGAAAAAACCCTCTGGACCAAGCTCGACCTGCAAGCTTTCGGCCAATCCTGCCATGGCCATTTTACTCGTAGCGTAGGCTAAAAGGCCGGGGTATTTGGATGCTCCTTGAACGCCTCCCATGCTGCTGATAAAGACCACATGGGCCCCAGGGGCAAGCAAGGGCAGGAGGTCCTGCACGAGCAATGCCTGGGCAGACCAGTTGACCGTAGCCATTAAATGGAAGTCTTCGGCGGTTAACGCTCTAAAGGGCTTGTTTACGAGCGCTCCGGCATTGAGAACCACCGCATCAAGCGCAGTGCCCCTGAGTCCCGCAACGAATGCCCTTCTAGAATCCGCACTGGCATGGTCTAGACGGTGCGTGGTGCAGCCTTCTAAGGCAAAGGTGCTGCGGGAGCTTGCATGAACCGATGCGCCCAGGGCAGCCAATTCAAGAGCCGTGGCACGACCTACTCCGCGCGAAGCCCCGGTAACCAAAACCTGCTTCACTCCGGCAAGGGTTTAGTCGAAGCGCATCCGCAGGAAGCCGAACAACTCGGTCTCGGAATTACTCGATCTATTAGAATGGCAATGCTCCACCAAAAGGAGGTCCATAGAAAAACAGCCGTCATAAGGGGGTAAGATAGGATATAAAACGAAACGCAGACCAAGCCGCGAGGTAGGCTACCAGCGCATAGGCACTGAACTGTATCAGGGCAAATCGCCAGCTGCGTGTTTCTCGAACCACTACCGCAATGGTGCTCATGCACTGCAGCGCAAAGGCATAGAAGAGCAAAAGCGATACTCCTACGGCCAAGTTAAAGTAGGGTTTGCCGGTATCGGGATTGATTTCTTCGGCCATCCGCGCCCGCACGGGAGCAATTTCGTCGCCGTCTACACTATATAAGGTAGCCATGGTTCCCACAAACACTTCTCGAGCCACAAAAGAAGAGGCTATAGCCACTGAAATTTTCCAATCGTACCCGAGCGGAGCCATGATCGGCTGAATTCCGCGCCCAATACTGCCTAGGTAGCTCTCTTCGATGGGCAGGGGTTGGTAGTCCGCACTAAAGTCCGGCAATCCTTTGGGGCCACTGCTGGCTAAAAACCACAGAACCACGCTTATGGATACGATGATTTTACCAGCTTCTACCACAAAGGACCTCGATCGGGTCCAAACTGCGGTAAAGACATTGCGAAGCAGAGGCATTCGGTAGGGCGGCATTTCCATCAAAAAGAGGGCGGCCTTTTTATCGGGAACGACGCGATTCAGTAGTGCCGAACCCAAAAGTGCCGCAGCGAAGCCCAGAGCGTAGAGGCCCAATAGGGTCAGGCCCTGAAGGCTAATGCCCAGCCAGGGAGTATTGGGAACTACGAGTCCTATTATTAATGCATACACGGGCAGTCGAGCCGAGCAGGTCATAAGGGGCGTTACGGCAATGGCCAGCCATCGTTCTTGGGCGGACTCCATATTGCGCGTACTCATTACGGCCGGAATGGCACAGGCGGTTCCGCTCACCAGAGGAACAATGGATTTACCGCTCAATCCAAAGGGTCTCATAAACCGGTCCATTATAAAGACTACTCTGGCCATGTATCCGCTCTCCTCCAAGAGCGATAGAAACAAAAAGAGCAGGGCAATTTGGGGTAAAAAAATGAGTACGCCCGCTATACCCGGCAAAAGTCCGCTTGTTAAAAAGTGGTTGATAAATCCACTGGGAAGGGCCTTGTTAAGGGCCTTGGTCAAGCCTGCGATACCATTGTCAGTGGCGTCCATTGGAATGGCCGCTCCATAAAAAAGCGCTTGAAACAGCACAAACAAGACGCCAAAAAGCATAATGCTGCCCCAAACGGGGTGCACTACCAGGCGATCAAAGCGAGCCGCTACCCTGCGGTCTTGCACGGGGTCGTAGTGGTAGACCTTTCGAAGCCATTGGTTTACCCAACGATAGCGCTGAATGGCCTCGTCGGCGCGTGCCCGCTCGGGACTCCGGCCTGATTCCCGAACGCTGTCGGCAAAGTCTGGGTCGTTAAGGCCGTCAAGCCATGCCCGGTAGGTGAGTCCGGCGCCAATACACTCCTGTTTCTTTTGCAACCATGGCAAATGCGAGCCTGCAGGCTGAAAGAAGGGAGTTTTCTTACTGGCCTTTGCCGAGAGAATTGCCGCTTGAAGCAGGTCAAAGCCTTGACCGGTTCGGCTATTGACCGGAACCACCGACACCCCCAATGCCTCCTCCAGAGCGGGAATATCCAGTTCTGCCCCTCTGCGCTCCATCTCATCGACCATCGTGACCGCCAAAACAGCCGGAAAGCCCAAGTCCAGTACCTGAGTAAATACAAAGAGGCAGGTTTTTAGGTTGGTGCCGTCGGCCAAACCTACCACCACATCACAACGTTCTGACTCGTCCTCTGTGGTAAGAACTTGAAGCACTACGCGCTCATCGTTGGATGAGGGGTGAAGGCTGTATATCCCGGGCAAATCGAGTACCTCAGCCAGCACGCCCGCTCCCAACTTAGCGAGTCCGGCGTGGCGCTCCATGGTTACGCCTGGATAGTTGCCTACTTTTTGGTTTAAACCCGTTAAGCGGTTAAACAGCGACGACTTTCCGGTGTTTGGTCTGCCCACAAGGGCGACCCTTAGGGCACGCTTAACCGCCATAAGGCTCCGTTATTGGAATGAGGTCTGCGAGCTCCTGGCGCATGCTTACCAGGGTTCCCTGCACCCTAAAGCAGAGCGGATCTCGAAATGGCGCAGCAAAAACCAATTCAACTTCTTCGCCAGGAAGGCATCCCATCTCAAAAAGTTTGACGGGAAGCTCCACATTAGCCTGCAGAATGAGTGCCTTTTGGCCTACACCGAGTTCCGATAGTTTCACTAGACTAAGGTACGTTGGGCATCGGCTAGCCTGTTGCGTATTTAGATTCATTCTAATGATTCGCCAAAGTCCTAAAAAAGAGCGGGTATTCCGCCCTGGCTTAGGTCTGCAATCAAAGAATCAGAGACAAGGGACGCTCGAGGTAGCCTTTGACGGTATTAAGGAAGGCGGCGCCGGTCACTCCGTCGATTACGCGGTGGTCGCAGCTCAAGGTCATCTTCATAACCTGGCCCGCTTGCACTTGGCCATTTTTGACCACTGGAACATCCTGAACGCCTCCAACAGCCAAAATGGCGGCGTCGGGAGGGTTGATGATGGCGGTAAACTCTTCAATTCCAAACATGCCAAGGTTAGAAATGGTAAAGGTGTTGCCTGACCAATCGCTTGGCTGAAGCTTCTTTTCTTTGGCTTTCATTGCGAAGCCTCGCACCTCGGCTGAAATTTCTGCAAGGCCCTTAGCGTCCGCATGACGAACCACAGGCACCAGCAAACCGTCTTCTACGGCCACGGCAATTCCAACGTGCACGTCAAAGTTCGTGCGCACGCTGTCTCCCATCCATGAGGAGTTAACGGCTGGATGCTTCTTAAGCGCCTTGGCGACCGACTTAACCACAAGATCATTGTAGGAAATTTTGACGTCGCCCTCCTTATTAATTTCTGCCCGCGCTGCTGTGGCTGCCGACATGTCGACGGCAATGGTCAAATAGAAGTGCGGAGCCGTAAACTTGGATTCCGCCAAACGCTTGGCAATGATTTTGCGCATTTGCGAAACGGGGGTATCGACGTAGCCGGAGCTAGGGTAGCTTACTGCCGCTACCGAGACATTATTGGGCTCCACTGAGGCAAGAGTGAGGCTGCGTTCCACGTCGCTTTTAGTGATTCGCCCTCCGTCGCCGGTGCCCTGTATGCTTGCAATGCTCAGGCCGTGTTCGCTTGCAAGCGAACGAGCCAGGGGCGATGCCTTCAGGCGGGCGTCGCTGGGGGCGGTAGCGTTCAGACTACCTGTCGCAACTGGATTTGCTGCCGGCTGAGTAGGTATCGAAGCAGCATGGCTTACCGGAGCTGGAGCCGAAGCCGTAGCGGGCTCAGGAGCTGAAGCAGTCACTTCTATGGGGCTTGCATCAGCCTTAGCGGCCGTTGCACCTCCTGCAACCAGGGCCGTAACATCCTCACCTGCTGCTCCGAGAATAGCAAGAATAGCATCTACCGGCGCAGTCTGGGCTTCTTGCACTCCTATATATAGGAGTACACCCTCTTGACCGGGAAAGGCCTCAAAGTCCATGGTCGCCTTGTCGGTCTCAATTTCTGCGAGGAGCATGCCCTCGTTGATTTGATCTCCTATTTTAGCATGCCATTTCGCAACGACTCCTTCGGTCATCGTATCGCTCAATCGCGGCATCGTAATAATTAAGGCCATAGCTTATTCCGTAATAAATGGGTAATCTCCTTCTACATAGACGTGCTGCCAAAGTTCTTCGGATGACGGATACGGCGAATCTTCGGCAAACTGAACGCATTCTGCCACGCGGCTCTTGACTCCTGCCTCTATAGCGCTGAGCTCCTCTTGGCTCGCCCAATTCTTTTTGACAATCATGTCTTTGGCAGTGAGAATCGGGTCAATTTTTTGGTATTCTCCTACCTCGTCCTTGGTGCGGTAGTGCTGGGCGTCTGACATGGAGTGACCCTTGTATCGGTAGGTTCGTATTTCAAGAAAGGTCGGCCCGTCTCCTCGACGAGCGCGCTCCACGGCCTCAAAAACAGATTCATAGACCACCGCAGGATCCATTCCTTCAACCGGAGCGCAGGGCATTTCATAGCCGAGTCCGAGTTTGTAGATGTCGCTGTGGTTCGCGGTGCGCTCTACCGAGGTACCCATAGCGTAGCCGTTGTTCTCCACAATAAATACCACCGGAAGCTTCCAGAGCATGGCCATATTAAAAGTCTCGTGAAGCGAACCTTGACGCACTGCACCGTCGCCCATGTAGCATAGGGTCACGTGGGATTTGCCCAGGTACTGATCGGCGAAGGCCATGCCTGCACCAAGCGGAATTTGACCACCCACGATTCCGTGACCACCAAAAAAATTGTGCTCCTTAGAAAACATGTGCATCGACCCGCCTTTACCCCTTGAGGTTCCGGTAACCTTGCCGTGCAGCTCGGCCATAATTTTGCGCGGATCCACCCCCAGGCCAATGGGCTGAACGTGGTTGCGGTAGGCCGTTATCATCTTATCTCCCGGCTCCATCGCAAGAAGCGAACCCGCTAAAACCGCCTCTTGGCCGTTGTACAGGTGAAGGAATCCACGAATTTTTTGCTGAATGTACAATGCTGCAGTCATGTCCTCGAACTTGCGCCAAAAGAGCATGTCTTCGAACCACTTTAAATAAACCTCTTTGGTAAGCTTCTTTTTTGCCATGAATGGGGTACGCTTGAATGCGAGGTGCAAAAGTAGGGTTTAGCCAAGAAAAGTCTTTGCCTTCTTAGGGTTTTTAACCCGCTACTTCATGATTTGGTTCAAATCGATCAGCGCACTGAATCGAATGGTGTTTTCTAGCGGAGAACGCACCGTTTGGTCGGCCGGAAAGAGGTAGGCAAAGTCAAGCCCTATAAGGTTGTATCGAACGCCAAACCCCATGGTGAAAAACCTGCGATTCCCCTTAGTAACGTCTTCGTGCTGGTAGCCTGCACGCACGGCAAACTGGTCGTTGTACCAGTACTCTGCGCCAACATTCACCATAAACTCACGCATCAGCTCCCTAAAACCGTCGGGCTTAGCCGCTGGATCCCATGACTGAATGATTCCCTGAATCACCCCCACGTTGTCGTCTTTGCCGGCAATAATTTCACTGCGGTCTCCGTTGTTGTTGGTGTCCAGCAAATCGCGTAAGGGCTTGGTTGGTACGAGCAACTTATTGATGTCGGTTAGCAAGGTGATGCGGTTGTATCGGTCCAGCTTCCAATTGAAGCCACCGCCAAGGCGCATGTTGGTGGGAATAAAATCCGACGCGCCACTCTCTGAATAGCGAATTTTGGCTCCGATGTTTGATAGCGTCAGGCCGCCTACCCACTGACCGCGCTGCCCGTCGGGCATACTGAACTCATCGCCCTGGTAAAACATGCTAATATCAGTGGCTACCGTTTGGCCAACCTTGGTTAGCTGACCTCCAACGACCTGACCTTGAGCAAGGTCTGAAAGGGCGTAGCGTAGCGATACTCCTCCTGAAAAGTTATTAGACAGCTGCAAGGCATAGGCTACGTCCAAAGACATTTCATAGGGACGGTAGGTGCCCTGCTCTTCGCCTTGCTCGTTGCGGAAGGTGATTTCACCGAGTGAAAAGTAGCGCAGACTAGCTCCGATGCCTCCGCGCTCCCCGATTCCCGCCGCTACGTTGGCAAACATAAGTTCCACGTCGGGCACCAGCCTTCTTAGCCATGGGGTGTAGGAAAGTCCGCCGTAGACGTTACCCTGGCCAACAAAAGCCAGCTTGGCGGGATTCCAAAAAATGGCGTTGGCGTCTGGACTCAGGCCGATTCCGGTATTGGCCATTCCGCCGGAGCGGGCGTCGGGGCCAATGTTGAGCATCGGCATCGCCGTAGTAACCACGTTAAGGTCGTTCAGCCGGTCATAAAATGTCTGCGCTACAAGGGATTGTGCCCCCAGGGCGAGCAAAGAACTTAGGATGAGGTAGCGTGAATGCATCATAAATAAATAGGGGGCAAATATAATCCGTGAAATTAGGGGCGAAGCAAAATAAGTCGCTCTGCACGGCGAACCACCTGGTTGTCTTTGGCACGTCGCACCACGACCCGGGCAATGAACCAGCCATTACTCAGGGGAGTTCCTTGCGTGTTGGTTCCGGTCCATTCGGGTGCTTGGAGAACCGATGACGTGGCAAGACCCGACCATTCCGCCGCCCAGACGACGCGTCCTGCGCCGTCAGTAATGGACCAATCTGCGGCAAGACTGTCGCCTGCAGAGTTGTGTTCCACCTGCCAGGTAGTGTAGCCCGCACTGGGGTTGGGGAACAAGCGGACCGCCCCAAGTTCAAGTTTTGCTCGTGAAATCACCTCGAAGCTAACGCTCGACTGGCTCGGATTATTATAGGTATCCCATGCCCTCACTGTGAACGTGTGGAGGCCGTCTTCTAAATTTTGAAAGGGCCAAGTTGCGGTACCGCGCTTAAAAGTGTTGGCATCAGCCTGATAGCGCTCGTTCATAACCAGAGGTTCGCTCCAGACCTCGTCGAGGTAGCCCACCAAATCATGACCAATGCCTGCACCAATGGCATTGATTCCGTTTGGATCCGCAAGCCGAACCAGACCCAAAGGATTAGCCCCGGTAATTCCTCCGCTTACAAAGGTGGTGTCGTCCATATAGATTTGAATGGCTGGACCCTCGAGGTCGGCCGGGGCGTCAGCGGCCAAATCGCCCAAGAAAATTTTGCTGTTTGAGCCTGCGGCATCCCTGTCTGCTGTATAGGCGTAGGTAAGTAACTTACCCTGCCCCCACTCAAGAACAAGATCAAGAGGCATGCGCCACTCGGCGGCATAACTACCCTTGACCACATCCACAAAACCCTGATAGGCCAATTGATTCCGAAACGAATACGATGCCTCGTAGCCCACGTTGTCGTTGTCGAGCATGCTTCGCTCTTGCGGTTTGTCAAACAAACGAATGCGCGCTGTGCCGTTAAAACTTGTGTCAATGACGCCGCCCTCCTGGAGCACTCTTCCCTTCACCTGAACCAAATCCAAAGCATTGACACTGTCTGCAGTCACCCACTCGCCAGAAGCGGGCCGAAACACCTTGATGCTGTCGACCTCCATGCGCTGCGAGGGCCCGTTCAGGCGCAATGCCGGGTCACCGAGAAGCGTGAAGCGCAGCTTGTCTGAGGTGGTCACCGAATTCTTTGCCTGTTTTATAATCTCCCCAAAGGTTTGGTAATTGCCCTGATTCTGCTG
>JABMNC010000026.1 GCA_013205365.1 Cryomorphaceae bacterium | reverse complement strand
AGGTGGAGGAGGTAGATGCTGAAGCTGAGGGTACCGAGGTAGCGCAGGGGTTTCCAGCGTCCGAGGGCAGACAGCGCGATTTCGTGGTAGAGCGCTTGGTACAAAATCAGTGCCCAGGCCAGGCCGTAGGCCGCGGTGTAGGTGTAGGAGTGGAAGATGCTGGCTCCGAACAGGGCGCGGGCGGCACTCGGAACCGTGGTCAGAATCAGGGCAAAAAGGGCGAGTCCGATTCCGCCTGGCAGCCGCAGGTGGCGTTGGGCCATTGCCAGCAAGGTTCCGAACGCGAGGACCGGCGCAAAGCGCAAAAACAGCGGTATAGGCTGATGCAGGAAGCGAGTGTACCAGAGCGCGAGGGCCGCCGTCAGCAGCAGGAGCATGGCCAACCAGGGTCGAGCCCGGTACAGCGGCCAAAGGGCGAGCACCAGCAGCGGCGAGATGAGGTAGTAGGCGACTTCAACGGGAATGGTCCAGAACACGCCCTTGGCCTCGGTCAGGCTGAGGTGCTTGAGGATGCCGTCGACATTATGAATGGGTCCGCCAAAGCCGTTGCGGTATAGCGCGTAGCTCGCGATCAAGGCCAGCAGGTACATGGGGTAGATGCGCAGCACGCGGCGCAGGGCGTAGCGGATCCAAAACTTTGGAGTAGCGCGCTGGGCTGCCAGGGCCTCGAGCATCTGACGGTTGATGAGGTAGGCCGACAGCACAAAAAAGAGGTAGACCCCGACGCTTCCGAAGTGGTCAAAGTCTATGCCCAGCGGGTCATAGCCGGCGTGGCTGGTATGGGCAAGCAGCACAAAGAGCACGGCCAGTCCGCGGAAACCGTCGAGCTCGGGCTGGTGGTTGGGCTTGCCGTCGTTGGGCAGGAGGCGCACAGCTAGTTGCTAGTTGCTAGTTACTTGTTGCTGGTTTCGTCCAGGCTGGCGCGGATGGCTTCTACGGCGCGTTGGGCTTCGTCGTCGCTCAGGGTCAGGGGCGGAGCCAGGCGGAGGGCTTGGCTTTCGAAGAGGAACCAGTCGGTCAGGAAGCCTTTTTGAATGAGGGACTGCTGGACGCGCAGAACCCGGTCAAAGGAGTCTAAGACGACGGCGAGTAGGGCGCCGCGGCCGCGGATTTCGCGCACGGAGGGGTGGTCTTTGAGGCCTCGGCGGAAGTGGTCTTCTAGGATTGGGGCGCGGAGCGCGAAGCGCTCGCGCGCCAGGATGGTCCAGGCCGCCAGGCCGGCTGCGCAGCTCACGGGATGGCCCCCGAATGTGGTGAGGTGGCCGAGCATGGGGTTTTCGGCCAGGGTGGCCATAAGGGAGCGGTTGGCGGCAAAGGCCCCGAGGGGCATTCCGCCGCCTAAGGCCTTCGCCAGGCAGACCACGTCGGGGGTGATTCCGGCCGCGGTGAATGCGAAGGCCTCGCCGCTGCGGCCGAAGCCAGTTTGAATTTCGTCGACGATCAGCAAGGCCCCGGCCGCGCGGCAGCGCGCCTGCAGCTCGCGGAGCCATGCGGGGTCAGCCGGGATGTAGCCCGATTCCGATTGGATTGCCTCGACCAGCACCGCGGCCGTGTGCGGGCCGATGGCGTCGAGGACCTCAGTTCCGTTGAAGGGGAAGATGCGGTGCCCAGGAACGAGCGGACGGTAGGCCGACTTCATGCACTCGTTGCCCATGGCAGAGAGGGGCCCAGTAGTAGACCCGTGGTAGGAACCCTCAAAAGATAAAACTTCGAAGCGCCCCGTAGCACGCTTAGCCAGCTTAAGCGCCCCGTCGACCGCCTCGGCTCCGGAATTCCCCCAATAAATCTGATCCATGGAATCCGGAAGTGCCGCCAGAAGAGCCTCAGCATAAGCAACCTGCGGAAGCTGTGCGTACTCGCCGTAGACCATCAAGTGCATGTGCTGCGCAGCCTGCTGCTGCACCGCAGCCACGATTTCGGGATGGCTATGGCCCAGGTTGGCAACTCCGATACCCGAAATAAGGTCCATGTGGGACTTGCCCTGCAGGTCATAGAGGTAGACCCCTTCAGCCCGCACAAACTCGAGTGCCAATGGGCTGAAGGTTGTGGGGGCTAGGGAATGCAAAAAGCGCTGGCGAAGGTCCATGCCGCGAAGGTACGGGGCGGGTGAAACTTTCTACCGGTGGATGCCTCCGAATGGAGTGGTTTGATGCATCGTAAAATCCGGTTTTTACTCGCCTGGCCCTGCACAAAAAATCCGGGTAACCCCGGATTCTAAAAAATCATCACTCTTCCATGGGAGGACCGGGACGATCGCCTGTCCGCGGACCAGGACCTTGGCCACTGCGAGCATCACTAAGGCGTTTCATGACTTCTTGCTTGAATTTGCGTTCAGCGACATGGAGCTTAAGGACTTTTTGGGGCGAAAGCATCTTCAGGAATTCCTTTTGGTACTTGCGGCGGATCGCTTCGCGCTCGCCGGCCACTTTTTCGAGCTCAGCGAGGAGTTCGCGTGCCTGGGCGTCGGAGAGGTTGTCAATTCCGCCTTCACCGCGTACCGTTTTAAGGCCTTCGTTTAATGGGTCGCGGTTGGCCCTTTTCAACTCTACCTCCATGCCGTTATAGACGGGCCAAAAGGCCTTGGCCTCGTCAGGGGTAAGTTGAAGTTCGCGGGTGATGAATCCGATTTTAGCGGATTCGATGCGCTCCTTGGCTTGACCGGGGCGGGCGCCGGGCCGAGATCCAGGTTGAGGTCGAGTTTGCGCTACCGCGGCGTTTCCGAGGATGGCCAGGGCGAGAATGAGGGTCTTGATCATGATTAAATTGGATTAAAGGGTGGTGATTCCGTGGAGTTCCGCGAGCTCGAGGAGCTCGTCGTTAGAGAGGGTGACATCGCCCTGCTCAAGGGCGGACCAGGCTTCGTCGACGGTAAGTTGCGTGGCCGGGGCGACTGCAGGAACCGTTTGAGGGCGCAGGCTTAGCACGACTCCAGCAAATACTGCGGCAACTGCAGTGGCCGTCCACGTGAGCCTACGCATCCGCACGCGGCGTTGCGATGCCGCCACCGCTGCGCGGGAGGCGCGTTCTGCGAGTTCGGCGGCAAAGTTCGCCGGAACGTAGATTCCGTCGCGACGCTTGGGGGGTGCAGTGTTGAGGTTCATGGCTTAGGTTGTACTTAGGATTCCGAATGAAGGTCAAGGTTTAATCCGACCATTGTTTTTTTTATTTTAGTCACCGCGTGATGGTAGTTGGCTTTGAGTCCGCCTTGGCTGGTTCCGAGGATCTGCGCGATGTCGGCGTACGGAAGCTCGTCGAAGTAGCGGAATTGGAACACCAAGCGCTGTTGCTCAGGAAGCAGCGCCACAGCGGCATAAAGGGCGGTGAGCACGGCGTCCGCCTCGAAGTAGGGGCTGTCGGGAACAGCCGCGAGTTCCGCAGGGTCCGTAGTCGCCACGGGGCGGCTGCGCCGCTTTGCGCTCAAGGCCTCATTGACCACAAACCGGTAGGCCCAGGTGCTGCGCTGGGCATCGCCGCGAAAGCTCGACCAGTTCGACCACATTTTGATGCTGGCGTCCTGAACGCAGTCTTGCGCAGAACCGTGGTCCAGCAAGATGCGCAAGGCCACACGGTACCACTGGTCCGCGTGCCGCTGAACTAGTTGAGTAAAGTCGCTAAGTGCTTCAAGATGCATCGAGGCTAAGATGCTGAAAAGTTGCGTTGGTTTAATGAGCCAACGAGCCAGAGCGCCAGAGTGCCAATCCAGGACTATCGATTACGCACTCGCAGCGTCGCCTCGACAATGGCCGCGGCGTTGAGGCCGTACTTGTCCATGAGCTGGGCGGGCGTGCCGGATTCGCCAAAGGAATCGTTGACGGCGACCATCTCAATGGGGGCGGGTCGGTGCATGCCTAGGGTCTGAGCGACAAGGTCGCCGAGGCCTCCGTGGCGCTGGTGCTCCTCGGCGGTGACCACACGACCGGTCTTGTGTACGGACTTCAGAAGGGCCTCGGTGTCAAAAGGCTTGATCGTGGCGAAGTTGATGACCTCGGCCGAAATCCCTTGGGCGGCCATAGCGTTGGCGGCCTCAAGGGCCTCCCAAACCAGGTGGCCGGT
>JABMNC010000147.1 GCA_013205365.1 Cryomorphaceae bacterium | reverse complement strand
TTCTCGGTAAAGCCGAGCATTCCGAAGCTCAGGTCGATTTGCTGCACCGTGGTTTCGTCAGGACGGATCTCGTTGGTCGGCTTAACAAAACCAAAGAATGGATCAATCATGTCGGGGAAGGTGAGGTTGTTCCAGTTCAGGGAGCGCTGGCGAAAGGTCGCTTGAGCTCCAAAAAGAACCATAAAATCCCTGTTTACCTGCAGGTGGTAGGAGTAAATGCCCGAAACTTCCGTCAGCGAAAGATCACCGTTTGCCGCTTCATCCTGCATGATCATGAATCCGATACCGCCATTTAAGCCGTCTACGTACTGGTCGTAGGACGCCGAAAACGTCTGGTAAACGCCCAAGGTTGGGTACTGGTTGCGGTAGTTCGTGGTGACCCGAGGGCACTGCTTAACCCCTGCAAACGCTGGATTTAAGTACAAGGGATTGGCGTAGTACTGGGTAAAATGGGGGTCTTGCGCTTGGGTAAGCCAAGTGCATCCTAGGATCAGGGCGACCGCGATAAGGCGTCTTAGGGCCATGGAGTGAGGCATCATTTGAGGCCACAATTATACGATTTTCCGAGACTAGTTAAACGTTTTTCTCCAAAGGCGCGTTGAACTTTACGAACTTTGAACGCAGCATGAAGCTTTTACGCCCCGTTTTATGGACCCTACTTGCCTGGTCTTTGGCCGTCTTATCGACGCTCAAGGCGCAGTCGTGGCCTACAAATTCCGTTTTAAGCAAGGGCCAATGGGCCGAGGTTTTTACCGACGAAGATTTTGTCTACCGCTTAAGTGGAGCGGATTTAGAACAATTGGGCTTTGGAAGTCCTCCCTTTGAGTCGTCAAAACTGGGCATCTGGGGTCGTCAGTCCGGTGCCTTGAACGAGGTAAATACCAGTTCCGGCGAGGCAAGGGACTTGTCGCCTGTGCCCATTCGAATCGAAGACGGCGGAGATGGGCTGCTTGGCTCTACCGAATACCTGTACTTTTTAGGGCAAAGTCCGCATCGATGGAGCATCGACAGCAGCAGCAACCGCTGGTCGCGCTCGACCAACCCCTATGCAAGCCGCCAAACCTATTTTGCTACCACCACCGAGGGCGGATCGCGCATTGCCCCCTATGCGGTACAGCCTTCGAGCCCGCAAACAGTTAGCCGATACCTGCACTTGTTTTGGCATGAATTAGACGAATCCAACTTAGTGGGCAGCGGCAGGGCATGGTTCGGGGAACTCTTGGACTTTACCCTGAGCCGCGAAGTAGACCTCGGTCTTGACCGTTTGGACGGCCAGTCGACTGCCTATTTTGTGCTGGCAGCAGCAGGGAGAACCACTTCATCGGGACCCAAATTGGAGTTGCGTACCGGTCAGGGATTCATTGGATCCGTTGGGCTGCAGGCCGTTTCAGGAGTCAACGGCGAAACCTTTGCACGTCAGATTGGTCAGTCCTGGACTCAGGTTGCTACGGGCCCGAGCTGGGCTAGGGCTACTGTTACCTTAGAACGCAGCGCAAATCCTGCGGCCAAGGCCTGGCTTGACTACCTGTCGGTTCAGGCCGACGCGCCCTTTGCGTACACTGCCGGGAGCGTGCAGTCCTACCGTTTCAACCCAGGCTCCCAGCAAAGGCTGATGTCGGCGCCTGCAGAAGGCACCTGGATTTGGCGGACTACGGCCTCGGGAAGCCCATTGGATGCTGCTCAACTTCTGCCCAACGCGGCGGTTCTGGAGGCCGAAAGGGCCCATACTGTTTGGTACATAGCCCCTGCTGCCGCGCGCAAACCCATTTTAGGATCGAGGATTCCGCTTCAGAACCTGCATGCAATGCCTTCGGTGGACTACGTAATTTTTGCGCCCGAAGACTTCATTCCCGCTGCGGAGAACCTCGCCACGATGCACCGGCAGACGGGTCTCAAGGTTGCGGTGGTTGCAGTGGATCAGGCATACCGAGAGTTCTCGGGAGGAGTCCAAGACATAATGGGCCTTAGAAACCTTCTTAAAATGCTTTGGGCACGCGGGGCAGACTCCACCAAGCTTCGCTACCTCCTTCTTTTTGGCGACGCATCCTACGACTACAAGGGTCGACTGACTCCCGACCAGAACTGGGTACCGGCCTATCAGTCCCCCGCCAGCATGGCCATCAAATCGTCTTATGTGTCTGACGACTTTTTTGGATACCTCGACCCTGGGGAAGGAGGCAATTTAGGGGCGGTAACCCTGGATCTTGGAATTGGTCGGATTCCCGCGAATTCTCTTGCGGAGGCACAGGGAGTAGTGTCTAAAATCGCTCGGTATGCCAATCCGGCGCTGTCTATTGGATCCTGGAGGCAGCGTTTGAACTTCGTGGCCGACGACGTCGACGAAGACTGGGAGCATATTTTGACCCTGGTCAGCGATAAAATTGCTCAGCGAGTGGATACCCAGCATGCCGACTTTGAGGTCCGCAAACTATATTCAGACGGCTATGCTCAAGTTTCGAGTGCGGGCAACCAGTCCTATCCGAAGCTGCGCGAGGAACTTCTGCGTTCTATAGAAGAGGGTAATTTGATTACTACCTACGTTGGTCACGGAGGCGAAGTCAATTGGGCCAGCGAAGACATTTTGCAGCTCGAGGATTGCCGAAATTTTGGCAACAGCGTTCGGCTGCCTCTATTTATCACGGTAACCTGCGAGTTTGCCCGCTACGACGACCCATTGCGGACCTCTGCCGGAGAAATTCTGCTGAC
>JABMNC010000146.1 GCA_013205365.1 Cryomorphaceae bacterium | reverse complement strand
TCAAGGTCTTCTTTGCCGGCGGCAAAGGCCTCAATGGGAGCCTCGCGCACGAGCTGTCCGCGGCGTATGAAGCCCACCACGTCGCACATGGCCTGAACCTCTTGCATAATGTGGGTGCTCAAAATCACAGTTTTATCGCGGCCAACGCGGCGAATCAGCTGACGGATTTCGACCAATTGGTTGGGGTCGAGCCCCGTGGTTGGCTCGTCGAGAATGAGGACCTTGGGGTCGTGAATCAGGGCGGCCGCAAGGCCTACGCGCTGGCGGAATCCTTTGGAGAGCTCGGCAATGCGCTTGTGCCGCTCGGGGCTTAGGCCCACGTCGGCAATAAGCGTTTCGGTGCGGTCGCGGCTGACGCGGTAGAGATCGGCCACGTAGTGCAAGTACTCGGTGACGTAGAGGTCGGGGTAGAGCGGGTTGTTCTCGGGCAGGTAGCCCAGAATTTGCCGGACCTCAAGGCTTTGCAGGGCGCAGTCCATTCCGTGAACCATGGCGGAACCGGCGTCGGCCGGCAGGAGTCCGCACAAAATTTTCATGAAGGTTGACTTGCCCGCGCCGTTGGGCCCGAGCAGCCCGTAGATCTTGCCGGGCTGGGCATTTAACGTGAATCCATCAAGGGCGTTTTGGTGCCCGTAGGTTTTGCGAAGGTTTTCAGCAGCAATCGACATAGCCAGGTGTAACGATGGCCGAAGGTAAGCCGATATCTTTGGTGTTCCGATGGAAGCCCTAGTCTTAAAATCAACCGGCAGCTGGTACCGCATTCAGTTTGCAGACGGAACCCAGGCCGATGCGCGCCTCAGGGGCTCGCTGCGCCTCTCGGGCAGCAGGGCCACAAACCCCGTTGCAGTGGGCGATCAGGTTGTTGCGGAACCAGAGTCCGAGGGACGCTGGGCCATCTCATCGGTGCGGGAACGGCGCAATCATTTGGTGCGCAAGTCGGTGAATTTGTCGCACAAGTCCCAAGTAATCGCGGCCAACATCGACCAGGCGGTGCTGGTGGCCACGGTGGCCGAACCCAAGACCTTGTTTGGTTTTATGGATCGCTTTTTAGCCACGGCAGAGGCCTACCGGATTCCCGCCCTAATTGCATTCAACAAGGTAGACGAGCTCAATGAGGCGACCGAGGCGGAGTTGGCCTACCGCGAGGCGGCCTACGGCCAGGCGGGCTACCCGACCCTGCGGGTTTCGGCCGAGACGGGTGAGGGGCTTGACGGCCTACGCGAGGCGCTCCAAGGCAAGGTTTCGCTCTTCAGCGGGCACAGCGGCGTGGGCAAGAGCAGCCTCGCCAATCGCCTGCAGCCCGGTTTGCAGCTGCGCACCGGAGCCATTAGTTCGGCGCACGGCCAGGGCCAGCACACCACCACCTTTGCCGAGATGCATCCCCTCGATTTTGGAGGCTATTTAATTGACACTCCAGGCATCAGGGGTTTTGGTTTGGTAGATATGGAGCGCGAGGAGCTCAGCCACTACTTTCGCGAAATTTTTGCTCTTTCTTCGCAGTGCCGCTTTGGCAACTGCCTGCACTCCGACGAGCCGGGTTGCGCGGTGCGGACGGCCTACGAGGCCAATGCGCTTGCCCCAACCCGCTACGAGAGCTACCTGAGCATGCTGGTGGGCGAAGACGAGAACGACCCCTACCGCCACGGGGCCTACAACGATTTAAAGGGCCGCACTCGATGAGGGTAGTTATTCAGCGGGTGCTCGAGGCGAGCGTGCTTATCGAGGGAAAGGTGCACTGCAAAATTGGACCTGGCCTGATGGTTCTCGCCGGCTGGGAGGCCGAGGACAGTGCCGAAGACAACCTTTGGATTGCCCAAAAGATTAGCAAAATGAGGCTTTTTGCCGACGCAGAAGGGGTGATGAACCGCTGCATCACCGAGGCCGCAGGGGAACTTTTGGTGGTGAGTCAGTTCACGCTGCATGCCTCTACCAAGAAGGGCAACCGACCAAGCTATTTTAAGGCCGCGCAGCCCAGTATTTCACAGCCCCTCTACGAAGATTTTGTCGACATCCTATGGAATACTGCCAATTTGCCCGTTAAGACCGGAATTTTTGGCGCCGACATGAGGCTGTCTCTGGTCAATGACGGGCCTGTAACTATTACCATGGACTCTAAAAACAAGGAATAATGATGAAGTTTGATGCGAATTTACCCCTTGGGGCCCTGCAGGCCGAGGTTGATCAATGGATTGCGGACTATGGAGTGCGCTACTTTAACGAGCTCACCAACATGGCGCAGCTCAGCGAAGAGGTGGGCGAAGTCGCGCGGATTATTGCACGCCGTTATGGGGAGCAGTCAGAGAAGGAGTCCGATAAAGGCAAGGATTTAGGCGAAGAGTTGGCCGACGTGCTTTTTGTGACGCTTTGCCTGGCCAACCAAACGGGAACCGATTTGCAAGCCGCCTTTGATCGCCGAATGGCTGCCAAGGGTGCACGCGATAAGGATCGGCATGCG